>JBOGRR010000008.1:0-24850 GCA_050749765.1 Thermoplasmata archaeon | reverse complement strand
GCCGGGCGCGAGGCGGCGAGGGCGCCCGGCGACGGCGTCGGCGTCGGTTCGACCGCCTCGACGGCGGGCGCGGGGATCGGGGTCGGTTCCGCAGGCGTCGGAGGCGGCGCGGCGGGGGGAGCCCCCGCCGGTGGGGAGCTCGGCGCGCTCACGTTCCCCCCCGCGGGCCGGCTTCGGGGCTCGTGATGCTCCCGGTCATGTTCGGACGATCGCTCCTCGCTTGCGGTGGTCTACTCGGTGTTCTCATTGGATCCTCTCGGCGAAGCCTCGGTCGATCTGGCTCACAGCGTCACCCGCCGTTGCTCTTCGGCAGCTTTGCGCCGCCGTTCGGTGAACCAGAGGTAGAGGGGATACATCGCGAGGGCGACCACGACGACACCGATGATGAGGGCGATGTCGATCGGAGGGAGCGGGGCGTTCGCGGTCACCTGGAGCGGAGCCGCGCTCGGATTCACGAACCAGAACCGGGCGACGCTCGGCAGCGAACTCGAGACGGTGATCGTCGAGCTCTGCGTGATCCCGAACGCCGTCATGTGGACCGTATAGGTCCCGAAGCTGAGGCCGAGATAGCCGCCGGGGCCGGCTCCCGAGATGTAGCCGAAGCCGAGCACGCTCGAGCGGCCGGAGGCCGACCAGGTCGCGTTCGAGATCGTGAACGCCGCCCCGGGCAGGTAAGTCCCGGACGAGATGTTCTCGGCTTCCACGAACAAAAAGCCTTGGTCCGGCCGGAGCGAGAAGGGAGGCGGGCCCGACTCCGAGTAGGAGTAGTTCCCCGAGCTCACGACGTTGCCGAAGATGTCCTTCGCCAGGACCGAGAAGGTCACCGCCCCGCCGTCGGGGAGACCCGGGATGATCCCGTAGGTGGTGTTCGTCGAGATCGCGGTCATCGGGATCACGCCCCGGGACGCTCCTCCCCGGTCCCGGTAGCTGAACTCGATGACCGAGGAGGCGATCGTCACGTTCGGAAGCGGCTCGTACACGGTGAGGTTCACCGAGGCGGCCGTGCCGAGCGTGGGGGCGATCGAGCCGAGGACGCTCGACGGGATGGCCGACAACTCCGCGTTGCCGAGCAGGCCGGCCGTGGGGTCCGGCCAACCTCCTTGCGAGCTCCAGTTGAAGGAGTAGGTCGGGCTCGTGATGAGGTCGATCTCGCCCCCTTCCCAGTCGAGCCACGCGCTGATGTTGAAAGTGACCGTCGTTCCGGGGTACGGTCCGAGGGCCTGCGTGAGGTTCAGCCGCGAGTGGTTCTGCGGCCCGAAGGGGACGCTGTAGACCCCCGTGAAATTTCCGGTGAGGTGGAGGTTGAGCTGGGCTCCCGAGATCGCGGCCCCGACCCCGCCGCCCGGCCCGACGCTCTCGATCACCGCGTTGAACTGCTGGAAATTGTTCGGCGGGTAGGCCACGAGGCCGGTGACCGGAGGGGTCGTCGTGATCTGGATGTCGCTCAAGAAGTCGGGGGACCACCAGGGGGCCTGGACGTAGAAGATCCACGACGCGAGGCCGACGGCCGTCGCCGGGGTCAGTTCGGAATAGGGGCTGTTCGTCGAGTAGATCGTGCTCGGCGACGCGCCGGTCCCCTCGGAGACGAGGGTGATGTTGAAGTACACCGTCGTTCCGGGGTAGAAGAAGCGGTAGATGTTGAAGAAGAACGACGCGGTGCTCGGGACGGTCGGGTCGATCGCCATCGGCATCTGCTGCGGCTTCGCGGGGTCGAACCCGGAGAGGGCCGGCAGGGCGTTCCCGGCGGTCGGCCAGGTCGTTCCCCAGACGTTGAGGTACGCCTCCGTCAGCGCGACGTTCGTGGAGACGTTGAGCCAGAATCCGGTCAGGTAGGTCGGCAGGGTGTTCGAGCATGGAACGATCTGGAAGTTCGACCCCGAGAGGTCCGGATACCCCGGCACCTGGATCTGAACGAGGGCGTCCTGGAAGAAGTTGGGACTGGTCCAGTCCGGAGCGGCCTGCGGGGTGGGGCACTGGTTGGAGGCGTTCGCGCTCGGGACGGCGGTGACGTCGGTCCCGGACGAGGCGCCGTGGCCCGCCGCACCGACGACCGCTGGCGCGCTCGAGCCGGAGTTCGGAGGCGCGAGCGAGGGGGCGAGGAGCATCGACGCGAGCACGAGGGCCCCGAGCACGGTGACGACGGCGAGCGATCGACGACGGGCGATGTCGGTCCTCATAGGGTCACCCTCTGGACCTCGGCCTCGCGGCGCGCCTGGATCTCCCGGTACCAATAGATCATCGGGATCAGAATAAGGGCGCCCGCGATGAGCCCGACAACCGGGATCCATACGCTCGGGCTCAGCGAGGCGGGGGTGAGGCTCGTGCTGGCGGCGCTCTCGTTCAGCCAGAAGATGAGGATGTTGCCGTTCTGGATGACGGAATAATCGGCCGCGCTCACGAGCACCGCGTGGGCGCTCATCGTATGCGGCGCGACGAGCGAGACGGCGACCGACGGGGGGGTCGCCGACCCGGCGGGGATGAACCCCGGATCGCTGACGTTCACCGTGTAGCTCGCCCCCGCCGGCAAGAGGGCGGGCTGCCAGAGCTTCCCGCTCGCGTTCGGATACGCGAGCCCGAAGAGCGTCGTACCGACCGAGTCGGTGTATCCGGAGGCGGAGCGGATCGCGACCGTCGCGCCCGAGACCCAGGCTCCGCCCCCTCCGCTATCGTGCACCCCGACGTAGAAGAACGTCGAGTTGGTCGGGATCTGGGGGACGAGCGAGGACAAGGTGCTGACCGAGTAGGTCCACGTCGAGGACTGCTCGAGCGTAGAGGTGAAATCCCATGCCTGGACGAAGAAGGTAACGCTCGTCCCGACCGGGAACCCCGGGATCTTCCCGACGAACGTCGTCGAGCTCTCGCGGGTCAGGGCGATCGAGTGGGTGCCGCTCACGCCGAGCGGGCCGAGATCGGCGGTGTAGACGATCTTGGCCGCCGCGATCGCGGTCGAAGGGTCGCGGGTCGTGAGCGTGAGCGTGACGGTGGTTCCGGGGTTGAGGACCGGGCTGAGCACGATCCCGCTCGTCGAGGCGACGTTGGGGGTCGTCGCGACCGCGAGGTCGTCATCGAAGTAGCCGGTGAAGAAGGAGCCGTTCCCCCCGATCGTGTAGCGCTCGGTCGGTCCCCAGATCCAGTTGCCCCACCCGTCGGAGACGTGGACGGAGTAGGCGACGGTCGCCCCCGAGACCTGGGCGTAGGCGGCGGGGACCTTGAAGAGGAGCTGCGTCGCCCCGATCCCGGACCCGTTGCCGGGCGGCGTCGCGAGGGTCGTGTTCACGATCGTGTCGCCGGACGGGCCGGTCTCGAGGAGATCGACGTAGGCCGCCCCGATCGTCGCGTTGTTCGCTCGGGTCGCGGGGGTTGCATTGATCGCGAGGGTCGCAACATCATTCCAGTTCGGCGCGCCGGGGGATAGGTAGGTCGCCACGTCCTCCCCGAAGGCGGCGGCGCCCGCGTACTGGGTGGCGGCCGGGTACGGCGAGAACGGCCACGCCGCGCGGTAGGTGTAGTAGAACGTGTGGCTGGTCAGATGGTCGTAGTGGCCGCTGATGTTGAAGGTGATCGAGATCGACCAGGCGACCGACATCCCCGCGAAGAAGTTCGGTTGGTTCGCGGAGCTCCTCGCGCTGATGGTGACGAGGTACCACCAGGGGTAGGTCACGTTCGTCGTCTGGGTCGGGCCCGTCCACCAGGAGGCGGTGGAGGAATGCCAGGTCGTCCCGTCGTAGATCGAGTAGTACGGGTCACCGTTCCACAGGTTCGCGTTGACGTTGAGGGCGATCGGACTGTCCGGCCCCGAGTGTGGGGCGCCGGTCCAGTTGAGGGGCTGCGCGGACTTCACGTACAGCGAGATGTTCGCCGACGCCGCCGGGGAGACCGAAGCGGTGTAGTTGCCGGACGGAGGGATGATATTGTCCCCCCGGACCTCGCTCTGGTTGGCGAGCGAAACGCAGATCCCCGAGGTGATCGGGGCGCAGTACGGCGAGAAGGGGCCGGCGGCGGTCGGTGCCGCGGCACCCGCGAACGGCGCGGGAGACGAGGTCGCTCCCGCGGCTCCCGAGGCGCCGGCGAAGAAGCCGCCCGCAAGCGCGGAGCCGATCATGAGCCCCACGACGCCGAGGAGGACGATCGAGCCGAGGACGGAGGAACGCCGGGACGTAAGGACCCTCGAAGATAGCGGTGGCACGGGGGCTCACTCCCAGTGGCCGAACGCCGGATTGTTGTTGTTCGACGTGGTGCGCGACGC
The DNA here is from genome assembly GCA_050749765.1 of Thermoplasmata archaeon. GTDB lineage: Archaea > Thermoplasmatota > Thermoplasmata > Lutacidiplasmatales > UBA184 > Lutacidiplasma. The sequence goes on along the minus strand of JBOGRR010000008.1, from coordinate 20,604 downwards.
CGTCCGAGCCGCGCTCGCGGTCGGGGAGACCGCCGAGAGCGCCGCCATGCGGATGGCGATCGGCTTCTGCTTGATCCCGACCCGGGCGAAGCCGGCGGCGATCACGCCGGCGGCGACGCCCTGGAGCGAGAGGTTGCTGATCGACACCGTGTTGGAGACGCTGACGGGCTGCGAAACCGGCGTCGGCGTGATCACGACCTGGCCCGGGGGCGGAGGCGGTGGGGGTGGCGGGGGCGGCGGCGGCGGTGGGGCGATCGGCGTGAGCGCGGTTTCGACCCCGATCTCGGCGAGCGGGAACGATTGCTTGACGTGGCTACCGGTCGGTTGGGCCGCGTAGCTCGCCCACGTGTAGAGGCCGTTGAGCGCGCCGCTGCCGGCGCCGCTGCAATCGGAGGTGATGCAGGCGTCGACGGGCACGACGGAGTACGGGGGGCCGGTCGCCATGACGTTGAAAGCGACCTGCCAGGAGTCACCGATGAACATCGTGTTCTGCGTCGCGTTCGTCGACCAGTTCCAGGCGAGGTAGCTGAGCGCTCCCTCGTGAACGACCGTCGGCTTCAGCTGGCACGTCGGGAACTTCGCCCCTTCCCGCAGGCAGATCGCGGTCGCGTTCAAGTTCGGGGCGAGCGCGATCGAGCCGAACGGCACGAACGAGAAGAGCGGCGCGCCGGTTCCCGCGGCGACCTCCGTGATCAGGACCGGACCGAACCCGACCCCCCGCAACGCGTTGAGGAGCGTGGGGTTCGCGGTATTCGGGGTCCCGCACGGCCCATGCGGGACGTAGGTGAGCGACCCGGTCTGACCGGAGGGGCATACCTGGCCGGCCGGCCCGTTCCACGTGCCACCGGTCGCCGCGGCCATGTCGCAGCCGGCTAAGACGACGCTGTTGATGTCGGCCTGAACGGCGAAGCCCCCGGGGCCGGAACCCGGCCCTCGTCCGGACACCCAGTCCTTACAGTAGAGATCCGTGTAGCAGTTGGCGTAGTCGATCACGTCGACCGTGCACCGCGCGCCGATCGAGTCGGTACAGCTCGGCGCCGTCAAGGCCAGCTGGGCGATCGAGTGGGTCGCGTTGCCGTCCTGGCTGTTGATCCACCCTTCGCACTGAGGCTGGTTGCCCGCGGGGAAGCTGTAGGCCGGCTCGCAGACCGACTCGGTGCAATGGTCGGGGTAGTTGAAGACCCCGGCGTCGGCCGGGCCGAGGCAGCCGTTGATCGGGAAGCTCGGGTCCTCGGGGGCCGCCGACGTGAGGAGGACGATGACGTGGTGGGTGTCCTGCGACCAGGTGAGGCCGCTGCCGATGATCGTCCCGTACATCGCGGTGATCATGCTCGTCGTCTGTTGGGAGTCCGACATGTCGCTGTCACCGTAGACGTAGCCCCCGCCGAGGACGGTCGCCTGGAAGGTCGATCGAACCTCCGAGCCGAAGTACGCCGACGGGATGAAGTTGGAGATGTCGACGTGGTACTCCGCGCCGTCATAGTCGTCCCAGGAGTCGTACGTCGCGAAGTAATCAACGAGCGCGAAGGAGACCGCTGAGTGCGGGTTCGCCGCCTGGATCGAATTGGCGATCGTCTGCGCGTTCGCGACGAAGAACGGCACCCCGTTCGATTCCTCGCACAAGGGGGTGTCCGGGGAGGCCCAGCAGGTGTCGCTGCCTCCATCGAACACGTTCGGGTCGAAGACCCCATCCATGTCCGTCGTCTCGACGACGAAGGCGACCTGAACCGCGGGCCACACCAACTGGCCGGTGCCGGCGGCGTTGGCCGTCATCGTCACTCGCCCCTCACCGACCCCGGCGGGGCAAGTGGGCACGTCGCCGGCGCAGATCGAGGTGGGGGTCGCGGTGATGCCGAGGGAGAGGCCCCCGGCCGAGGCCGCCGAGCTCGAGACCACGTTCGCGGGGCCCGCACCGCTCTGGACCGCCGAGGCGACCGCTGCGCCGGAGGGCCCGGGGACCGAGGGGGTGGGGGACGAGACGAGCGGCGCTGAGGCGGGGGACGCGGGTGCCCCGAGAGCGTTCCCCAACGACGAGCCGGCCCACGTCGCGAGCGCGATCGCGGCGATCGCGAGGACGAGGAGCGCGGTCCGGGGCGCCCCGCGATGCGTTCCGCTCGAGCCGAGGCCCGGGCGAGCTCTGATCGAGTCCAAACCGCTCACTCTTCCGCTCATCTGGATGCCACCTTCTTCCTCCCAAGAAATCCGATCGCGGCTAAGGCGCCGACGATCAGAGCGACCCCGGCGCCGAGGATCAGCCACGGCGCCGTTGACGCGCTCGAGCTGGTCGTGATCGGACTCAGGGTCGCATCGGCCGACGCCGAGCTCGACGCGACCACCACCGCGCTCTGGCTCGCGCCGGTGAAGCCGTCCGCGCTAAAGGTCACGGTGTAGTTCCCGAAGTAGACCGGGACGGAATACGCTCCCCCGGAGTCGGTCGTCGCGACGTAGGAGACCGCCGCCCCGTCGACGGCCGTGCCCGTGATGGAAACGCTCGCGCCCGAGAGAACGGACGAGGAGCTCGACGACCGTACGGTCCCGCTCAGCGTGCCGATCCGCGGAACGGCCGTTGCCGGCCAGGCAATCGGCGCGCCGTCGACCGAGATCGTGAAGGAGAGCGGCGCGTAGCTCCCCGGAGCCGTGAGCCCGAGCGCGTACGTACCGTTCGGGAGGTCGACGGAGAATTCGCCGAGCGCACCGGTCGTCCCCACGAGCTCGCCGTCGATCGTCACGGTGGCGCCGGGCAAGGCCGCGCCGGTCAGGCCATCGGTCAGCACCCCCGAAACGGTCCAGTTGAAGAGGCCCAGCGAGATCGCGAGGCCCCTGATCTCAGCGTGCACATTGAGGGGGAGCCGCACGGTCGTGAACCCTGGAGCGTTGGCAACGAGCAGATAGCTCCCCGACGTCACGACCGCCGAGAACGCCCCGGCGGCGTCGGTCGACACGGATCGCACGACCGCGCTCCCGCTCGTGAACTCGACGGCGGCCCCCGCTACGGGGTGTCCCCCCGGCCCGAGCACCTGGCCCGAGACCGCGTAGGAGACTTCCGCCCCGATCGGGACCATGTGCAGATCGGGGATGATGATCGTCGCCCCGCTCGGGACGTCGACCTCGGTGTAGGCATTCTCGTAGCCGTTCATCACCGCGGAGACCAACACCGGCCCCGGAGTCGCCGTCAGCCGGAAGGAGCCGTCCGAGGTCGAGATCACGGGAGCCCCGCAGGCGACCTCGGCGTCCACCGAGCAGCCGTAGATCGTCGCCCCGGTCAGCGGCGCGTTCGTCACCGCGTCCACGACCCCGCTCAGGACGACCCCGTCCTGCTGGAGGAAGACGAGGCCCAGGTTCACCGCCCCTCCGGTCGTGACCGCAACCGGAAGGAACGTCGAGTTGAACCGCGGCGCGGAGACCGCGAGGATGTACTCGCCGGCCGGCAGCGAGAGCGAGAAGGTGCCGTCCGACAGGGTGTTGACCGAGAACGAGCACGGGCCGGTCGGCGTCCCGCCCAAGGGGGAGCACGCGGCGACCGTCGCCTGAGCCACCGGGAGTCCCGTGGGCAGGCCCCGTACCGTTCCGAAGACGTCGCCGTTGGCGATGAGGTGGAACGCCGGCAGCCACTTCCAGGTCTCGGAGACCGCGCTGCCGAGCTCCGTGTAGTTCGAGGAATAGCCGTTCGCGCTGACGGAGATCGTGAGCGCGCCCGGAGGGGCAGCGAACCAGTAGAAGCCGGTCGCGTTCGTTTGAACCAGGTTGGGGACGCAGACGCCCGTGCTGCTGACGCCCGTGCACACGGTCACGATGGCGCCGGGGACCGGCAGTCCGCTGGGATCGCTCAGAACCTGGCTCGCGATGACGCCGTCGCCGGTGAGGTTGACCGTTGCGAACGGGACGAACGCGCCGGGAGCGACGCCGATGCGCGGCGTCGTGTTCGTCACGTAGCCGCTCGCGCTCACCGTCATGATGTCGGCCCTTCCGATCGGCGCATCGGAAAAGAACTCCCCGAGTTCGTTCGTCGGTTGGCTTCCCCCTTGCCCGACCGCGAGCGAGGTCGTCGCGACGACGACCAACGCCTGCGGGACCGGAGCGTTGTGCACCGGATCGAAGACCGTTCCCGCGTAGGTGAGTGGCACCGTGTAATTGACCTCGGTGCTCAGGACCCATCCCCAGGGAGGAAGGCCCACCGCCCCGTTCGCGGAAACGTTGTCCGACGTCAGCACCGTCGCGTTGTCCGGAAGGACTGCGACCTGAAGGGTCGTGGAGTTGTAGTCGTAGGAGCCCCCGACCGTGACGAGGATGTCGCTGCCAGACGGGGCGGTGATGTTGATCTGCCCGCCGCCGTTCGCGGCCCCGCTCGTCGTGTAGGTGTTGAGGAGGAGGTCGATCTGGGCCGACATCGGGGCGTCGATCGCGGGGGCGCCGGTGGCATTGTTGACGAGCTGAGCCTGAAGGTAGCCGTACCTCGTGAGATTGAGATGGGGCACCTCGAAGGACATGTTGTGACCGGGACCGAGCCACGACGCGACGAGGTAGGTCTCGGGATAGTAGAATGCCTGGTTGGTGATCGTCACCCGGCACTCATTGCCGAAGTCACCGCCGGGGACCCAGGCCACGTACTCGCCGGAGCCGTTCGCCGTGACCTTCGCCGTCCCGACGTTGCCGCCGAGCGACTCCGCGGTCACGCTCGCCCAGGAGGCGGGGAGATCGTAGCGCAGCGTCGTGGCGTTCCAGCTGTTCGCGTCCTTCGCCGCGCCGAAGACCGTGACCCACAGGTCGAGCTGAGGGTCCGTGCTCATGTTCAAGTTCGTGGCGAGGCCGGTCGTGTTCACCCACGTCTCGTTCTGGACCATCCCGCCGTTCGCGGTAGGGGCGGTGAGCATGACGAGATAGCGACCCTGGTACGTCGGCGCGGCAAATGCCCCGGAGCTGTCCGCGTGCACGCTCGTGCCGCACGAGATGCTCTCCGTGCAGACGTAGACGGTCGACGGGGGGCCGAGCCAGATAACGTGGAAAACGGGAGAAGAGACGTTCCCCGTGTTGACCCACACCTGGTACCATGGGTCCAAGAGGACCCGCCCGTAGATCCAGGCGAGCGGCTCGAGTTCGATCGTCCCCGCCGAGACCGATGGGCCGACGAGGGCCGTGAGGAGCGTGGTGTTCGCGACGTATCCGCTCCCCGAAACCGTGAGGTTGTAGATCCCCGTGGGAAGCGAGTCGTTGAAGAAGCCGCCGGAGTTGCTCGCGGAGGAGAATCCGATGCAGGTCTGTAGGCCGAGCGGAACCGGACAGGCCGAGATCTGCTGCGTGATGATCCCGCGCCCCGTGCTGGCATCGATCACCCGACCGGTGATCCAGACCGAGGTCGATCCGGGGGTCGCGGGGGCGGTGGCGCCGCTCGGACCGGAACCCAGCGTCCGGCCCGGCACCGCAGACCCCGCTCCGACGGCCCCCACGGTGGGCAGGACGATCGTCGGGACTTCGCTGATCGAGTTCGACGTTGCGTTCACCCACGTCCAATCGGTCACGTACCCCGGGGCGCTCGCCTGGACGAGATAGGTCTGCGCCGGGAGCCACCCCCCGGTGACTTCTCCCTCATAATTCCCGTCCGAGGTCGTCGTCCCGGGCCCGAGCGGCGAGGTGCACTCTCCCGCGTTGTTGGCTGCGAGCGGGCAGACGTCGATCGTCGCGTCGATCACGGGAGCGCCGGTGGAGTCGACGACGCGGCCCACGAGCGTCGCGAGCGCTGTCAATGGGATCGGCGCGAGCGTCTCGTTGCCGGTGACGTCGATCCACGCCGAGTTGGGGGCATACCCCGAGCCAACCGCGATCACGACGTCCCAACCGAGGGGCACCCCGATCCCCGAGTACCCTCCGGTTCGATTGCCGGCGAGGTTGATGCACCCGGGATAGATCGGGTGCGATGACGCCGGGCAGATCTGGACCCCCGGATATGCGACCGGCGCCGACGAGCCGTACTGCACGACGGTTCCGTTCACGGAGGGGAACTCCGTCATGTTGATCACCGGAGCGAACGGCGTGGTGACCTGGGCGAGATGGAGCGGCTGCGCGATGTGTAAACAGCAATGCACCGGCACATCGAGCCACGTGACGTTGTTCGGAGTGTTCGCGGCCGAGACGGTGACAAGGTCCGCTCCCGGAGGTGCCGGGGCGCAGAAGTACGTCGCCCCGGACCGCGGGCAGACGTTCGGGCTGCGGGTCGAGAAGTACGGGTAGGGGGCCAAGGTCGTGGAAGGCGCGACGCGAGAGGAGATCGTGACGGTGAACCCGCCCGTCGGGGCGACGTCCGTGGTGCCCGCGACGAGGACCTGGCCCTGCACGTAGTCGCCGAGGGTCAGGTTGAGGTAGCCGACCGGGGTCACCTCGTCCGGCGTGCCGTTCACCCAGGTCTCGTTCCCCCAGACCGGCGCGTCGCCCGGAATCGGCCAAGTAGGAGCCATCCCGCACGTCGCGGTGGTGTCGGGTTGGATGTCGACAGTGTTGCGCAGCGGGAAGATCGTGCCCACGACCGTTCCCCCGACCGGGAGGCACCCTTCCGTGAACGTGCCGGCAGAGGTCATGTTGTACTGATAGGTCGCCGGGTTCAGCCGGGGCTGGGCGACGATGTACGCGTTCGAGCTCGTGACGGTGATGTACCACAATCCGAAGCCGTAGGAGATGTTCGTTCCGGCGACCCGAGGGGAGAACTCGATCTGGGCCATCGGAGTGAGGTAGATGATGCAGTTGTTCGGGACGCACTCGGAGTGACCCGACTGGGTCGCCGGCATGTTGCCGACGTACGACTGGTTCACGAGGTAGCCGGTCGCGTAGGCGATCACGTAATCCGGACCGGGCGGACCCACGGCGGTGACCTGATCATTGCCGGATTGGTTGGCGAGCCCCTGGGTCCCACAGACTTGGGTCACCTGGGAGCAGACGGTGATGGCGTTCGGCGCGCCGTAGCCGGAGCGGATCGGTTGGTGCGTCACGACGTCCTCGAGCTTCGCCGTGACCTGGGCATTGTTCGGCTCGAGGAAGACGGTCCCGATGTTGATGGTCACTCCGGGAGGCACGCTCACCCAGGTGAGGTTGTTCTGCCACGATGCCGAGTTCTGGACCTGGAACGAGACGATGCCGGCAACGTTCGGCGGGACGGGGACTCGGAATCCCCCGGTCCGGTTGGTGCTCACTTGAGGAGTGGCGGTGGTAGAGTAGTCTCGCGAGGCGCCGAGCACCGCGATCCCGGGGAGGGCCGGATCGCCCGAAACGTCGCCGAGCACGGTGCCGATGACGATCCCGTCGGGGACGAGGTAGATCGTACCGACCGCGATCGACGTGTTGAGCGTGCAGGTCGCGAACGTCTTGTTCCCCGCAAAGTAGCCGAGGTTCGCCCCCACGTAGTCGCGCCCGACCGCGCAGACGACCGTGAACGACCCGTTCGCGCCTGTCGTGACCGAAGAGCAGATCGTCGGGCTGCATGGACTTCCTCCCGACTCGACGAACGCTTGAACGGCCACGCCGCTCAGCACGTCGCTCGGATCGCTCGAGTTCGCGACGAACCCCGTGAACCAGCCCGTCGGGTAGGAGGAGGGGCTCTGAGAGGGGCCCGTGGAGGCTGAGAGGATGGAGGTCGCGTCAGCTGCGGACGAGTTGCCGCCGAGGCTCGAGTTCGTTCCGACGGCGGAGTGCGCGGTGATGTTGGCCATGCGGGCGAACTGAGAGTCGATGGTCGCTTGGGGAACGCCCGGAAGGTTCATCGATGGGTCGTCGCCCGGCAGGCTAGGCCCCGTGGGGGTTGCGCTCGAGGCGGGCGTCCCCGCACCCGAGCTCGCAGGGCTCGGGGCACCGGCGGCGGCCGGGGTCGAGGCCGCCGGCTGGCTCGAACCTCCCGCCGAGGCGCTTCCGGCCGACGAGCCAATGGCGATCGCGGAGGAGGCCGATAGCACCGCGCAGAGCAGCACCACGAGCGTCCGCACATGACGGCGATCTCGGTGCCGCGGCTCGCCCGGACGACTCATCTATCGGACAACCTCAGGGTGCTCAGGGCGAGCATGACCGACCGCTCGCGCAACTCGATCTCCCAGTGGAATTTCACGAGGTGAACTTCGAGGCTCGTGCGCGTCGCGTAGACCTTGGCGCAGGCCGGGCACGGGATGCTGAGTGGCAGGTCGTGGAATGCGGCGCATGGACATCCCATGACATGGCATAGCATGCCCGGGCCCGACCGGAGCCGCCCGGTCGGAAACCGACTCCGAAAACCGTTGGCCCCGACCGCGTAATGGCTCCCTCGAAGGTGGCCGCACTGCTGGCAGACCCTCAACCGATGCAGACGTCGTTGACCCACCACCTGCGGACTCACCCTCCTTCACGCAGGGCGATCGTGGCGCCCCTCGGCATTTCGTTCGTGGCAAGCCGTGCCCCGTATAAGTACGTGATGTCGGCCGGGAGACAATTTGGCCCATACTGTCCTTATTCTCGACGCAGCTCGCCGCTCGCTCGGCTCGCTCACCCGGAGCCGACCGTCTGCTGACCATCCGAGCCTCCTTGGCCCCCGACGCGCGCACGGTCCCCCCAACGGGGAAGGACGAAAGCCCCGATAAGGAGGAAGACCATCACCAGCACCAGCGTGATCGCGAGGATCGCAGCGAGCGGTATGATCGTCGCGCTCTCGTAGGTCAGCGATGTGCCGACGAACGGTATCGGATTCTTCGGACCGAGGAAGGTGAATACCCCCCAGGTCACCCCGACGAAGATCGCCGTGATCAGTGAGTCGGCGGCGCCGTATGGGTACTCATCGGGCAGGGTCCCGTAGCGGAGCACGAGGTAGAGGTAGATCACGACCAGCGCGATGATCAGGACGAAGACGAGGAATATCCCGAAGACGAGGTAGAGCACGCCAAAGACGGCGAGCGCGATCGCATACAGCGGTACGTCCATTTTGTTTGTATCCCTCCGAGTACGTGCGGTGCCTTAGCTTAGGTCCTCAGTGGCGGGTGGGTCTCCGAGCTCCCTACGACGAGCCGCCCTTCTTGCCGAAGACGTAGACGTCGCTCTCCCCTTCGGAGGCCGGCGCCTCCCCCTCTTCTTCGGGGGCGGCGGTCTTTGCCGGCCGCGCCGAAGCTCCAGGGCTGGCCACTTTGCCGGTCGACGGGGTCGACCCGCCGCCGCGACCGCGCACGAGCAGCATCCCCACGAAGAAGCCGACGACGACGAGCGCGACCAGCGCGGCGATCGGCACCCACGTCGGGATGCTCGAGGCGCTCGACGAGCCGCCGGCGAGCGGCGAGAACGCCGCGATCTCGCTCACGGCGCCGGTCGGAGTGATCGTCCGGTTCTCGACGGTCCCAGTGTAGGCTCCCGGGCCCGACCCGGTCCAGTTCGAGAAGACGTAGCCGGTCGAGTTCGCGAGCGCGGTCAGCGCGATGCTCGTCCCTGAGTTGACCCATGCGCTCGCCGGGCCGACCGTCCCGCCGATGCTGGAGGAAACGGTCACGAAGAACTGCTCGGTGAAGGTGACGTTGACGCTCATGTTCGACGTCGCATCGACCGTGAACGACCCCGAGTTCGAGGGCACATAGCGGATCCCGAGGGCCGGGGTTACGGTCGGCACCGCGAGGACATAGGTCCCATTGAGTCCCGATAGGACGAGCGCCCCGGACCCCTGGACCCCCATCGCGCCCGTGGAGACGCTCCATTGAAGGCCGGCCGGCAACCCGGTCGGGGCCACGGTCACGTTGTAGGTCTGCGGCGGGATGGTGGGGCGCAGCACGAACGAGGCGGACTCGGTGATCGGGCCCGAGAGGTTCAGCGTGATCGACGGAGCGCTCGAGGTCACCGAATCGATCCCGGTGCCGACCCAGCCGGTCGAAAGGTAGCCGGTCGAAGGGGTCGCTGTCAGCGAGACCGTCGCGCCGGATTCTTGCCAGCTCGTCCCCGCAGCCGGTGAGACCGATCCATCCGGACCGGTCGAGATCGTCAGAGTGTACTCGACGGCGTAGTGGACGGTGAGCGTCCCGTTCGACTCGACGATCAGCGACCCCGCGGAGTAGGGAAGGGTCGAAGTGATGCTCGAGACGACGTACCGGACGCCCACCGTTCCGTTCGGCACGACGGTGGGAGCCGAGACGGAATAGTTCCCACTGAGGAGGCCGCCCACGGCGAAGGCGACGCTACCGGAGTAGCTCAGGTTGCCGACGCCCACGGTGAACGGCTGGCCGGAGGGAAGCCCGGCGGCGGTCACGTTGACGGTCCACGTCGGGATGACCCGCACGAAGCTCGCGACCTCGGTGACCGGGGCGTTCGGACTCACGGTGATCGTGGGGGCGAGGCTGCTCACCGAGCCGGAACCCGTGCCGCTCCAACCCGCGAAGGCGTACCCCGTCGCAGCGACCGCGGTGTAGTTCGACGATCCTCCCGCCGCAACCCACTGGCTCGGCTGGACGATCGACCCGCCGGCCCCGGCGGTGCTCACCGAGATCCAGTACTGGGGGAGGTAATTTGCCGAGATCACGGCCGGGCCGGCGAGCGTGAAGCTCGCCCCCGGCGAGACGGTGAAGTTCGCGCCACCTACGATCTGGGGATGCACGGTGAAGCTCGAGATCAGCGCCCCGGTCCCCGAGGGGGTGTAGATCGGGGACGCGTTGAGCGAGATCGTCCCCCCCGCAAAGGTCAGCAACGGGGAAGTGGCGGAAGCGATCCCGAACTGGCCCGAATTCGTGTTCAGGCCCCAGCTCGTCGTTCCCGATGGGATCCCGGTCGCGGCGATCTGCACTACGAACGGCGATCCCGCGTTCGCTTCCAGCGAGAAGGTCACCATCTCCCGTCCGCCTTGGAACGCGCCGACCGGGGACGGGTAGCTCGCCGTGCCGACGTAGGAGTACGTCGCGTTGTACGGCACAGACCAGATCGTGAACGGAAGCGGACCCTCAGGGGCGGCGAAGGTAAGATAAGGCAGCGCCGAGGAGTTGGCCGATCCCGCCGAGGAGTTGACCGACCCGTTGAGGGTGACCGACCACGTCGTGTTGACCGGGAGGCCGACCTCCGTGAAGTTGTACTCGTACAACGCAGGAGTGCACGAGCCGAAGCCGCTGCCGTAGCACGTTCCGAGCACGTTGAAGTTCGCCGACTCGTTGACGGGGCCGTAGAGGACCGCGGTCCCATTGGGAGCGGTCGTGTTCCACGAACCGAGCCCCGAGCCCGTCCAGGAGGCGAACGACAGGTTGGTGCAGAAGTAGCAGGTCGACGGGAGGCCGCCGTCCAGGATGCTGTAGCTGATAGGGCTGCCATACGGTTGCCATGTGGTCCCCGGGTTGGGGGTGACCTGCATGTTCGTGCAGTAGTCCCCGTAGCCCGCCGCGCTGCCGCCGCAGTAGAACGGATTGTAGGTCGAGCTCGGCGGAGGAACGGTCACGACGTTGAGCAGGACGTACTCATCGAACGTGACGAGGATCGTCGTGTTCCCCGTGAAGTTCCCGGGCGAGGAGAGGTTCAGCGTCGGAAGGTAGGCGACGCCGTAGCTCACGTTGACCCACGGCACCACCCAGACCTCGGTCGAGCCGATCGGCACTCCCGAGACCGAGAGGGCGGTCCCGGCGGAGCCGCTGCGCACGTTCCCCGAGACCGAGGCCGACCACACGGTGCTGAGCGGAAGGCCGCTTTCGACGAACGTCACCGAAACGCCCAGCCCCTCGAACGGAGTGGAGATCACGACCTGCGTCGAGCCACCGCTGCCATCGCACCCACCCGGGGTCCAGCATGCGGGGGCGGTCCAGGCGATGAACGGCTGCCCGTTGTAGATGGTCATGGAGGAGTAGACGCCGTCCCATAGGGGGTAATCGTAGATCGGCGCGATCGGGTACGGCGGTACCCCCGCCGTGAACGTCGAACCGTTATCGTACGAGGCGAAGACGAGGTCGGAGCGCTCGCCACACGGGTAGCCATACCCGAACTGGTAGGAGCAGACCGTGTCATCCTCGGTGAGAGCGTTCACGTAGACCGTCCCGTTCGCGACGCCGATCGACGGGGTGAAGAGGTAGCGGCTGTTGTTGGCTGAACCGTGCAGGCCCAGCCAGCTGTCGCCGAGCGCGACGGGCGCCGACCAACTCTCCCCTCCGGTCGTCGAACTCGCGGCGTATACGTTCTCGAAGCTCTCGGTGAGGGCGCAGTCGGTCGGGCTATAGCAGATCGTCCCGATCGCGGCTCCCGCGTAGGCGACGTAGACGTTCCCCGAAAGCGGATCGGTCGTGATGGCGGGCTGCGGGGCCCATAGCGAGTCTTCGTAGCCGCCGCCCCTGGTCCACGTGACGCCATTGTCCATCACGGGCACCGCGCTCGCGACGGTGGAGAGCGCGAAGGTCGTTCCGTTGTCGACCGAGCGAGCGACGACGACGTCCATCGTCGCATCGGGGTAGATGTAGACGCAAGTGCTGCCCACGCAAATCTGGGAGGTTCCGGTGAGGTTCGTCGAGTAGGCCACGTACAGCGTTCCGTTCGCGGCGACGGCCAGCGCGGGGGAGTACGCCATCCAAGAGGGGACGGCGAAGTAGTCCCCGACCTCGACCGGCAAGGAGATCGGCGCGCCCCACGTCGAGCCGCCATCGGCCGAGACGACCATGTTGAGGCCCACCGACGGCGCTTCGGCCGTGCTGGCGAACGTCACCCACGTAAAGTTCGTCCAGGCGAGGTAGATCGTGTTGCCGAACGTCGCGAGCGTCGGCTGGGCGGGCATCCAGGAGGTCGCGTTGAACGAGGGATTGTAGGAGGTGTTCACGACGGTCGGCGCACCCCACGTCGTTCCATTGTCGGAGCTCTCCATGACGACCAGTCGGTCGGCGGAGACGTAGCAGGCGCTCAACGCGGGGAAATAATACCAGTTGGCGCAGCCCGACTGACTGATGTTGTACTCGATGTAGGAGAGCACGAGCGTCCCGTCCGCGAGGGCGGCGATCGATGGGGTCATGGCGCTCGTGAAGTTACTGGGGTCACTGCAGCCGGGGTTGTTGAGATAGCTCGGGGCGCCGTAGTTCGCTCCCCCGTTGGTCGAGACGACGATGCCGATGTTGGAGATCGTCCAGTTCGAGCTCTGGGGGCAGGCGCTCACGTTCGTGAACGCCGTATAGGCGCTCGCGATCACGCCGGACGGTGTCGAGACGATCGACGGCGAGCCCGTGTTGTTGAAGCACGGCGCCCACCCAGAGTAGACACAGCTATCGTTCGCCGCCGGAGCGAACGGGATCGGGGTGTTGGTGTAGAAGGTCCCTGGACCGGAACTGGTCGCCGGGCTCGCGGAGGGGGTGGGAGCCGGCATCGCGGGGGACGTTGGAAGCGCGGCGGCGGCGATCGCCGGCGAAGGGGAGGAGCTGCTGGCGGACGGGGCCGCCGATCCCCCCGCGAGCGCCGGGGCTCCTCCGCCCTGGAAGGCGCCGAGCGGCACCAGCGCGCTCAGCGTTAGGGTCGCTACGATCACGATCGCGAGCAGCAGCGTAGGCGCCGGCCGGCCCACGCTCGAGCTTCGATGGGGGTTCGCGCTCATCGCCCCCCTCCTGCGGCCCCACCGCGCCGGCGCATGAGCAGTATGCCGATGCCAAGGCCCGCGATCAAGCCCACGACCGCGAGGACCGCGAGGCCGGTGGTGGAGGCGAGGAACGGCGGGGAGCTCGAGCTCGAGGGAGGGGTCGCGGCGAACGTCGCGACCTCCGAGATCGGTCCACCGACCGTCACTGTCGGCGTCGCGTTGGTGCCCGAGTACGCTCCCGATCCGGTTCCCGTCCATCCGAGGAACTCGTAGCCGATGCCGGGAATGGCGGTGAGCTGGACCGCCCCGCCGCTGAGGACATAGCCCGACGCCGGGACCCCGGAGACCGAGCCGCCGTAGGTCGATCGGACCGAGAACTGATACACGGTGGCGAACGAGAGCGCGACCGAGACGTTGTGACCGGCGATCGCCACGCTGGTCGGCGGCGCGATCGGCGGGAACTGCGCCGACCGATCCGTGCTCGATGCGGTCGAGACGACGAGCGGGTAGGTCGTCGACCCTGATAGCCCGGTCACGTTGAGCGTGCTCGAGGTCGTGCCGTAGGAGTGACCGTTCACCGCGATCGACCACGGTGTGCCCGCCGGCAGGCTCGACTGCGTGAACGTGACGGTGTAGAGCACCGGCGGCGGAATGACGATCGGGGCGAAGCTCGCCGTCTCCGACACGGGCCCGGTCGGGAAGATCTCGGTCGACACGCTCGGTCCCGAGTAGCTGCCGGGGCCCGAACCGGTCCACTCTACGAAGAGGTATCCATTCGAGGTGATCGCCTGGATCCCGATCCCCTGGCTCGCGGTGACCCACGCCGGCGCCATCGACGGCACGCCGCCGACGACGACCTTGCCCGCGCCGCCCGTGGTGCCGAGCGGCGTCACGAGGTACTGCGTCGAGTAGCTGATCGTCACCGTCGTCGCACCGGTCGTGCAGGTGCTCGCCGGGTACGAAGCGGGGACGAACCGCACGCCCGAGGTTCCGTTCTGGTAGACGTACGGGACCACGACGGTGTAGCGCCCCGGGGAGCCCGCGCTGCACGAGTAGAGGTTCGGGATCACAAAGCTCGAGGCGTTGCTCGAGTAGCCCGCGCCGTTGAGTTCGATCGTCCACCATGATCCCGCGGGGAGCCCGGTCGCATTCACCGTCAAAGAGAATCGCGTCGCGGGCAGCAACACGAATTGGGCGCTCTCGGTGATCGGGCCGTTCACGGTGACCTGAGCGGTGGCATTGGGTCCGGTGTACGAGCCGAAGCCGGTGCCGGTCCAGCCGAGGAACGCATAGTCCGCGATGGGGGTCGCCGTGTAGGACACGCTCGATCCCGGAGTCACGTAGTGGGTCCCGCTCCCGGTCACTGTACCTCCACCGGTGGCGGCGATCTCGACGCGGAACGCGGGCGCGTAGGTGACGTTGAAGCTCGAGCCGGCCGCTCCGACGGTGACCGTCGGACCGAAGGCGATCGGCGTGTAGCCGGCGGTGTTGTTCGCCGAGTTAACGATCGGATACGCCGACACGGCATACGTCCCCGGTCGTGCCGTGACGTTGATCCACGGTGTCGAGGAACTGTACTCGGTCCCGTTGAACGAGAGGGTCCAGACGTCGCCCGGCGCGAGAGCGCCTCCGTAGAACGACGCTTGGGTCATCGGGGCGCTCGTGTTGACGTAGGCGAAGGTGAAGTTCAATTCGACGTTCGGCGTCACGGGGATCAGAACCGTGTTCCCGCCGTTGACCTGCCCGAAGTAGACGTAGCCCGACACGGCGGACTGCGCGACGATGCTGGAGACTGCATAGGCCCCCGTGGAGACCGACGGGACGACCACGCCCGCTGGAGCGGTCGCCGAATACGGAGTTCCCGAGAAGTCGAACGAGTAGTTCGTCCCCGAGGGAAGCCCGACCGGGGTGAACGTCACGTTGTACGTGGAGAACGCGCCCATCCAAGCGGTCTCGTTGATCGGGCCATTGACGACGATCACCGGCGGGCTCGTCCCGACGGCTCCCGAGAAGGAGCCGTTGCCGGTCCCGGCCCAATAGCTGACCGCGGGCGCGGCGGTCACGGTGAGCGGGATAACGCTCCCTGCGGGGAAGTACCACGGGAAGGCGGTCGGCCCGATATTGGTGAAGTGTCCGTAGGTGTAGTTGTAGAGCTCGTAGTAGTACTCCGTGACCGTCGTCTGGTTGTAGAAGTAGAAGTCGAAGAGCATGGGATCGGGTGGGTTGGCGAAGAGCTCGATCCCGTAGAATGCCGTGAACACGACCGTGATGTTCCCGGCGTGGGTGAAGAGGTACGGCCCATCCGGGGTGGAGACCGTGGAAAACTCCGTGCGGTACGCCGAGAAGTTGGTGGAGCCGAGCACGAAGTACTGGATCTGCCCCAGGGGGAAGTTCGTCACCACGACGCTCGAGGCGTTGGTGGTCACCGCGAGCGGGCCGATGCTGAACTGCCATTGGGTTCCCGCCGGCAGTCCGGTCTCATTGATCGTCACCGGGACCGTAGGCCCGGCCCAGGGAGCCGCGACCGTCAGGTTGCTCTGGGCGGTGTAGGTGTAGTTGCCGTAGTAGTACGAGGTGCCGTTGGCGTAGCTCCCTTGGTGATCGGTGAGGACCTCGCGGTACGGACCGAGCTGGGCGTACGCCGCCGTGGGCCCGTTCGGGCCGTAGGTGATGGCGTCGTTGTACCCGGCCCAAGCAAGATAGGAGGCGTAGTACGACGTCGTCGCGATCGACAGGGCGATCGGCTCGTTCCAAGTGAGGCCATCGGTGCTGTTCGTAAGCCAGTAGGAATACGCGTTCGCCCACGGCGGGCAGCTCGGTCCGTAGCAGTACGTCTCATTGAGCTGAGAGTACACGAGGTAAACGGTTCCGTCATGGCTCACGAGCGCGGGGTTGTAGAAGTACACCGGTATCTCGATACATGTCGTGCAGCTTGGATAGTAGGTCGGGGCGGCCACCGTCGCGTTCGTCCACGTCGCGCCTCCGTCGGCGGAAACGCCGCTGAATAGGCCACCCTCCCCGAAGGAAAGGGTCCCGATGGTGTTGTTGTAGAGGTAAATTCCGGACCAGGCCGCATACAGCGTTGCGGAAGCGGAGTCGCTCCAATAGAGCGAGATCTCCGGCGCCGCCTGGAACTGGTAGGCGTAGCAGTAGTAGTAGTAGCTCGGGCCGGTGTCGTTGCTGTACCCCTGGCAGTGCGACTCGCCGACGGTTCCGAGCGCGGCCAGCGTACCCCAACTCGTGCCGTTGGTGGTCGAGGTCGCGACCGTGATCTGGTCGCCCCAGTACTCGCACGAGCCGAAGTAGGTGTAGAAGCATCCGCGGTCGGTGGCGTAGCCGATGCCGAGGACTCCGGTCGAGCTCACGGAGATCGCCGGGGTCATCGCCGTGTATCCCGAGCTCGCGTTGAGGCCGGGCAACCCGTAGGGGCCGTTCCAAGTCGCCCCGTTGTCGGTCGAGTAGATCAGCTCCACCGAGATCGGTTGAGCGTCCGCATAGCCGTAAAGGTTCGGCAGGGAGAGGTTCGTCCAGTTGTCGAGCTGGTCGTACGCGATGTAGATCGTGTTTCCGAAGGTGGCGAGTTGCGGGCGAGCGATCTGTCCGAGCCCGGCGACGCTCAGCGTGACCGGCTCGGAGAACGATGTCCCGTTGTCCGAGGAGCTAACGAACGCGAGCGAGTCCGTCGTATCGGTCATGTTCGCCGTTAGATTGACGCCGGTGACATTCGTTCGGTTCCCGTAATTGACCCAGAACTGCGAGTTGAGGGGAGTCTCCTGATAGTTCGTGGTGTTGACGGTCAGGTCGGGCGCGTACGGGGTGAAGTTCGCTTGCACGAACGTCCCGTCAACGTTGCCGTTCGATGAAACGGCGAACGACGGCTCGCCGGCTTGGAGCCACGAGCACGTCTCGTTACCGAGGTACTGCGCGGGGGCGAACGTCTCGCCGCCATCGCTCGACGTCTGGAAGCCGATGCGGCTGACCACGAGCCCGGTCGAGTTCGCGCACGAGGTCGGTTGGTTCGTGTAGACGGAGTAGGCGATGCCGAGCTGACCGTCCGGTAGCGTGAAGATGCTCGGATTCTGCGCTCCGCCGACGCACTGCTCGTACTGATAGAAGTCGACGAACCCGAAGTTCCAGTAGGTATAGTTCGTGTAGCCGAGGCCGCACGGGCTGTCCGAGCCCGGGAGGGTCGCGAAGGAGTCGTTGGTGCCGTAGAACAGTCCCGAGACGTTCATCACGGCGGGGCTGTTCGTGACGCTTGCCCCCGGTGATGCGCTGCTTGAGACCGGGGCCGCCGCGCTCCCGGATCCTGGAGCGGAGCTTCCGCCCGTCAGTCCGAACCCTCCGGCTGGCAGGCACATGAGCACTGCGACCAGGATGGCGATCCCCCACACAAAACCGATGCGCTCCGATCCCCGGCGTACGGGACGGGCCCCCACCTCGAACACGATGGGTCGCATACCGGTCCGGGTTAAAAACCGCTAGCCCTCGCCCCGTCAGGGCCTCGAAGCGACCCGCGACGCCCCCCCGGGCGCCCGTCCCGGCGCGCACGGCCCCATGCGGCATATAAGCCACGGTCCGTTGCGCGACCCGTGCCTCGGGAGGAGCCCGCCTTCGATCCTCTTCCGTTCGAGCCGTTCCGCTCGAAGGTCATCGAGATGCTCCCGAACCCGAGCCGGGAGAGCCGGGAGGCGGCGCTCGGGCGGGCCGGCTTCAATCTCTTCAACCTCCGCTCCGAGGAGGTCCTCATCGACCTGCTCACCGACTCGGGAACGGGCGCGATGAGCGATCGGCAGTGGGCGGCGATGATGCGCGGCGACGAGTCCTACGCCGGGAGCCGCAATTTCGCCGAGTTCGAGGAGGCGGTCCGCGCGATCACCGGCTTCCCGTTCGTCCTTCCGACCCACCAGGGACGGGGCGCGGAGCACGTGCTCCTCTCGACGGTCGGGCGCCCCGGCATGATCGTGCCGAACAATATGCACTTCGACACGACCCGAGCGCACGTCCGCCACCAGGGGGCGCGTGCGGTCAACCTCGCGATCCCCGAGGCCTACGACCCCACGAGCGAGCACCCGTTCAAGGGGGACGTCGACCTCGCGGCCCTGGACGAGCTCTTGCGCACGGCGGAGGCCGGCACGATCCCGCTCATGTTCGTGACGATCACCAACAACACGGGCGGCGGCCAACCGGTCTCGCTCTCCAACCTGCGGGAAGTCGCTCGCCGGCTGCGAGCCCGCCGCATCCCCCTCTACCTCGATATGTGCCGCTGGGCGGAGAACGCCTACTTCGTGCGGGAACGCGAGCCGGGGATGGCGGACCGATCGATCGCCGAGATCGGCCGGGAGATCTTCGACCTCGCCGACGGCGCGACGATGAGCGCGAAGAAAGATGGGCTCGTCAACATCGGCGGGTTCGTCGCGACGCGCGACCCCGCGATGGCCGAACGTCTCGCGGAGTCCCTGATCCTCTTCGAGGGGTTCCCGACCTACGGGGGTCTCGCGCGGAGGGATCTCGCGGCGATGGCCCAGGGGCTACGGGAGGCGACCGAGCTCGACTACCTCAGTCACCGCATCGGCCAGATCCGATTTCTCGCGCGCCGTCTCGAGGCCGCGGGGGTCCCGTTCTTCCGGCCGGTCGGCGGGCACGGCGTCTATCTCGACGTCCACCGCTTCCTCCCCCACCTCACCGACGCCGACCTCGCGGGCCAGGCACTCGTGGTCGAGCTGTACCGCGAGGGAGGCGTCCGAACCGTCGAGATCGGGGCGATCATGTTCTCGGACGGCGAGGCGGCCTCGGCGCCGCCCGATCGCTCCCTCGAACTCGTTCGCCTCGCGATCCCCCGGCGGGTGTACTCGGCGAGCCACCTCGCCTACGTCGCCGACGTGGTCCGGCGCGTCTACGAGCGAAGGAGCACGATCCGCGGGCTGACGATGACCCATCGCCCCGAGCGGCTGCCGCACTTCACGGCGCGTTTCGCGCCGAAGTGAGCCCAGAGCCGCCCCTCGGGAACGACGGAGTTCGTACGTTCGCGCGCGCGCTCCCGAGGCCCGGCGTCCGGCCGGGGAGCGAGAGGCGACGCTCGCGCATCGAGGGACGCGTCTAGGTCGCTGGGGGTCGCCGGCGGCGAATCACCGCGAGCGCGACCGCCGCGACGACGACAACGATCACTGCGGCGAGCACGATCCACACCCACGCGGCGATGCCGGAGCTCGATCCTCCCGGAGAGCCGAGGGAGATCGCGGCGGTGTGCCCCGAGCCGCTCACCGTCGTCACGCCGACGGAGGGACTGGGGGTGTAGCCGCCGGAGGCGTTGACCGTCCAGGCGTACGTCCCGTTCGGGAGATCGAAGACGATCGAGGGGGTCGAGGAGGTCTGAGCGGCCGCGAACTCCGTGGTCGGATCGATCACGGTCACCGTCCAATCGACCGCGCTCGAGAGTCCGGTCGCGGTGAAGAGGACGGCGTAGGTGAACTCGAAAGCGACCTCGAGGACCTGCGAGGCGTTGGTCACTTCGACGGTGCCGGAAGCGTTGGTCCACGGAACCCACGCACCGGCCGACGCCACCGAGTAGCCGTACGATCCGGGGGCGACCGCGGTGAACGAGACGAGTCCGCTCGCGACCGTGGTCGATCCGTCGAAGGTGACCGAGAAGCTCGAGGAGGCCGGGAGCCTGGTCTCGGCGAAGGAGACCGTGTAGGTCCCCGCCGGGGAGATCGGGACGAAGACGAGCGGGAAGCTCGTGTCCGCCCCGACGACGACGACGAGACCGTGGGCGGGCGACGCGAGGAAGTTCGGCGCGCTCGCGTTGAACGCGTAGGAACCGTTCGCCACGAGGGGGAACGCGATGCGCGCACCGGCGCCGGTCGCGAGCCGTGTGCCGAGGCTCGCGTTCCAGCTCGCGCCGGGGGGAAGGCCGCTCTCGGAGAAGGTGACGGTGTAGGTGAACTCGAAGGCGACCGCCGTCGCGACATCGCCGCCCTGCACGTCGACGATCCCCGTCGCCACGATCGGCGCCCACGGTGCCGCGCTCGCCACCTCGTACGGGTAGGAGCCGTTCACCTCCTGGAAGGTGATCGTCGCGCCCGACGTCGAGTTCGTCTCCC
>JBOGRR010000007.1:0-26945 GCA_050749765.1 Thermoplasmata archaeon | reverse complement strand
CGGCGCGATCGATCACGAACGCCCTCGGCTCCGGGGCTCGGAACTCGATCGACCCGAGCGACGGACCGAACACGGCGGCACCGTGGACCGGGCGACGGACCATCGAGCGGTCCCCGGCGAGGTCGAGGACCCGGCTCGACACGAGGCCCGCACACTGCACGGGGTAGCCGATCTTTGCGTGCTCCTCGAGGACGAGGACCCGATGGCCCCGGCGCGCGAGCCGTTCGGCGACGGTCGACCCGGCGGGCCCGGCGCCGACCACGAGGACGTCGACCTCTTCCACGGCGGACCACCGCTCCGGGTTAGATAACGGGCGGTCCGACGGCGGGTCCGATCTCGGCACCCCGCCAGGGCGCGGTCACTTTGTCGGTGCGTTGGCGTGGGTCGACCGCCGAGCGCTCGACGGGCACGGACAGCCCGGAGGTGAGCGCGAGGTGGCCGGTCCACGCGATCATCGCTCCGTTATCGACGCACAGCGCTCGGGGCGGCGCGAACATCGTGCCCCCGCGTTCCTCGACCATGGTCCGGACCATCGTGCGGAGCCGTTCGTTGCATGCGACGCCTCCTCCGAGCACGACGTGACCGAGGTGACGGTGGGCCAGCGCCCGTTCCGTGATCTCGGTGAGCATCGAATAGGCGGTCACTTCGATCGAATAGGCGAGATCGCGGCGGGCGACGCCGCGTTCGGCGAGGGCGAGCGCGGCGGTCAACATGCCGCTGAAGGCGACGTCCATGCCATGGACCGAGTACGGTAGCTCGTGGAGCTCGGAGCCGAGCTTCGCCTCGGCCTCGAGCTGCGGCCCGCCCGGGAACGTACCTCCCAGGGCGATCCAGAGCTTGTCGAGAAAATTCCCGATCCCGATATCGATCGTTTCGCCGAGCACCCGGTAGCGTCCCCTGCCGTAGGCGATCACCTGCGTGTTCCCTCCGCTCGCGTACAACAGCGCGGGATCGTCGAGCCCGCTCAGCGCCCGAGCGATCTCGATGTGGGAGACGCAGTGGTTGACCGGAACGAGCGGTCGGTCCCACGCGAGCGAGAGGACTCGGGCGACCGTGGCCCCCGCGCGCAGGCACGGGCCGAGCCCGGGGCCCTGGGCGAATGAGATCCCGTCGATCTCTTTCGGGCGCACATGCGCCGACTCGAGCGCGCGCTCGAGCAGTCCGGGGAGTAGTTCGACGTGGTGGTTCGCCGCCTCTCGTGGGTGGATGCCGCCGGTCTTCGGTCGGTACATGTCCGAGGCGACGCTCAGGACCTCCGCGTGGTCGCCCACGATCCCCACGGAGCAGGTGTGTGCGGTCGACTCGATCCCGAGAACGATCATCGTGCCGGATCCCTGGTCGGCCGAACCCGCTCGCCAGCCGGATCACTCGTCGGTCGTCTCGATCCGGAACCCGAGCCGCTTGCCGTGCAGCGCGGTGTGGATCCGGTTCGCGAGCTCGAGGGACTCCGGAACGGTCACGCCCCGACCCCAGTCGTAGACGAAATCGTAGCCTCGGATCTCGGGACGGAAGCCCATGTTCTCGAGCAGGTCAGCGACCTCCGAGTACGGGGCGCCCTCGCTATCGAGCTGCAAGAGCAGGAACGTCTTCGTCATCCGGCTCCTCTCCTAGCGAGGATTGCGCCTTAAGGTTCGTCGGCCGGCTCTTCGTTCGGCGGGAGCGGTTGGCGCGCATGCGCGCTCACGAAGACGGCGACGCCCCGGCGCAGACGACCCATCTCGTGCGGGGCGAGCAGGAGGCGACCGACCGCGAGGAGCTCGTCCCCTGGGCCGACGAGCAGCGCGGAGCTTCCGGGGACGAGCCTCGGGTCTGCCGAGAGGACGAAGCGAGAGAAGAGGCTGCGGCCCTCCCGGACGAACGGAGCGGCGTCCGCCGCGACGCAGACGCGTTCGCCCGGGGCCTCGACCAGCGCATGGAGCAATTCGGCCCCGGCGAAGGTGGGGCGGGGGATTCCGTCATTCAGGACCTGGAAGAGGGTTCGACCGTCGCGGACGATCGCTCGCAGGCGCCCCGTGCGGCGGGAGCGCTCCGCCTGAGCCCCCCCGGTCAGGATCGTCTCCGCCACGGCCTCCCCATAGCGCCACTCGAGCGACGCGCGAAGTTGCAACCGGTCCCACGCGGCGAGGAACTCCGATCGAGGGCCCGGAGGGAGGCCGGCCCGCGCCCCCGCGTCCTCCCCGATCTCTCGCACCGAGAGGCGCGAGGGGCGCGGGAGCCGAAACTCTTCCTCGGAGAGGCAGGGACCGACCGGGTACAGCTCGATCAGCTCGAGCGGGACCGGCCCGAACGGCGACTCGCACTCCCACTGGATCACCCCACCCCTCGCGTCGGAAAGTGGAAGGCGGCTGAGGTACTCAGGTTCCAACGGGAGCCGGCGGATCGTTGTGCCCGAGGGGCGACCGGCTCGGTATCGCTCGAGCGCCCGGCGGAATCGTACGGCGGCCGGGCGATCGAAGCTCGCGATCCCAGTCTCCCGGTAGGTTCGCCGACTCTCGGGCTCCGTGGGAAGAAAGACCTCGCTCCGCCCCTTCAGGAGACGTAGCCCCGCCGCGAGCGCTGGATGCGCGGTCGATCGGCGCTCGGCGAGCTCCCAGAGCGTGCCCTCTCGGATCGCTTGACGGACCCGGCCCATCTCTTCGGCAGAGATGAGCAGGTTGTGGGCGGCGATCCAGCGCTCGCGCTCGGTCGGTGGCTCCCTCCCGAGGGAATAGAGCGGCCGCTCCGCGCAGAGCGCGCAGTGGCAGAGCTCCTCACGAACGTCCTCGAGCGCCACGGTGCCGTCGGGGAACAGTAGCCGATCGCGACGGGCGAACTTGTGGTAGGCCGAGGAGTCGTAGAGGTCGACGCCGAGCACGGCACCGAACGCGAAGACCATCGGATGCCCGGTCCCGAACAGGTGGACGACTCCCGCCGGTGAAAGGTCGGCCCGCGCCGCGAGGACGGCCTGGGCCAACTCGGCGTAACGGTACTGCTCGAGGAGGGGCACGACGCCTCCGACGGCCAGGACGTCACCCAGCTCGCTGGCCGAGCGAGCGGACTCGGCACGGAGGTCAGCGTAGCTCCCTCCCTGGACCGGAACGGCGAGTAGGCCGGTCCGCTCCTGTCGCGCCGCCCGAGCTCGTTCGATCGTCTGCCGCACGCCCGCCGCGGCGGTCTCATGATCGGCATCGGGCTCAACGAAGACGTCGAGCACGGTCGCGATGTCCGAGCCGATCGCGGCTTGGAAGCTCAGGATCTCTTCCGGGGTCACCTCGACGTGGCCATAGGCGTGCTGCTGGAAGGCGCCGGAATCGGTCATGATCGGGCCGTCGAAGTCGATGAGGCCGTGGATTCCCTTCGCGAGGGCGCGCTCGCGAAGGTCCGGTCCACGGTAGGTGATGTACGAGGAGGTGATGACCGCCTTCAGCCCGAAGCGTCGGCGGATCTCCCGAGGGACGACCGGCTGCCGAGTGGGGTCCGGCTGGATGACCGGCAGTAGCGCCGGTGTTTCGATCGGGCCGTGCGGCGTGGAGAGTCGGCCGATGCGCGCGAGCCCATCGCGCTCGAGTACTTCGAACTCGCCCATGGCGGATCTACCGCTCCGAGCGGGCGGTACGCGCATCCGCCCAACTGCCCCGAATTCCTTCGAGCAGGCCCACGAGCATGGGGGTCGTCAGTTTGCCGGTCTGGGTATTCTGCGGGCTCGGGTGATAGGACGCGTAGAGGACCGGGCGCCCCGGACCGAGAGAGGCGACGGCGCCGTGGGCGAACGGGACCGTCGGGACCGGCGCGTCGTAGACCCTCGCCGTCGAACGACGTACCGCATCCCACGCGAACCCACCGAGCGCGAGGATCGACCTCGCGTTGCGGAGCAGGTGGAGCTCTCGGTCGAGGTACGGAAAGCAGTGCTCGAGTTCGAGCGGGAGTGGACGGTTGTCGGGTGGCGCGCAGCGAACGGCGGCGGTGAGGAAGAGATCGCGATAGGCGAGCCCGTCGCCGCGTCGCAGCGAGGTCGGCTGGTTCGCGAAGCCGGCTTGGTGGAACGCCCGAACCAGGAACGCGGCGGATCGGTCGCCCGTGAAGACCCGGCCCGTGCGATTCGACCCATGGGCCGCCGGGGCGAGCCCGACCGCGACGAGGCGAGCGTTCGGGTCGCCAAAGCCGGGGACTCCCTTTCCCCAGTACGTTTCCGTACGGAACTCCTTCTTCTTCTCCACGGCGACGCGCTCTCGGTAGCGGACGAGTCGGGGACAAGCACGACACGCGACGACCTCCTCTCGGATCCGAGCGAGCGAATCGGGCATGGGCTACGCCGGTCGTTCTCCGCCGGCCCCTATAGAGTTCACGGCGCGTGCTCACCGAGCGTGAACTACGGCTTTAGACACTCCGGCCCTAGCTCCGGTCGATGACCGAGAGCCGGGTACCGCGTGGGGGCCGAGTTCGATTGGGGAAGGTCGAGGGCGATCTTCGGGTCGAGTCCGGTGGACAGATCGAGGCCGACGGGCGGTGCGTCGTCGAGGGGACGATCCGGTTCGACGGTCCGGCGGCGGTCCAAGGCTCGCTCGAGTGCCGGGAGTTCCGCTCGAGTACCGGGACGGTGGAGGTCCACGGGGATCTGCTCGTCCACGGATCGGTCCGCACGGAGGACGGGGCGCTCGAGGTCGATGGAACTCTCTCCGCCGGCGATATCGACATCGACCGACGGCTCAAGGTGACTGGGGCGATCCATGGGGGTCGCATCGAGGTCGGCGGGGTCCTCGATGCCGGGGCCGATCTGGTCGGGAGCACGATCACGGTCGGAGGCAAGCTCCGTTGCGCGGGCGCGATCACCGCGTCTCGGGTCGACGCCGGTGGGCTCGTTGAGGCCGAGGAGGTCGTCCTGGACCGGATCGAAGCCGGCGGTCGTATCCGCATCAAGGGCGGCTCGGTGCGGGAGGACATTCGCGTCGGCGGGCAGTTCTCGGCGCAAGGGGCCTTCAGCTTCGGGGACCTCGACGTCGGAGGGATGGTCGACCTGGGCGGTGACGCACGAGGCCGGAAGATCAATGTCGGGGGGATCCTGCGCGCGCTCGGGAACCTCGATTTCGAGGAGCTCGAGGTCGGGGGTCTGGGAGAGATCCGCGGGGAGGCCCGTGGGAAGGACGTCGACATCGGTGGTCGCTTCCGCGTGGGTCGCTCACTCCAGCTCACGGGCGAGGTCGACGTCGGCGGCGAGATCGTCGTTACGGACGATCTCGGGGCGGAGCAGCTCTCGGTGGGGGGCTCGATCGAGTCCCGGAAGATCGTCGTGAAGGGTCGGGTCGACATCGGTGGATCGGCGGCGACCCGCGGCGGTCTCAAAGGCGCCGAGATCCGGATCCACCGCAAATCCCGGGTGCGCGGCGCCCTGGTCGGGGGCCACGTGGACGTCGGCGATCGGGCTCGGGTCGAGACCGTCTACGGTACGTCGATCGAGATCGGCGACGGGGCCGAGGCCCAGCGGGTCGTGGGCGCGACCGTGCAGATCGGGCCGAATGCGCGCGTCGGGGAGGTGGTCTACTCGCAGTCGATCCGGGTCGACCCCTCCGCACGACTGGGCCAGCCCCCACGTCACGTGGACGACCTCGGGGCGTTCCCGCTGTAGGCACCCTCATGATGGACCCGATCGATGGACGGCCCGGCTCTCGGCGGAGAGAGCCGTCCGACCTCTTCGCGACGATCCTCGAGGTTGTGAAGCGCCATCGCGGTCGTGCGCGGATCACCCGCATCTCCTACGGTGCCGGCATGCCCGTCGACCGACTGCGCGTCGCGGTCGACAAGCTCCTCGAGCTCGGCCTACTGTCGGGCGAGGACGACGACGGGCGGACCTTCTATGACGTGACGGCGCGGGGGCAGGAGTTCCTCAACACGTACTGGAAGATGCGCGGCTACATGGACGTGCTCGGGAGATCCGCGGCCGCGCCGCGCAAGCTCTCCGCCGAGCGCCCGACCTAACTGTAGCGAGGCACGGCGGGATCGACCTCGGCGGACCAGGCATCGATCCCCCCCGTAAGGTTGAGGACGTTCGCGTATCCCTCGGCCTCGAGGAACGATGCGATCATCTCCGAGCGAGCTCCCATGTGGCAATAGACCACGATCTCACGCTCGCGGGGGATGTCCGCCAGCCGTTCCATGACCTCACCCATCGGAATGTGGAGCGACGGCTCGATGACGGCGACCTCGCGCTCGTCCGGCTCGCGCACGTCGAGGAGGAAGAGCGCGTCCGGATCCGCGGCGAGCCGCTTCGCGACCTCGCTCGGAGTGATCCGTCCGACCATAGGCTACGGTTCGAGCCGCCCCGAGGCTTATTCCTTTGGGGCACGGCGACCACGACCGAGTCGCTAAAAGCGACGCGCGCTTCGGTCGGACGATGCCCGCGAAGGACCCGATCTGTGGGATGATGGTCGAGACGCAAGGAGCGAAGTACACACTCACCGATTCGGGGGCGACCGTCTACTTCTGCGCCGATGCCTGCCGACAACGCTACCGCGCCGCGCACCCCGCGGCGACCACCCCCTGAGCCCGCATCGGTCTCCTCGTCGACCGCCGAGCAGGTGAGCGGTGGCGACCGATCCCGTCTGCGGGATGTTCGTCGACGAGGCGAGCGACCCGCTGCGCCTGGTCCGCGACAATCGGACCTACTACTTCTGCTGCCACGCGTGCCTCGATACGTTCTCGGCCCCCCAGACCGCGAGCCGTCGACTCGCGCGCCGGCTCGCCGTCGCATGGCCCCTCGCCGTCGTCGCCGCCATCTTGACCTACCTGCCCGGGCCTGCAGTCGCGCTCTGGAGCGCCGCCGCAGCGGCGACCGTGGTCCAGTTCTACGCGGGATACGACTTTTACGTCGGCAGTCTCGACGCCGTCCGCGCTCGGTCGGGGAACATGGACCTCCTGATCGCGACGGGGACCTCGGCCGCGTACGGCTACAGTCTCGTCGCGTTGGTCGCGCCATCGCTCTTGAGCCCCTCCTACTTTTTCGACGCGTCGTCGCTCGTCATCGCCCTCATCCTCTCGGGAAACTTCCTCGAGCAAAGGACCCGAGCACATGCGGGCTCGGCGACCCGCGACCTCGAGCGGCTCCTCCCTCGTGAGAGCGTTCGGATCGACGCCACCGGCGCGCATCGGGTCCCGCGCCACGCGCTCCGGATCGGCGATCGCGTTCGGATCCTTCCCGGGGAGACCGTCGCGGTCGACGGTCTCGTGCGTGACGGGAGAACCGAGGTCGATGAGTCGATGCTCACCGGCGAGTCGAGCCGGGTCGCGAAGGCGCGGGGAGGTCGGGTCATCGCCGGTTCGCTCAACGGGACCGGGGCGATCGAGGTGGAGGTGGTCTCGATCGGCCCCGACACCTTCGTCGCCCAGATCGCCCAGATGCTCGGGGACGCGGAGTCGGCGCGCGTCCCGCTCCGGCGGCTGGCGGACCGCATCGCGAAGTTTTTCGTCCCGTTCGTGCTCGCGCTCGCGGCCGGCGCCGCTCTCGCGTGGGGGATCGGGGGCGGGGCGAGCGCGTCGACCTCGGTCCTCGTCTTCGTGAGCGTGGTGATCATCGCCTGTCCGTGCGCGTTCGGGATCGCGACCCCCGCGGCCCTGTTGGTCGGAACGAGCCGAGCGGCCCGCGAAGGGATTCTCTTCCGGGGGGGCGACTCGATCGAGCGCGCGGCACGCACGCGCGTCGTGATCGCCGACAAGACGGGGACGCTCACGACCTCGGTGCCAGAGCTCGAGTCGGTCGTTGCGCAGCTCGACAGCCGAGAGCCCGAGGCTCTCGCGCTCGCCGCCGGCCTCGAAGCGCACTCCGAGCACGTGTTGGCCCGCGCCGTCCGGCGCGCGGCCGAGCGTCGCTCGATCGCACCCTCGTTCATCACCGACGCTCGGGCGATCCCGGGCGCGGGGATCGTCGGCTCGCGCGCGGGACACCTCGTCGAGATCCTCAGTGGGCCGGCGACCGCGGCCCGCGGCATGGACCTCGGCCGACTACGCGCGGCGGTCGATGCGACGGAAGAGCGCGGGGCGTCATGGTCCGTCCTCCTCGAGGACGGTCACGCGGTCGCGCTGTTGATCTTCAGCGCACCGCTCGCACCGGGCGTCGTGGAGGGGATCCGTGAGCTCGGTGCGATGGGGATCCCGGTCGAGATGCTGACCGGCGACCGATCCGGCGTCGCACGGACCATCGCGGCCCGCGTCGGGATCGCGAGCGTGCGCGCCGAGGCGACCCCCGCGCAGAAGGTCGACTACGTGCGGGAGCGAAGGCGCGCGATCGCCGGGGTCGCCTACGTCGGGGACGGGATCAACGATGCTGCGGCGCTCGCGAGCGCCGACGTTGGCCTGGCGATCGGCACGGGCTCCGACGTGGCCCGCGACGCGGGCCAGGTCTTGCTCGTTCGCCCGGACTTTCGAGCAGTGCCGAGGGCGGTTGCGCTCGCCCGAGCGATCGTTCGAAAAGTGCGCGGGAACCTCGTCTGGGCGATCGGGTACAATGCGGTCCTGCTACCGATCGCAGCGGGAGCCCTCGTCCCTTGGCTCGGCTTCTCCGTGTATACGATCTTGCCGATCGCCGGGGCGGCGGCGATGGCCGTCTCTTCGACGACGGTCCTGCTCAACTCGCTCTCCCTGCGGCGGGTCCGGCTAGGCGGCGGGGCCCCCGACGCGAGCGCCGTGGGCCTCCCCGCGACGATCGAGGCGGGCGGGTAAACGCGATATCGCGTCGGGCCGTGCGGAGCCGATCGGACCATGGATGAGATCGAAGCTCCCCCCGCCTCGAGCAGCACCCGGCCACGCGCGTGTCCGGAATGTTCGGGCCGGTTGAGCGAGCCGATCAGCGGCGATCTGCACTGCTTCCTTCGGTGCGCGCAGTGTGGCCGAGAGTTCCAGCTGGATGACCCGCGTCTCGCGGAGACGGAGCTGTCCGCTCCTAGGTCGAGCGCGCGAGACCCATAGCCGGCGAGCCCGCGACAAGAACTTATCCCACGGCGGCTCGTCCCGGTCGACCGATATGGGCGATCAGGACCTCTCGAACGAACTCGCGGGCCAGGGCTACCAGCTCGTCGGTAAGCACAGCGCCGTGAAGCTTTGCTACTGGACGCGCCAGTCGCTCGTCCACGGGCGGGACTGCTACAAGGGTCGCTTCTACGGCATCCAGAGCCACCGGTGCCTTCAGATGTCCCCCGCCATCGACTCGTGCAACCTGCACTGCCGGTTCTGCTGGCGGAACCAGGGGTGGGAGAATGACGAGACGATGGCCGAGTACGACGATCCCGAGACCCTGCTCGACCGGTCGATCGACGCGCAGCGACGGATCCTCTCCGGCTTCAAGGGTGACCCCGAGGTCGACTTCGATCGCTGGCGCGAGACCCAGAATCCTCGACACGTGGCGATCTCGTTGACGGGCGAACCGACCCTGTACCCGAAGATGAACCGCTTCCTCGAGCTCTGCCACGAGCGCGGAATCACGACGTTCCTCGTCACGAACGGGACGAACCCGGACGGGCTGCGCGCCCTCGACCCTCTGCCCACGCAGCTCTACGTGTCGGTCACCGCACCGAACGCCGAGGTCTTCCGTCGACTCACGCTGCCGGCGCAGTCCGACGCGTGGGCGCGCCTGCAGGAGTCGCTCGAGATCATGCGGGACCTGCGCACCCGGCGTGTGGTCCGCCACACCCTCGTGAAAGGTTGGAACCTGGGCTGGATCGATGATTACGCCGAGATGGATCTCACCGCTCGACCCGACTTCATCGAGCCGAAGGGCTACGTCTACATGGGCAAGTCGCGGCAGCGGCTCGGGTCCGACCACGTTCCGAACCACGAGGAGATCGGGCTGTTCGCGCACGCCCTCGCCCGGCGCACGGGCTACACCGTGCTCGACGAGTCTCCCGAGTCGAAGGTCTACCTGCTCGGCGCGCGCAAGGAAGGGCGCTATCTCGATGGACTGGCGCCGGCCGGAACGATCCCCGTGCTCGCCTAGTCCCCCGCGATCCGTTCGATCACGGGCCCGAGGGGCCGATACGAAGTGAGCTCCACGACGCGGCCGGGCTCTGGAGAGGGCGCGTCGAAGCGGTTCAACCAGATCGGGCGGATCCCCGCCGCGCGAGCACCGAGGACGTCGTTCTCCCACGAGTCCCCGATCATCACCGCGCTCGGCGCGTCGAATCCGGTCCGACGCAAGGCGATCTCGAAGATGCGGGGGTCGGGCTTTCGATAGCCGACGGCTCCCGAGACGACGAGCTCATCGACCGCCGACCGCAGTCCGATCGCCTCGAGCTTCTCGACCTGCTCTTCGGGGAGGTTGTTCGTCACGACCCCGATCTTCGCTCGGTGTCGCAGTCGCTCGAGCAGTTTCGGCGAGCCCGGAACGGAGCGGCGATGAAGCTGATAGGTCTCGTGATACTCGCGCGCGAGTCTCCGAGCGGTCGCGTCCTCGATCGTCGAACCGCAGTACATCGCGAGCCGTTCGAAGCGAAGGCTCCGCGCGTCCCATTTCGAGAGCTCGCCGCTCAACGTTAGGTCGTGGAGGAGGTCGAGTAATCGGCCGTACTCCTCGACAAGCTGAGGCAGCGGGACCCGGCGGAAGATCGGCTCCCGGGTCCGTATGCCCCGGAGTGCCGCCACGCGAGAGAAGCGATCGTCAAAGAGGGTGTCGTCGAGATCGAAGAGCACCAGCGCGGGGAAGGTCGCGTTCGTCGTGGTTCTCTCGGCCACCGACCCCTCGCTCCCGCCCGGCGAGGAGACTCATGTGTCGCGGTTCGTTACGTCAGTCGCCAGTTGAGGACAAGGACAAGTACGCCGACCGCAAACCCGAGCGCGATGACGATCCACGGGTGGATCTTCACCGCCCGGGTCTCTTCCATGTCGTAGTACTGGATGAGCCCCGCGGCGCTCGAAAATCCGCGGTTCTTGCCTTCGGGCATTCAGCGGTACGAGCACGGGACCTCTATTTAATCGCTCACCCTCGCGCTGGGCGTGGCGGCCCCACGCGCTCGGCGCCTCCGACCCGAGCCGAACGATCGAGGCACCCCTGGCGACGAGCGCCGTTGCGGTTGGGCGCGCGGCGACCGGATGATGGCCGCCTACCACGACCACGAGTGGGGCGTCCCCCAGCATGATGGCCGGGCGATGTGGGAGGCGCTGATGCTCGACGGTTTCCAGGCGGGGCTCTCCTGGTCGACGATCCTCCGTAAGCGCGGCGCATTGCGGCTCGGGTTTCGGGGGTTCCAGCCGGAACGCGTGGCGCGGTTCCGCGAGCGGGACGTCGAGCGACTCCTGGGTGATCCGTCGATCGTCCGCTCCCGCGCGAAGATCCTCTCGACGATCGGGAACGCGAAGATCTATCTCGCCATGGACGCCCGCGGAGAGGAGTTCTCTGAGTTCGTGTGGAGCTTCGTCAAGTTTCCCCCGGTTCGGTCCGCCGCGCGTCGCCCGACCCGGACGCCCCTCTCGGAGAAGATCTCCGACGAGCTCCGGGCCCGAGGGTTCAAGTTCGTGGGCCCGGTGATCGTCTACGCGTGGATGCAAGCGATCGGCATGGTCAATGACCACGAGGCGTGCTGCTTTCGTCGGTCTGAGGTCGGCCGCCCGAACGGCGGCCGCTCTCGGCTCAGCGGAACCAACCGGCCGAGTCGAACGATACGTCTTCCACGCTCTCGCGCAGCCGAGAGGCGAGTGCCGGCCCGACGGACTCCGTCGCACCGGAGAAGAGGCGCTCGAGGAATGGACGAGGAGGGGCCACACGAATCGCCTTCGAGGACGGGACCCCGGTCAGCTGGGCGAGGCCCTCGAGGGCCAGCTCGCGGTCTCCGAGCTCGTCGATGAGTCCGAGCTGCTTCGCCCGGTTGCCGGTCCAGAACTCCCCGGTCGCCAGTGCACGGATCTCCTCGACCGGTCGCTTGCGCTCCTGGGCGACGAGTTTCACGAAGAGCTCGTAGTCTTCGCGCACCACGGCCATGAGCTTCTCGCGCTCTTCCTCACGGAGCGGGCGTAGACCCTGGTAGGCATCCTTGTGTCGGCCTTCATGGAGAAGCTCGACCGAGATCCCCAGACGACGGAGCAGGTCCTGGACGGAGATGTGAGGCAGGATGACCCCGATGGAACCGACCGCGGACTCGGGATACGCGTAGATCTTCCGAGCCCCGAGCGACGCGAGGTAGGCGCCGGACGCTCCCATCGAGCCGATCACGGCGACGACCGGCTTGATCGCGTCGAGACGCTTTGCCGCGAGATAGAAATCCATCGAGGCGATCGACTCCCCGCCTCCGCTCGAGATATCGAGCAAGACCCCCTTCACCTTACGGCGCGTGCGCAGGGCGCGGAGCAGGCGGACGAACGGTTCGACCGACCGCTCTCGGATCGTCCCGCGAAACTGCACGATGGCGATCCGCTCCCGCATGGCTCCTCCGCTCGTCGAGTCCCGAGCGCGATATAATGAGTCGACCCCGGCTTCGAGGCACTCATGCGCGGCGAAGAGCGCTCGGCGAGGTCGATCGGCGCTCCCGAGGGCCGCGGGGGCGCGGCTCTCGATCTCGGCCCTCCTCCTCTGCGCGACTTTCAGGATCCGCCCGAGGCGCTCGCTCCGCTCACCGACTGGTTCGAGGCATTGAGCTACGGGCTCGTGCTGCTCGAGCCGTACCCGCTCGTCGAAGTCGCGCACGCCATCGATCGCTACGAGCGAGCGACCGACCGTCACGTACGCTCGGCCACGATCGGAGCCGTCCTTCCGGACCCCCGCATGGAGCGGCTCGCAGTGATCCTCCGAGCCGACCACGCGTGGTTCCAAGTCTCCTTCGAGCAGCTGCGTTGGTTCTACGCCATCGTCGCGCACGAGGATCACGGGGGCCACCGGCAAGCGCTCGGGCAATACGGTCGACTGCTCACCGAGGCGATGCGACGGCACCTCGCCGACGAGGGGGTGCTGGCCGCGACCTGCGCGAAAGGTTAATGCCGAGGCGCCCTCGCTCCGCGGTCGGACGATGGACGCGCGAGCCCTCGGGGCGGTCTGGGTCGAGAAGTATCGCCCGGGCTCGCTCGCCGACATGGTGGGGCACGAGAACGTCGTTCCCCTCCTGCGCGCGTACGCCGAGAAGCGGTCGATGCCCCACCTCCTCTTCGCGGGGCCCCCGGGGACCGGAAAGACGACCGCCGCGCTCGCGCTCGCTCACGACCTCTATGGACCGGAATGGCGGGATAACTTTCTCGAGCTCAACGCCTCCGACGAGCGCGGGATCGATACCGTCCGCACGAAGATCAAGGAGTACGCGCGGACCGCGCCGCTGGGCGGGGTCGGGTTCAAACTCCTCTTCTTGGACGAAGCCGACAATCTGACCACCGAGGCCCAGGCGTCCCTGCGCCGATTGATGGAGCGCTATTCCGCATCGTGCCGGTTCATCCTGTCGTGCAACTACTCCTCTCGGCTCATCGATCCGATCCAGTCTCGCTGCGCGGTCTTTCGCTTTCGCGCCTACTCGGCCGAGGCCGTCGAGACCCAGCTCGATCGGATCGCGGAGCGAGAGGGAAAGTCGATCGACGGCCCCGCGCGCGACGCGATCGTCACGGCGGCGGCGGGGGACATGCGCCGAGCGGTCAACTTCTTACAGCTCGCGGCGACCGACACGGACCATGTGACGCTCGAGTCGGTCAGCACCCACGCGCCGGTCCCTCTGCGAACCGAGATCGAAGGGATCATCGGTCCCGCGTCGAAAGGGGAGTTCTTCGAGGCGCGCACGCGGCTGTTGCGACTGATCTCGGAGCGGGGGGTCAGTGGCGAGGATATCGTCCGGGCGATCCACAGCTACATCCCCGAGATCCCAGACTCGGTGCTGCCGCCGAGCGCCAAGATCGATATGGTCACCCACCTCGCGGACGCGGAGTTCCGCATCGCGCAAGGGGCGAACGACCGCCTCCAACTCGAAGCGGTGTTGGCCTACCTCGCGCGACCGCCCATCCCCCCCGCGGGTCGGCGATGACGACGCGACAGCGACTCGTGGGGTCGAAGCCGGCGGTGGCACGTCGGGCGGTCGCCGTAGGTCGCCTCACGTTGCGCCCGGCCACCGTGCGCTCGGTCCGCGCTCACACGGTCTCCAAGGGCGACCCGATCGTCGCCGGAGAGCTCGCCGGGCTCCTCGCGATGAAGCGCACGAGCGACCTGATCCCCCACTGCCACGTCGTCCCGTTGACGGGAAGCTCGGTTTCCATCGTCGCGGAGCCGGGCGGCGTCCGCGTCACGGCGGAGGCCGGTGCGCGGGGACCGACCGGGGTCGAGATGGAAGCGCTCGTCGGGGCGACGATCGCGTTGCTGACCGTATGGGACATGGTCAAGTACTTGGAGAAGGATGCGCGCGGGCTTTACCCCGCTACGGCCCTCGGTCCGGTACGCGTTACGGTAAAGACGAAGGGAGGTCCCCACCGATCATGACGGATCCGAGTGCACCAGCGACGGCGCGGCATCATCTCGACGGCGACCGCAAGCTTGGCTTCGGGATCCTCTCGGTCACCGATACCCACACGGAGGAGGACGATCCCTCCGGTCACCTCGCTCGCGACCTGGTCCAGCACGCGGGCCACCAGGTGACCCACTACAAGCTCGTCGCGAACTCGATCGCGGACGTCCGCGACGCGCTCGAGCCGTGGCTCGCCGATCTGAAGGTCGAAGTGGTCATCACCGTCGGGGGGACGGGCGTCAGCTCGCGCGACCTCACGGTCAATGCCCTCGAGGTGATGGGCGGCAAGCGACTGGACGGCTTTGGAGAGCTCTACCGTTCCCTCAGCTTCCAGGAGGTTGGCGCGCTCGCGCTCATGAGCCGGGCCAGCCTCTATCTCGTGCAGGGAAAGCCGGTCTTCGTTCTCCCGGGGTCCGAGCGCGCGGTGCGCACGGCGACCGAGAAGCTCATCGTGCCCGCGGCGCAGCACCTGGTCGAAGAACTCGAGCGCTGAGCGATCTACGCCGAGCCTCGACGCATCGATAGGGCCCCGAGCGGTGGCGGGCCCGCGTCGAGGAGCTGGGGCGCCAAGCCCTGGAGCGCGCAGAAGTCCTTCCACGCGGAGTTCGCGTCGACCCGGTGGGCGAGCAGGACGCCGCGCTCTCCGAGAGCCTCCCACGCGCTCTTGAGCTCGAAGCGGGCCCGAGCGAGATCGGGCCCGTTGTCGTAGAAGAAGAGGTCGATCCCGCGCATTCCGGCGAGGAGCTCGCGCAATCGATCCTCCGTGTTCCCAAGGACAAGGCTCCAGCGCGTGCGCAGTGCCGGCGGGACGAACTGTCCGACCGCGACATTGTCCACCCCCTTCGCGCGCCCGGGCGTCGGCCCCGGGCCGAGGGAGGTGAGTTCGCCGGCGCCGTTCGCCTCCAGCGCTGCGAGCATCCACGCGGTCGAATATCCCGGACGCACGCCGGTCTCTACGATCTGGAGGGGGCGCAGAGCACGGACCAGTAGATAGAAGAGCGATCCTTGAGGCAGCTCGCGTACGAACGCCGGACCGGCCCCCCGCGAGAGGAGGAGATCGGGCAGACCGGCGGCGATCATTTCGTGACGGTAGCGGCGGAGCTCCTCCGAGGTCGAGGAGGTCAGCCGCGCGAGCCGGTCGAGCGACGCGTGCCGATGGAAGAGCATGCGCTGGACGAGGGCCTTGCGCGCCGCCGGCGTGAGGATCACCGACGGATGCACGGCGCGGAACGTCCCGGTGTTGCGCGTTCCGCGCATCGGGGGTAGGATCGCGGTCGAGCGGAGCGGCCCCACGCCCCCCATGAGGGCGGTAAGGGGGGTCCGGTACTTAGCCTTCTGCCGCCTCCGACCCCCGTGGGGCGAGCTGCGGTGCCGCGGGGAGGTGGAGCCTCCTTCACTGTGCGGCTAATCATTTAATAGCCCGCCGCGCTCGAATCCCCCGAGGACAGGTCGATGCCAGTTCAGGAAATCGACGGAAGCCACTTCGACGGTTTCGCCCAGGCGAACGGAGCCGCGGTCATCGACATTTGGGCCCCATGGTGCGGTCCGTGCCGGATGGTCTCTCCGATCGTCGACCGACTCAGCGACCGGTACACCGGCAAGGTCGCCTTCGGCAAGATGAACTCCGACGACAACGGCGAGAAGGCGGGCTCGCTCGGCATCATGAGCATTCCGACGCTCCTCTTTTACAAGCAAGGGAAGCTCGTCGACCGGATGGTCGGCGCCTTTCCCGAGGACGTTATCGACGAGCACATCCGCCGCCTGCTCTGACTCTCCCGCCCCAGGGACGGGCCCGGGCCGATCCCCCGGTCGTCCGCGACGTTCGCCCCGAAGCCGTTCGGCCGTACGGAGGCGGCGTGAGCGCTCCGTCCGCGGACCTCCAGCTCGCGCGCTACTCCTTCCAGCGCAAGCTCGACGAGATCGCCGCCTGCAAAGGGCGCGCGACCGAGCTGATCACGCTCTACGTGCCGCCCGGCAAGCAGATCGCCGATGCGATGAGCTACCTGCGAAATGAGTACGCGCAGAGCTCGAACATCAAGAGCCGGACCACCCGCAAGAACGTCATGTGGGCGATCGAGTCGCTGATGGGTCGCGTGCGGCAATTCAAGGAGCCTCCGGCGCACGGGGTCGCGTTCTTCGTCGGGTCGAAGGCGGTCGGGGCCGACAAATCGGAGCCGGTGACGTTCATCGTCGAACCTCCCGAGCCGCTCAACACCTACCTCTACCGTTGCGACTCCTCGTTCTTTCTCGATCCCCTCCTCTCGATGGCCCACGAGCCGGACCTCTGGGGGCTCATCGTGATGGACCGCGCCGAGGTGACCCTCGGATTCCTCCGGGGCAAGCGCGTCGAGGCACTGAGGAACAAGCAGTCGCTCGTGCCGAGCAAGCACGGGCGGGGCGGCCAATCCGCCCACCGCTTCGAACGGATGATCGAGCACGCCGCGCACGAATTCTTCGTTCGGATCGCCGAGATCTCCTCCGACCTCTTCCTGCCGAAGGTCGACGCCCTGCGCGGGATCTTGATCGGTGGACCCGGGGCGACCAAGGAGTACTTCTACAAGGAGGGCTACCTGCACCACGAGCTGCAGCAGAAGGTCGTGCAACCACTCTTCGACACCGGCTACACGGACGAGTACGGATTGCGCGAGCTCGTGGAGAAAGCGACCCAGGTCCTCCACGGCCTCGAGATCACCGAGGAGAAGCGGATCATCCAACGGCTGCTCTCCGAGATCCGTCAGGGCGACACCGGGGTCGCCGCCTACGGTCCCGCGGACGTCGAGCGGGCGCTCGAGGCCCGCGCGATCGACACGCTCTTGGTGAGCGAAGGGATCCGTCGTCGGCGCATCACGTTCACCTGCAGCGCCTGCAACCAGGGCTTTGAGCGGGTCCTCGGAGACTCCGAGGTCGACGCCGTCCTGGACGGACCGTGCCCGAACTGCCGGCAATCCCAGGTCCACGAGACCCAATCGGAGGATTATGTCGAGGGGCTCTTCAGCCGGGTCGCCGCCGCGAGCGGCTCGGTCCGATTGATCTCCACCGAGAGCGAGGAAGGGGAGATGCTCTCGAAGGCGTTCGGAGGCATCGCCGCGCTCCTGCGCTACCCTCTACCGCGCGTCGTCGCTTCGACCCCACGCCGCGCCCCTGCGCCGTAGGGTGAGCGCGCCTACCACAGACGATCGAGAGGGTCGTCCGTCGGCGGCGCGCGCTCGGCCGAGGACCGCGGGCTCGTGGCTTCCGCCGGTGCGGTCTGCGGACCGGGGGGATAGAGGGCCGCATTGGGGTAGCGCGGAGGCGGGAGTCGCCGGTTCCGAGCGACCACCACCGCGAGGACCACCACGACCGAAGCGACAGCGACCGCGCCCCACAACAGCCACGCACCCGCCGGGCCGATCGAGGCGCCGGGTCCGAGGCCGCCCGTCGTGGTGCCGCCTACGACACAGGTCGCGGCTTGCAGGCAGCCGGAGGTTGCTCCCGCTTGCTCCGGGGTCATCGGGGATCCGTTGACGGAGTTGTTACCGAAGCTGTAGTTGAGGCCGTTATCGTTGGCATCGGAGAGCTGGGTCGAGAACTGGGCCGAGGCATCCGAGACAGGTTCTGCCAAGCTCTCGGTCGGATTCTCGAAGACGTTGCCGAAGTCCACATTCCCGATCTCGCTATTCTCGAACACAAACCGCCCGCCGAAGCTTCCCGAGAACGGGCTGGGCGCGTTCACCTCGAGGGCGAGGCCCCCGACCATGTCGAGGCCCCCGGTGAGCCCGAAGGTCACCGGCAGCGCTCGTAGCTCGTGCAGTCGAACGAACGCCGAGCCCGCCGAGCCGCTAAGGACGGCGAGCGCGAGCGTCTCCGAGCTGGAGTGACTCTCGTTCCCCGTCAGCACCCCGACCCCCGACAGATCGAGGGACCACGTCACGCCCCACGACGAGGTCGAATTATAGCGGGCCGAGGAGCTCCAATGCCCGCTCGGCGAGGCGTTCCCCAGCGGAAGAATCCCCAGCGGAGTCACGAAGTCGACTTCGGAGTCCGCCAAATAGGTCGCGTTCGCGGTGAACGAGCGGTCCTGGAGCGGGGTCAGCGCAAAGGAGTTCGAAGTGCTCTCGTTGATGCTCGAGCTCGTCGTGCTGTGACTGCTGAGGATCCCGATCGCCGGAACGACCTCGGTCGTGTGGTTCAATAGCATCTCGGTCACGTTCGCTTGGTTCGTGAGGTTCGTCCATGCCTGGTAGGTCTGGTAGGCGCGGTAACTGTAGGTACTGAGCTCCACGGGGGCCGCTCCGGTCCCCCCCGAGAGGTTGGTGCAATTGATCCGGCAATCCTGGATCGAGAGAGAGACGCCGATCGTCTCTTGGAGATAGAGTTCCGTCGTGTTCGCGCTCAGGTTCGTCTCGGTCAGATTCGCGACGAATCCGTAGGTGATCGAGCCCGTGATGTCGCCGCCGAACGGTCCGCTCAGCGAGATATTCTCGGTCGCGACATTCCCGTAGGACCATGCCGTCCCCGAAACGAGCGTGGTGCTGGCCGCGGTAGGCGCGGTCGAGGTCGACGCCAGTGCGGGCGCGAGCGTGCTCGCCAATCCGACCACGAACAACGCTCCGACCACAGCGACCATCGTCCATCGCCGAGTCCGAAGACGTCCTGGCATGACCGCCTCATCCGCTCCTCCCAAGATAAGCCAAAGTGCGCTCTTGCCGCCGCGGAGTTGGACCGCGTGTCACACCATCGCACCCCCTGGAGCTCGCGCGAGCACCCCCTCCGTAATAGCAGGCGAACAGTGTCCGCGTGGAGCACGGGCCGTCCCGCGAGGGACGGGGAGTTTGATGCGATCTCTCACTGAAGCGGAAGCGGTCGTCATCTCGACGCTGCTCGCGGCGCGCCCGGAACGCGAGCGCGAGCGATTGCGCCAGGTCGGGATCCCCCGCTCCACGTACTACGCGGTGCGTCGTCGAGCGTACACCGAGGGTTGGCTGGAGGACCGCTACGTCCCCGACCCCGTTCACCTCGGCCAGCCGTTCGCCACGTTCGTCATCGCTCGGCCCTTCGCAGACCGCCTCGCGGATCTCGCGGTGGAGGACGAACGCCGCGGACCTTCCTTACTGTGGACGAGCCCGCAGATCGCGCTCGCCGTGCTCTTCCACGAACGGTCGAGCGACGGGGCCGGATGGACCGAGCGCTGGGCGAAGGAGAAGGTGACCGCATCGGCGGTGCACCTTACGGTCGACCTCCGCGGCCCGAGCGTGCCGGTCTTCTTTGATTTCGAGGGGCTGTGGAACCACCTGATCGGGGCTCCAGGATCGGTCAGCTACCCGCACGGTGTCGGCGGCGAGCGGACGAGCGAGGACGAGCCGGGGTTGAGCGCTCACACGCTCTGGGCGCTGGGAAACCTGCTGGGTCGTCCCTTCGCGGCGCGCGCCCAGGGAGAGGACGGTCACCAGCTCGGACCGTTCGGGCTCCCGTACTCCGAGCGGCGACTACTCGCCCGTGGGTGGGTCGCGCATCGGGTCCTCCTCAACCCGGCACGGATCCCACCGTACGAGGGCAAAGCGGCGGACCGGCTCTTCCTCATCACCGGAGCCCCCCGAGCCGGCGCTCGGCCCGAAGCGCTGTTCGCGCGCTTGTCGCGGGAGTGTCGAGTCTTCCCGTTCCTCTACGTCGTCGGCCCCGATCGGTGGCTCATCGGCGCCATGGGCGGCGAACCCACCGGTCCGACCGTGCGGGACGATCGTCGCGACCGCCCTCCGGTGTTACCGACGGTCGCCGACGCGCTCGAGGGGATCGAGATCTTCCAGGAACCGATGGGGGCGATCAGTTCGGTCGTCGATCATCGGTACGATCGCCTCGTGCACAAGCGCGAGCGCCCGGGCGGAGCTCCGCAGAAACCGTGATAGGCGGGGCTGCTCACCGACGGCGGGGGCAGGTAGCCTAGCCTGGATAGGGCACCGGGTTCCTAACCCGGCGGTCGGGGGTTCAAATCCCCCCCTGCCCGCGGTCGCGGGTGGGGAGAGCGTCCCCCGAGCGGAGATCTCGACCCTCGCGACACGATCGAGCGGGCGATGCGTCCAGATCGACGCGCGGGGGGCTCCTTGGGTTCGGCCGATCTCGGTAGAAGAACGCGATGGGCGGTGCCGCTCCGCTGCCGTCGGAGCCGCTTACCAAACTCTATGTGCGCGAGAGCTATGTGTAGGAAGGCAAGCGATGGCAGTTTTTGAGCCGGTAGTGATCCGCAGCCTCCTGCGCCGAGTTCGGGAAGCGCGGGGCCAAAAGCTGCCGATCATCGCGGGACACAAGCTGCTGTATCGATGCAATCTCGAGTGCAAGATGTGCCCGTTCTGGCGCCGCGAGGACGAGCCCCTGCTCACGGTCGCCGAGGAGATCCGCATGATGGATTCGCTGGCCCGGACCGGGGTGTCGTTTCTGGGGTTCGAGGGTGGCGAGCCGCTCTTGAGGCAAGACCTTCCCGAGATCCTGCGCGCGTCGCACGATCGATTCCACACGTCCCTCGTGACGAACGGCTGGCTCCTCTCTCAGCGGCTCGACGAGATCGCGCCGTACCTCGAACTGCTCTTCGTGTCGCTCGACGGCATCGGTCCCATGCACGACTTCTTGCGGGGGATCCCGCACTCCTTCGAGCGCGCCGTTCACGGGATCGAAGATGCGCGCGATCGGGTACCTGTCGCCATCAGCAGTACGATCACGAAGGACAATCTCTACCAAGCGGAGTCGATGGTCGACCTCGCCGAATCTCTCGGGGTTGGCATCACGTTCCAGGTCGCCTACGACTACTCGACCGCCGACCCCCTCTCCCCGATGGGCCCGGACCTCCTCGAGACCCTTCAGCGGCTGAAGGCGCGTCGAGTTGCCGGCGCCCCGATCCTCGAGTCACCAGAGTACTTCGACGCGATCATCGGTTCGTGGTTCCAGCAGAAGAGTTGGCACTGCAAGCCGTGGATGACGATCAATATCGACCCACGGGGCCGCGTCGTTCTACCCTGCTACGTTCTGCACGAGTACGCCGGGGAGCAACCGGTGTGGGACATCGACGTGGCCGAGGTCTGGAACTCGTTCGACTGGGCCCGCTACGAGAGCTGCAACAAGTGCGCCCTCGCGTGCTATCTCGAGCCATCGCTCTTCACGTGGTCGAACCTCGGGATGGTGCGCGATCGCATCGTCGCGAACGCGCTCGGTCGGTTCGGCCGCCTGTTCCCTCACGCCTCGGCGTCCGCCGCGTAGCCTTCTCGCCCCTAGCCCTCAGGCAGCGGCCCGGCGACGACCTCGAAGTCCCGGCCCTCCCATCGGTCGACCGCGGGCCAATAGAACGTGAAGCGATAGTGCTGGCCGTCGTCCATCGGCGCGAGTTCCACGTGGTGGACCCCGAGCGGGGTCGCCGTCGCGCGCGCATCGTGGGACGTTCGCCAGTCGTCGTCCGACCAGTGGAGCAAGAAGGGGGCCATCGCCTGCACCCGCAAGGTCCGGCCCCCCGGGATTCGCGCGACCTGGCGATTGAATTTCCAGATCTCGAGGGCCGGCCCGCGTGCGCGCGGCGTGAGATACCGCTCGGCGACCGAGGGGATCCGGTCGAAGACCTGCCCGTCGTCGATCGACCGGAGCAGCGTGAGGTACTCCGCGTGGGCCCACGCGAGCGGCATCGCAGCGCCCGAGGGTCGGGCGTTGAAGAGCCCGAGCTCGGGCCGGTCGGCTTCGTCCCAGATCTGCTCGGTCAGCAAGCCGGTCGGCGTCGCGAACCGCTCCATCGCGTGCGCGTACGGTGCGGCGTCGTGCCCCGCAGCAAGTTCGTAGTGACCTCGCTCGCCGACGAGGAGGGGCCACGGCCGGCCGATCCCCCACCCCCGGTACGGCGCGCCGCCGGGTCCCTGCCCATAGCCATCGTGGTTGTATCGTTTCCAGCACGGCCCGAGCGGAGTGTCGACCTTCAACTGACGATCGACGAGCCGCACCGTCTCCGTCACGGTCGGGTCCAGCGGATCGCGGATCCCGTATCGTACGAGTTCGAGGAACTCGGTCGAGATGATCTCCTGGGCGGGGAACTCGGCGGGTTGGCCCGGGGCGAGGTTCGGTATGTACAACCCTCCAAAACCGCCGGACTCGGGCGGCGTCGGATCGGACGGGAGGGCCGGTCGAACACGCACGTAGTGTCGGGGGATCGAAGGGTCGAGCGTCCCGTGCGTTGTGACGGTCCACTGTTCTACGTGCCGCTCGAGAAAGTCCGCCGTCTCCTCGAGCACGGCCGCCGTGGAGTGGTCCGATCGAGCGCGAGCGAACTCGCTCGCACCGAGCAGAGCGGTGATCTCGAGGGCGAGCGTTGACGGCGAAAAGCCGCTGACCTCCTCCCATCGATCCTGCTGCGTCACGGGGCCGCGCTCGACGAGAAATCGTGCGGCACGCAGGATCATGGGATAGGGATCGAAATGCTCGAGCGCTCGCTCGCGCTGGAGCCGCCAGGCGAGCAGGATCGGGTAGGCGACCTCGTCGAGCTGAAGGCCGGTCCAATACGGCCGCCCGTCGATCCAGAAGTTCTGGGGGAACCCGCCGTCCTGTTGCTGGCGGCTCGCAAGGTAGATGAGCGAGCGCAGCGGCGCTTCGCGGATCCCGTTCGCGAGGAGCGCGGTCGCGGTATGGACGAGATCGCGCGTCCATACGAGATGGTAGCCGCCTTGGTCGTCGCTCCGCGCCCAACCCCATGGGGTCGACGGGGAGGCGATGAACGCTCCCGGGTAAAGCTTGTCCTCGGAGGCGAGCAGGGTCATGCGGCTCGTGCG
Source organism: Thermoplasmata archaeon (assembly GCA_050749765.1). Classification (GTDB taxonomy): domain Archaea; phylum Thermoplasmatota; class Thermoplasmata; order Lutacidiplasmatales; family UBA184; genus Lutacidiplasma. Next base: position 3,751 of record JBOGRR010000007.1, on the reverse strand, counting down.
CGCGAGGTGGCCCGCATCGCCGCACGCCGCGCTCGTGGGGCGGCTGTGGTGCGCGGCGCGCTGCCACTGGAGCACGAACCGATCGCGGTGCCGGGCGAAGGAGGAGCCGAGCGACTGGAGGAGGGTCGTGGCGGCCGACTCGAGGTTCGAGCCCACGGCGATCGCGAGTGTGAACTCCCCCGAGCGAGGGACGGCGATCTCGGCGGTGAGCCCGACCGAACCGTTCGGCGCGAGGTCCCATTCGGGACCGATGTCGAGGCGGGTGTCGATCGTCGAGAGGTCGTTACCGCCGTCGATGTAGCCCGCGCTCGCGCGCAGGAACGGCACGTCGGCGCCGATCACGAGTCCGACGTCGCTCCGCGTCGCGGTGAGGACCGGTGAGCCAAGGAGCTGGTAGACGGCGCCGGTCGTCCCGGAGGACATCACGTCGAGATGCGGCACGGCGAAGGCGAAGAGCTTGAGCCGGTCTCGGAGCTCCGGGCGATGGACGACCAGGCGGGTGTGGATGAGCAACGCCGACTGGTGGGGAGCCGCGAGGATGTCCTTCTCGATCGAGAACCGACCCTCCGGGTCCGAGTTGACGACGTGATAGTCGAGCGCGTTGGAGTGCGGCTGGCTCGTCTCCGTGCGCAGGTGGCGTAGCTCGTCCGAAAAGAAGGTCGCCCCGTCGGTCACCCCGTAAAAGATCGCTCGGACCTGAGGGCGGTCGATCGTCGGGTGGTAGAGCTCCGTGACGATCCCCCTCCACAGGGTGAACCAGAGCCGGGAATCTGCGGAGTACGCGGTCCCGAAGCCATCCTTCGAGCTCGGAGCCCAGCCGATAGGCGTCCCCGGCGCATTGGGGGCGACGCGGGTTCCTCGGAGATCCATCGATACCTCTCGGCCTCGTAGCCGGGGGCCGAGATAGGGGTTTCCCTATCGAGCGCGGCCCGCAGGCCATCCAAGCTCTTTTGGCGCGTCGGCGGGTCCCGGCCATGTGGACCTCGGCTGGTACCTGCTCATCCTCGCGCTCATCGCGGTGGCCGCCGGGTTCGTCGGCTCGCTCACGGGGATCGGCGGCGGGATCATCGTCATCCCGGTCCTCGTCATCTTTTTCAACGTCCCGTTCCCTGTCGCGGTCGGCGCGAGCGTGATCACCATCCTCGCGAACTCTGCGACGACGGGCTCGGCCTACGTTCGGGACCGACTCACCGATCTACGGATCGGGATGTTCCTCGAGATCGCGACGGTCCCCGGCGCGATCCTCGGTGCCAGCCTCACCGTCTTCCTGGTCCACTCGAACCTGGAGAACGCCCTCCTGGTCGCGCTCGGCTCCGTGCTCATCGCGCTCGGGATCGGGGGCTACCTGCGCCGGCGCTCGGACGCCTCCACCCCGGTTCACCCCGACGCCCGATCGAAGCGACTCGGGCTTCGCGGGGAGTACCCCGACGCGCGGCTCGGGCACCCGGTGCCGTACCGGGCCGAGAACACGAACGAGGCGCTCGGGGTGATGTTCGGAGCCGGCCTCGTTTCCGGGATGTTCGGGATCGGAAGCGGCGTTCTCAAGGTCTTCGCGCTCGACGGCGCGCTCAAGCTCCCGATCAAGGTCGCAACGGCGACGAGCAACTTCATGATCGGCGTGACGGCCTGCGCGGGTGCGGGCGTGCTCCTCATGGCGGGCTACGTCAACCCGGTGATCGCCGCACCGATCGCCGTCGGAGCGACGGTCGGCGCGTACGCCGGGAGCCGAATGCTCCCCGGGATGGCGGGTCGCACGATCCGGATCGCCTTCCTCCTCGTCGTGCTTGCGCTGAGCGTCGAGCTCATCATTCGCGGGCTCGGAGGACCATGATCCCGACCGAGATGCCCTCCGAAAGCGCCCGCCCCGAGCTTCCCGCTGAGGCGTACCGGAGCATGACGCGTACCTTGCGCGTCGGACTCCTCGTGGCGATCGCGCTGTTCCTCGGTGGAGTTCTCGTGTTCATCGCCCAGAACCCGGCGCTCGCCTTCTCCCAGCTCGTCGGGAGCAACCCGATCCTCAGCTACCTTGGATTGAGCAGCCTCGCGAGCGGCCTCGCTGCGGGTAAGCCCGAAGCATTCCTCACCGTCGGTGTGCTCGTACTGATCGCGACTCCCATCGCGCGCGTCCTGACCGGGGCCTACTTCTTCGGGAAGAACGGCGAACGCGAGATCACGACGGTCACGCTCCTCGTCGCGATCCTGCTGCTGATCAGCCTTTTCGTGGTCGGACCGCTGGTGCGATAAGGCCTAGTCTCCGAGCGCAGCGCGCACGGCACGGACGCCTTCCTCGGCGAAGGAATGCGCGAGCTCGGCGTCCTTGGCCTCGGCGAAGATCCGAACGAGCGGTTCGGTCCCGCTCGGGCGCAGCAACACCCACCCCCCCGTGCGGTAGATCTTCACTCCGTCGATGCGCTCGACGTGCTCGGCCCCTCGTGCGAGTCGATCGGTCGCGGCCGCCAGCACCGCCTCTCGACGGTCCAGCGGTACCGCGATCTTCTCCTTGAGGAGGTGGTAGCGAGGGATCTCGGACAGCCGGACGTCGAGGGGCTCGTCGCCGCGGGCGAGCAGGTCGAGCACCGACGCGGCCGTCATCGCACCGTCGCGGGCCAATTGGAATTTCGGGAAGATGATGCCGCCGTTCTCCTCGCCTCCGATCACGGCCCCGCGCGCGAGCATCTCGCGCGTCACGTTGGGGCTCCCGACACGAGTGTAGACCACGCTCCCTCCAAGGGGGCGGACCGCATCCTCGAGCGCTTGGGACGCGGTCACGGGGCTCACGACGATCCCTCCGCCGGCTCGAGCGACCGCGTCCTTAGCGAGGAGCGTGAGCATCGCCTCGCCGGGGATGTAGCGACCCGCGCGGTCGACGAAGACCGCTCGATCGGCGTCCCCGTCGTGGGCGATGCCAAGATCGGCGCCGAACGCCGGGACCGCCCGCTGGAGATCTCCCAGGTTCGCCTCTGTCGGCTCGGAGAGTCGGCCGGGAAACGTTCCGTCGATGTGGGCGTTGAGCGTGCGCACCCGACACCCCAGCTCGCGGAGTAGGGTCGGGCTGGTCACGGCCGATGCGCCGTTGCCCACATCGAGCACCACGGAGAACCGCCGCTTCGAGATCCGACTCCGATCGACGCAGCCGAGAATCCCTTGAACGTACTCTTCGCCGCCCCGCGAGTGCTGGCCGATCGTTCCGATCTGGTCGAACGGGGCCGACCGTCCGAGGCCGGAGGCCACCGCGACCTCGATCGACTCTTCGAAGCTCCGCGGGACCTCCAATCCATCGGCGGCGATACACTTGAGCCCGTTGAATTCGGGCGGGTTGTGGGAAGCGGTCACCACGACGGCGAGATCGGCGCCGAGACGGGGAACGAGGTACTGGATCGCCGGAGTAGGGAGCAACCCGACCTCGATCACCTCGAGGCCACCGAGGGCGAGCGTCGCAGAGACCAGTCGCTCGTACGCTGGGCTCGTGGTGCGGCCGTCCCACCCGACCAGGACTCGACCTCGTTCCGGTGCGACGTGGGCGATGCCGGCGACGACGCGCTCGACGAACTCCGGGGTCAACCGCTGCCCGACGACCTCGCGGATACCATTCGTTCCGAACAGTCTCATGGTCGGGGGACCCGAAGGTCGGGGCGTATATGACGGCCTGTGGGCTCCCGTCGTCGGGATGACCGACGAGCCGCGGTGGATCGTGGACGAGATGCTCGGGCGGCTCGCGCGATACCTTCGGTTCCTCGGATACGACACGGAG
>JBOGRR010000006.1:0-27275 GCA_050749765.1 Thermoplasmata archaeon | reverse complement strand
GCGTAGGCCGCTCCCCCACCGAGCCCACTTCCGCTTACATCGGTCCGCGATCATTCCCATCACCCGCTCAACCCCGTTCGAGGTTGCCGGAAGGCGGATCCCGTAGCCTGCCACCTCAGCGAAGACCGCCAGGGCCTTCGCCTCACGTCGGATTGTCCGAGCCGCCTGGGGGCACGCTCCCCTTTCCAGTCGTTGGGCGATCACCTCGAGTTCCTGCAGTGTGACCCGAACCCGCTCCGTGATCGCCCACCACTCTCTCCGAAGGCGATGGAACTCCACCGAGTTCCTCAGATGCGCCAGCAGACCTCGGATCGGCGCGAGAATCGCCTCCCGCTCGAGAAGCCCCACCCCCGCCTCTTGGAGCAGCGTCCCGAGCAAGCGCACGAAGTGCACGTGACAGAGCTGGTGCGCCTTCGTCGGGAACGCCATCAGTCCCGCGTCATCATCGGTCACCAGACAATCGACCACCTGCCCGTCAAGAACGGAAGCGGGAGCTCCTCCGATCTTCACCTCGGCGAGATGCACGTGGTGGTTCGGGTCCATCGTCACCGCCACATGCACGGCGTGCTGGGCGCCTCGACGCTTCTGGCTCTTCACGAAGGTCGAGTCAGCCTCGTGGACCGAACGCTCGACCGGGGGCGGGGTCGAGGGAGCGTGCAAGGCCCGCTGCACCCCGAGGGAGATCTCTTGGAGGAAGTTCCAGATCGTCCGACGAGGGATGCGGAGCCCGAGGTCGCGCTCGAGGACCTCGGAGGCCTCTCCGTACGAGGTGCGGGTGGCGAGCTCGGCGGCCGCTACCCGAACCTCCGGGGTGTAGCGCCGCTTGCCGATGTCGAGCGCGACCAGGAGCGGAGCGAAGGTCCCTCCATTCAGTCGATCACGAACTCGGCGGACGCGCAGGTCCACTCGCCCCATGCGAGTAATCAGGGTACGCGGCCGAGTGCCGTGACGGACGAACCGACGACTACTGTCGGGGAGCTCCTGATGGCGGAGCTGCTCCCAGAGCAGTTCCTGGGTCTCCTCGAAGAGGGCCGTCAAGGCGTCCCTCCCGAGATGATACGCGCGGTTCAGCAGATGGGCAAGCTCTATCGGTTGGACGGTGTTCTCTCTCATGGGCCTCTCTTCCTCCTCGGTTCTTTACGGTCCCGATCAGGGGAGAGGTTCCCCCGCCATCAACCGATTCCTTCACACTACCAACGTCGGCCGGCGGTCCAGACCCTCTATCCCGGCCGCGCGGGGGGGAGTGCCGTACCGCAGTGGCGACAGTAGCGCGCGCTCAGGGTGATCGCGCCACCGCACGCCGGACAGTAACGCTCGGGAGCCGTGTCGGATCGGCTCGCTGCATCCAACGACGCCGCGGCGGCGAACGTCAATGGGGGTGGGGCTTGGCTCATCGGCGGCGGCGCGGCGGCCGGTGGGACCGCCCCCGGGGGGAGAGCTGCGTTGGGGGGAGCGTGGAGCGACTGGCTCCGCTCCCGACGCTCGGACCGACGTCCGAGCATGACGCCGACGACCGCGACGGCGACGCAGAGGGTAATGATCGAGAGCGCCACGTAGGCGAGCGTTCGGCCGCAAACGGAGAGCACGCACAGCCCGCGGAGGTTGAACCCGCTGCCATTGCTGCCCCCCCCGCCGCCGCCGTTCGTGAAGTTGATCGAGATGAAGACCGACTCTCCCGAGATGTTGAACGCCCCGGAGGCGGGCGAGGCGTTGTAGCCTTGGGTGCCGGAAACTGCAAAGGAGTAGCTCCCGTTATGGAGCTCGAAGACGATCACCGGGTTCTTGGACGGGCCCGAACTGTTCCCGGAGACCACGACCGTCCACTCAAAGGGAGTGGGAGGCACCGAGGCGCTCGGGATGCTGAACGTGACCTTATACTCGCCCGGGGGCGGAGCGGTGAAGGCGATCGTGATGTTGACCGGGCCGCCGTTGACCGAGAGATTTTCGGAACTGGGAGACGGGAGGTACCCCGCCGTGTCGGCCACCGAGAATCGATAGGAGCCGTTCGCGAGCGCGATGGAAAGGACGGTACCGGAGTCGAAGCAACTCGGTCCCGTGGTGCCGACGGTACAGGTCGCCGTGCTCGAGCCGACGCCGACCGACCACGAGGCCCCGCCGGCGAGACCGGACTCTGTGAAGTTCACGTCGAATTGGGGTCCCGGGCTCACCGGATTCCCAGCATTGAGCTCGGAATACATGATGATCCCCTGGTCGACGGCGTCCGCGGAATAGGCGACGGTCCAATTCGAACCGCCCCCCGACCAAAGGAGATTCGAGGCGGTTTCACCGGTCTGGTCCGCACCGAGGCCCAGGACCGAAGCCCCGGCGGTCGGGACGAAGTGGTCCGATCCGGTGATCTGGTCGTTCGCGGTGAGCACTCCGGCGGTCGGCGCCGCGAAGTCCCCGTCGCCCAACGTGGGGCCCCCGACGAGGGCGAACTGAGGCGCCAGCCCTCCCGGGACTCCCGCCCCGGCGACCGGCCCGTTCGTGTACTCGGCCCCCTGCCAATAGTATTGGTAGTTGAATCCCCCGATGATGTACGCCGCTCCGGGCAGCGGCAGGCTGAGCGTGACGCCGTTCACCTCGTAGTTCATCGTCCGGCTGGCGTTCGATCCGCTGAGCCAGCTGGAGATCGTCCACGTGATCGGGGTGGTGATCGTCGAGCCGACGATCGGGAAGTTGTACTCGTAGATCGCCGCGCTCGGATAGAGTCGGAGGAATGGAAGAACGGCCCAGCCGGTATAGTTGACCGCCCAGCCCGCGCTCGTCGCGTTGATGTAGATCACGTTCTGGATCCAGTAGATCGGAGCACCGAGGCCGTTCGCGACGAAGAAATTCTGCTGAACGGAGGCGTTGTAGGCACCGCCGACGCTCGTCACCGCGAGCCCGGAGAGATTGAGGATATCCTGGACCCCGTTCAACGAGAAGGAACGTCCGGTGTAGTTGTAGTTGAGGAGGAACGTCGTGAAGTTGTAGGCGTCGAGCGACCCCCAGCCGGTGACGAGATCGTAGCCCGGACCGGCCGCGTTGGCGTCGTTTGCGCCCGTCGTCACGTCCTCGACCGGTGTGCTCGGGAGGATCGAGCGCCAAGATCCCACCAGGACGGCGCCGACCGGCTGTGTCTCGGGAGTCGGCTGCTGGAGGTATTCGTTCGCCCAGGTGTAGATCGCGGGATCGAGGAAGCCGACCGGTCCTTGGTCGTAGCGCTCGAGAATGGCGTTGATCTCCGCGACCATGCCGGCCGTGACCGGGCATGCGATCGAGGTCCCCTCGATGGGCGTGCTCGCCCCCTGAAGGGTGATGAGCGTGTTATTCGCCACCGCCGCAACGTCCGGGGTCCCGCGCTCGCCCGCAGTCGCATAGACCTCGATGTACGAGTTCGCCTGGGTCGACGATTGCCACGTCGGCTCGGGATAGTATGGGCTGGTCCCGCCGGAACTGCCAAGGACGTTGACGCCCGGGGGTGCGTCGGTGTCGTACCAGCTGGTCTGTGAGGCGATGTGCAGATAGCTCCCGCCCGAGGTCGTATTCACGACGAGGGTCGTTCCGCCCACGCCGATGACGCCGTAGCTGTTCGCGGCGACGGTCGACGGGAACTCGGCGTTGGTCCCGGACCACTCGCCCGAGAGCGGGTTGTCCCCCGCGTCCCCCGAGGCGGCGAGGACCGTGATCCCTCGCGCCGCTGCTTCCTCCATGCTCGAGGCCCACGAAGCGTCGGCGCGATCGGACCCGCCCCACGAGTTCGAAACGACGCTGACATTTCGAAGCCCCGGTGTTGAGGTCGGATTCAGGATGTAGGCCATCGCGGCGTCGGTCTCCGCGGAGGACGACGCCGTTCCGTAGACGTTGTAGACCGTCGAGCCCGGGGCCGTGCTGCCCACCATGTCGAGATCGAGCGTGTTCTCGAGGACCGCGTTCGTCACATCCAGGGCGGCCGAGGGCCCGGGGGCCGGTGCTCCGTCGAAGGGCACTCCATAGACGGTCGAGTGCGGCTGGCCCAGAGGGATCGTCGCGTTGAAGTAGGAATCGACATCGCTCGGATCGAACGGCGCGGTGAGGTCGTCGGTGGGGCACGGTGAACCGGAGGGGACAGAGACCGAACAGCCCGCCCACAAGATCGCCGCGACGACCTCACCGGTCGGATACGCGACGTTGAACAGCGACTCCTCGTCGTAGGCGACTTGAAGGTCCGAGCCGTACAGGTACTGTACACCCCCCGACTCGATCGGCGCGGGGTACCCGTTCACGCTCGTCGGTGCGGTCGAGGGGAGGACCGGACCTACCGTGGCGATCGTGCTCTCGAGATCGAGGTAGTTCGAGAGGCCGATGATCTGCGTGACCCCTCGGGCGATCGGCTGCGGCAAGCTCGGGGTGCCGGTCGGACCGTAGTAGGTGCCGCGGCCCGGAGACGAGAACTCGTCGAGCTGGACTCCGAATGCGGAGGCGATCACCTGGGAGGGGCCCTGGAGGAGGAGCGCCGATCGATCGGCAAACGTGGTCAGCGAGATGCCGGGGAACGAACCGAAGTAGATCTGAGCGTCCGCATAGGTTCCGGAGCTCGCCGCGAACTCCTCGTCGAACGCGGACGCGCTCAGATAATGGTGGTAGGAAGGGCTCGACGGGTCTTGGACTGCGGCGAGGAAGTTCGCGAGTTCAGAACTGTTCGAAAATGGGAAAGCGACCAACGCGGAGATCGCTCCGGAATAGGCGGCGCCGCTCTCGTTCGTGCTGGGCCCGCCGAGCAGGGCGCTGACCGTGCTCCGAGGGGCCGCGAGGAGCGTGGAGATCGGCAGCCCGACACCGGTCCCCGCGGGAGCGGTGGTCGTTCCGGCCGTCGATGCCGAAGGACTACCGATGGCGTAGCCCACGCTCGCGAGCATCAGCCCCGCAAGCAGCAATGCTTCAACGACCCGCCAAAGGTTTCGGCGCGGCTCCGATCGACCGTTCATCCAGAACCACCGCGCGCCTGGTGGGGCCGCCGGTAGATTCAGAGAGGTCGTGCGGTCAAGATAATCCTTCCGCGCAAGCCGGTCCGGCCCGCGGGTCGCTGCGGAGCGGGCGGCTCGGGAGCCGTTATCAAGCGCTCCCGACTCCGTGCGTCGAATGGACGTCCCGGCGGTCCGAAGCTACATCACGATCGAGGTCCGCGTTGCATTGAAACCGGGCGTGATCGATGCCGAGGCCGAGAACGTCGAAAAGTCGCTCGCGCTCTTGGGGATCGAGCCCGCGCCCCACGTGCGCACGGCGAGGATCTTCGAGCTCAACTTCGAGGGGGTCTCGGCCGAGACGGCGGAGTCCCGCGCTCGAGAGGCGGTCGAACGGCTGCTCGCGAATCCGGTCGTCCATCAGGTCTCCCTCCGCCGGCTGACCCCGTAAGACCCATGACGCGCGGGTCGAGCGAGCCGCCCTGGGCAGAAGGAGTCTCTACGGTTCCCTTCCGGGCCGCCTCCTTGGCCTCGCTCCAACGCGCGAGTCGGGCACGGCGATGGGGGTTCGATCGGCCGGAGCTTGCGCGCATCCAGAGCTACTTTCGAACGGAAGGCCGCGAGCCGACGGACGTCGAACTCGCTGCGCTCGCGCAGAGTTGGAGCGAGCACTGTAGCTACAAGAGCAGTCGTCCGATCCTACGACGCCGCTTCGCTCGCCTGCGCGCGGACCGAAGGGTCCTTGGGACGGGGGACGCCGGCGTGATGCGGCTCGAACCGGGTTTCGCCTACGCCTTGCGCATCGAATCCCACAACCACCCTTCGGCGGTGGAACCGTACGGGGGCGCGGCGACCGGGATCGGCGGTATCCTGCGCGACGTTCTGGCGGTCGGGGCCCGGCCGATCGCGCTCGTCGACCCCCTGTTCTTCGGACCGCTCGACCTTCCCCGCGACGAGGTTCCCGCCGGAGTGCACGCCCCAGGCTACCTCTTTTCCGGGGTCGTCGCGGGGATCCGTGACTACGGGAACCGCGTCGGGGTGCCGACGGTCTCCGGCGGGATCTTCTTCGACCCGGCGTATGTCGTGAACCCGCTCGTCAACGTCGGATGCGTCGGGCTCCTACCGCGAGACCACCTGATCCCCAATCGTGCGCGACGGCCCGGCGATCGCCTCGTGCTGGTCGGCGGACGCACCGGGCGCGACGGGATCGGAGGGGTCGCCTTCGCCTCCCGAGAGCTCGATGAGGATAGCGGCGCGGAGTCGCGCGGGGCCGTCCAGCTGGGGAACCCCATCATCAAGGAACCGCTGATCCACGCCTGCCTCGAAGCGATCGAGCGAGGGTGGATCGCGGGAATGAAGGACCTGGGGGGCGGAGGGCTCGCGACCGCGAGCGCTGAGCTGGTCCACGCCGGTGGGTTCGGCCTCGACATCGACCTCGCTCGTGTCCCACTGCGCGAGCCCGGCCTCGCGCCATGGGAGATCTGGATCAGCGAGTCGCAAGAGCGCATGATCCTCGATGTGGCGCCGGCGCATGTCGATCGTCTCGCGGAGATCTTTGCGCGTCATGACGTTCCCTATTCCGATCTCGGCACGGTGGGTCGCTCGCCCATGGAGACCGTGCGCTTCGACGGAGCGCTCGCCGCTCAACTTCGCCTCGGGTTCCGGGTCGATCCGCCGCCAAAGCGCCGACCGATGCGCGCGCGGGCGCGCCGACGGTCGGCGGGGAGCCTTCGCGCGCCCGACCTCGCCGGCCTCTTCGAAGCGCTCGTGCTCGATCCGGCGTCGCGCTCGCGCGAAGGGGTCATCCGCGTCTACGATCACGATGTCCAGGGCCGCACCGCGGTTCGCTCGCTCCAGGGGCGGCCCGAGTCCCCCTCCCACGGCGACGCTACGGTCCTGCGCCCTCGCGCGGAGAGCTGGACGGGGCTCGCGATCACGGTCGCGACCGGCCCATGGATCTGCCGCGAGGACCCATACCTCGGCGCGGTCTCGGTCGTCGAGGAGGCCGCGCGCAACCTCTACGCGGTCGGCGCGCGGCCGGATGCCTTCACGAACTGCCTCAATTTCGGCAACCCGGAGGACCCGCGGGTGCTCGGGGACTTCGATCGCGTCGTCCACGGCCTCGCGGACGGCGCTCGAGCCCTCGGCTTCGCGGTCCCCTCAGGCAACGTGAGCTTCTACAACGGCGGCATTCGGCGGGAGATCCCGCCGACGCCGGTGTTGATGGCGACGGGCATCCTCGAAGATCTCCGCCGCGCGACGACGACGGATCTCAAGTCGGCCGGGGACCGTCTCTACCTGGTCGGCCCTTCGCGCCCCGAACTTGGAGGCTCGCTGTGGTCGCGGATCGAGCGACGCACGAGCCTCTCGGTTCCGTCTCCCGACCCGGCACGGTTGCGCCGCAACGGCGAAGGGCTCCGTCGGTCCCAACGCCACGGATGCGTGCGTGCGGCGCATGATGTCTCCGAAGGTGGTCTCGCCGTCGCGCTCGCGGAGATGGCGTTCGGGGGGGGGCTGGGGTTCGACGTCGATCTCGTCGCCACCGGCCTCGATTCTGCCGCTCTCGCGCTCGCGGCGGAGGGGGGCTCGCGCTGGGTGGTCGAGGTCCCTCAGGCGTCGCACGCCACGTTCGAGCGAACGTTGCGAGGGGTCCCCGTCGCATTGCTCGGCACGGTCACGGATGGTCGCGCGCTCGTGCGCTTCGGCTCCGAGCCGCCGATCGAACTCGAGCTTCCCCGGCTGGAGCGACAGTGGCGTCACGGCCCCGGCGCCCCGTAAGGTCGATCGTGGAGCATACGACGGCCCTCGTATCCGGGGGAAAGGACTCGATCTATGCTGCCTACCTCGCCGAGAGCCAGGGGTGGCCGGTCGACGAGCTCCTCACGCTCGAGCCCGACGACCCTGACTCGTGGATGTTCCACACGCCGAACCTCGATCTGGTTCGGCTCCAAGCCCAAGCCTGGGGAAAGGCGCACCGCGCGGTCCGGGTCCCTCCGGGCGATCCCGAGGCCGAGACGGCGATGCTCGAGCGTGCGCTCGACTCCGGGGAACGCGGACCGGTCGCGGTCGGCGCGATCGCCTCATCTTTCCAGTGGTCGCGCGTGATCCGCGCGGCGAGCCGGGTCGGTCGACGCGTCTACGCTCCGCTCTGGAGGGTCGACGCCCGGCGCGTGGTCGCGGAGGAGGTCGCCGTTGGGCTCGACATTCGGATCGCGCAGGTCGCCGCCGAGCCGCTCCCCGAGGCGTGGCTCGGGCGGCGTCTCGACCTCGCTTGGCTCGAGGAAATCGCACGCCGCGCTCGGGAAGTTCGCTCCGTGAACGTGGCCGGCGAAGGCGGCGAGTACGAGACGGTCGTGCTCGACGCCCCGTTCTTCCGTCAGCGGATCGTCGTCGATCGGGTCGACATCGTCCCCCGCGGAAGGGCCTCCCTTTGGGCGATACGGTCGGCCCACCTCGAATCCAAGCCCTCCGGTTGAACCCAAATCCTTCGACGCCTTGAGCGCTCCGTGCCGAAGGGTCTCCGCGGACGGTCGAGCGAGGTCGGGATCGCCGCGGCACGGTCGCTCGGCGACCGGCGGGCGCGCCCGAACCTCGTGTGGCTGCATGCGCTCACGGGGGCGCCGGAGCGTCGCTGGCGCGCGATCTTGCGGGAGACCTCGCAGTTCGCCGATATCGACCGCGAGATCCGAGACCGCCACCTCGCGGCCGGGCGGCGCAACTACGCTCAATTCCGCGCACCGCTCGAGCTCTACAGCCTTGTGCGATGGCTCGCGCCGGACCACGTCGTGGAGACCGGGGTCAGCAGCGGGGTTTCCTCCGCCCACCTTCTGCTCGCGCTGCGACGTAACGGGCACGGTCTCCTCCATTCGATCGACCGGCCGACCCCCCAACGATCCCATCGTCTCGGCGCCGACGAGTCGCCGGTCGCACTCCCGCCCGGGCGCGAGGTCGGCTGGGCCGTGCCCGAGGCGATTCGCACCGGCTGGGACCTGCGCTTGGGCCCGAGCGAAGAGATCCTCCCTCGGCTCGCCCGGCAACTTCCCTCGATCGGGCTCTTCCTGCACGATAGCCGTCATACCGCGCGCCACCTCACCTTCGAGCTCGAGACCGTGCGCCCCCGACTCCTTCCCCACAGCATCGTGCTCGCCGACAACACGGTGTGGACCGGATCGGCGTTCCCGCAGTTCGCCCGTCGGCTCGGCGCCCGGGTCGTTCGCCGAGGGCACAGCGACCTCGTGGGGCTTAGCGTCCCGTCGGACGTCGCGCCGAGCCGGTCGCGGGTCGGGGTCCGCTCCCGCGCCGCGTAGAGGGGACGTTATCACCCGCTCGGCTCCTTTGGGGACGTATGGCGGCGAGTCGCCCCGCCCCTCACCGGGCGGACGCCGAATCTACCGGTCCCGACCGGCGCATCGCAGCGGCCCGGCGCCGCTGGGAGTCGGAAGTACTGCGCCCCGCACTCGAGCGCTCCCCGGAGCGCAGGGAAGAGTTCACGACGCTCGGAGGGATCCCCGTCGAACGGGTCTACCTCCCCTCCTCCGACGCGCGAGAGGTGGAGTTCCCGGGTCAGTACCCGTACACGCGAGGCATTCACCCGACGATGTACCAGGGTCGGCTCTGGTCGATGCGGATGTTCTCCGGCTTCGGGACTCCCGAGGACACGAACCGGCGGTTCCACTATCTACTGAGCCACGGAGAGTCCGGACTTTCGATCGCGTTCGATGACCCCACGCTCTACGGGATTGACGCCGACGATCCCGAGGCGCTCGGAGAGGTCGGGAAGTGCGGCGTGAATGTGAGCTCGCTCGAGGATATGCGACGCCTCCTGCGCGGAGTCCCGCTCGATCGGGTCACGACGAGCATGACGATCAACGGGCCCGCGAACATCGTTTGGGGGATGTACATCCTAGCGGCCGGGGCGGCCGGGATCTCGCCGGCAGCGCTCGGCGGGACGACCCAGAACGACATCCTCAAGGAGTACACCGCTCAGAAGGAGTTCCTCTACCCCCCGCGCCCGGCGTTGCGCCTGGTCGTCGACACGATCGAGTACGCGACACGATCGATGCCTCGGTGGAACCCGGTGTCGATCTCGGGCTATCACATCCGCGAGGCCGGGTCCACCGCGGTCCAGGAGCTCGCCTTCACGCTCGCCGACGGGATCGCCTACGTCGAAGAGAGCGTCCGCCGCGGCATCGACGTCGACGACTTCGCTCCGCGCCTCTCGTTCTTTTTCAACTCGCATAACGACTTCTTCGAGGAGATCGCCAAGTTCCGCGCCGCGCGGCGCGTCTGGGCGACGGTGATGCGCGAGCGCTTCCACGCTCGAAAGGAGCGTTCGTGGTGGATGCGCTTCCACACTCAGACCGCCGGCTGCTCGTGCACCGCGCAGCAGCCCGAGCTCAACATCGTGCGCACGACGATCCAGGCGCTCGCGGGCGTGCTCGGGGGCACGCAGTCGCTCCACACGAATTCCTACGACGAGGCGCTCCAACTTCCGAGCGAGGACGCGGTGCGGATCGCGCTGCGGACGCAGCAGATCCTCGCGCACGAGACCGGGGTGGTGGCGGCCGCCGACCCGTTCGGCGGGAGCTACTACGTCGAGTGGCTCACCGACCGGATGGAAGAGGAGACGCGGCGATACTTCGACCGCATCGACGAGCTCGGAGGGGTCGTCCCGGCGATCGAGCGGGGGTTCTTCCAGCGGGAGATCCAAGAGTCGTCGTTCCGATTCCAGCGGTCGGTCGAGCAGGGGGCGACGAAGGTCGTGGGGGTCAACGCCTACACGATCGACACGCCGATCCGGGTCCCGCGCCTCAAGATCTCGGAGGAGGCCCGTCGGGCGCAGTCGAAGCGACTCGCCGCGCTCCGGCGGGGTCGTCCGAAGGCGGCCCACGCTGGGGCGCTAGCCCACCTGAGGCACGTGGCAGCGACCGAGAGCGAGAACACGATGCCCGCCGTCCTCGACGCACTGCGGGCGCGCGCCACCCTGGGTGAGATCGTCCGAGCGTTCCAAGATGTCTACGGCCGTTACCGGGAGCGCTCGACGTACTGAGCGCCGGCCCGTGGGCGCCCGGGCTGGGAACGTCCGCGCCGCCTACCGGGGCGCCCTCTCGGCGCTCTACGCACGTCGACGGTTCGGTATGCGCCCCACGCTCGACGTCGCGCGCCTGCTCCTCGCGGCGCTTGGCGATCCGCAACGCACGGTCCCGTCGATCCACATCACGGGGAGCAAAGGGAAAGGCTCGGTCGCGACGATGGCCGCCGATATCCTCTGCGCACACGGCGTGCGAACGGGGTTGTACACCTCGCCGCACCTCGTGAGCTATCGGGAGCGGATGCGGATCGACGGCGAGGTGATCTCGCAGCGAGCGATCGTTGACGGGCTCGCGCGCGTCGAACAGTGCGCGCGCTCGCTCGAGCGCTCGGGGACGATCGACCGAGCCCCCACGTTCTTCGAGGTGACGACGGCGCTCGCGTTCGACTGGTTCCAGCGCTCCCGGGTCGACGCGCTCGTGGTCGAGGTCGGTATCGGCGGACGCTGGGATGCGACCAACCTCCTCGCGTCGCGCGTCGGGGTGGTCACGACGCTCGAGCTCGAGCATACCGAGATCCTCGGCCACACTCTCACCGAGATCGCGACCGAGAAATCGGGGATCTTCCACCCGGGGATCCACGCGATCCTCGGAGAGATCCCGCCGGAAGGACGCGCGGTCTTCGACGCCGCAGCGAACCGACTAGGCATTGCCCTCTGGCATCTCGGCGAGGAGTTCCGGGTCGACGAGCGCGAGCTCTCCGCCCACGGGCAGCACTTCCGCGTCGCGCTACCGGGACACGACCGATTCGAGGCCCGACTCACCCTCCACGGGGACTTCCAGCCTCGGAACGCCGCGCTCGCCCTCGCCGCGACCTCCCGCTTCCTCGCGGAGGGGCCGGTCCCGTTCCGCGTCGTAGCGGCCCGCCGCGCTCTCGCTCGGACCCGGGTCCTCGGACGCCTCGAGCGGGTCGCGGATCGCCCGTCGACCTACTTCGATGTCGCCCACACCCCCGAGAGCGCCCGAGCGGTCGCTCGGAGCCTCGCCGAGATCTTCCCGTTCGCCGACCCGGCCGAGTCGGTCATCGTCTTCGGTTGCCTGCGGGGAAAGGATCCGGGGGCGATGCTCGAGCTCCTCGCCCCGCTCGCGCGGAGCGTGGTGCTCGTCCCCATCCGCTCGGAGCGCTCGATCGCTCCGCTCGATCTCCGCCCGCGCGCGACCGGCCGGTTCCCGACGGTCGTCGTGAGCCCGTCGGCGCCGGTGGGACTCGACCTCGCTCGCTCCGCCGCCGGACCCGAAGGTCTGGTGCTCGTGATCGGGAGCGACTACCTGGTCGGAGAACTCCTGCGCGCGCGGACCCCGAATGCGGTCGACGAACCGGATCTCTCCGATCCGGGTCGATCGGATCCTCCCGCGGAGCGCCGATGAGCGCGGTCCGAGCCTTCCCCTGGCCGAAGGTCCTCGATCGGCTTAGCGCACTCTATGGGAGCGGCGACTGGAGGGTGCCGTACCTGCGCGATCACGCCGAAGACCCGTTCCAAGTGCTCATCGGC
Organism: Thermoplasmata archaeon; assembly: GCA_050749765.1. Lineage (GTDB taxonomy): Archaea > Thermoplasmatota > Thermoplasmata > Lutacidiplasmatales > UBA184 > Lutacidiplasma. The sequence continues at coordinate 14,768 of JBOGRR010000006.1, read as the reverse complement.
ACGATCCTCTCCCAGCGGACGCGCGATGAGGCGACCGACCTCGCCAGCGCTCGGCTCTTCGCGAAGTACCCGAGCGCGAAGCTCCTCGCCGTGGCGCGACCGACCGAGATCGAACCGCTCATCCGCGGGACGGGGTTCTACCACACCAAGGCGCGGGCGATCGTCGCGTGCGCGCGCGAGCTGATCGACCGATACAACGGGGTCGTCCCCCGGACCCTGGAGGAGCTCGAGCGCCTTCCGTCCGTCGGACCGAAGACCGCGAACTGCGTGCTCGTTTTCGGCTACGGGATCCCGGGGATCCCGGTCGATACGCACGTCCACCGCATCGCGAACCGGCTCGGGATCGTCCGCACCCGGACGCCGGAGGAGACCGAGGCGGCCCTTCGCCGCGGGGTGGACCGACGCTATTGGATACCGCTCAATCCCCTGCTCGTCCAGCACGGCCAAAACCTCTGCCGCCCGATCGGACCCCGGTGCGAGCGCTGCCCGATCGCGCGATGGTGCGCTACGGGAGTGGCTCGTGCCGCGGGGCGGCCCACGCCCCGTCCGGAGGACGCGCCCCGACCCGGAGCGGGGTCCGCGGGACGTAGACGAGCAGCGCGAGGGGTGCGACCGCCGCGACGGCGAGGACCGACCACCCCACCGGCCATCCGTCGAGGGCCACGACGTATCCGAAGATCCATGCGACGAGGGCCCCGCCCGCGAGCTGGATCGAGTTGAACACCCCGATCCCGAGCGGGATCTCCTCCGGAGGAAGTTCGCGGAAGTACGCCGGAAGGACGTACATCACCGCATAGACGAATCCGTAGCTGAACGAGAAGACGCAGCCGAGGAACACCATCGGAACCAGGCCGACCCACGGGATCAGCGCCACCAGGACGCCCGCCGTCACTGAAGCGACGACGAACTGGGTCCGACGGTTCGCCCGACGTTCCGCGACGACCCCGCCGACCGGCCCCCCGACGACGCTCGCGAGGATGAACGCCATCCCGACCCCGCCGGCCACGGCCGCGCTCCAACCGAGGACGCTCGTCCCGTACGGAACGATGAACTGCCCGGTCGCGAACGAGGCTCCTTCGAGCCCCACAAATGCGAAGCCGATCGCCCAGAGCGAGCGCAGCTTGAGCGCCGCTGGGACCCGGGGCGTCGCGCGCGCGGGACGCGGTGGGGCTCCGGCCGCGGCCGGGATGAAGAGAACGGCGGCGGCGGTCAAGACGAGCAGCCCGATCCCGCCCAGCGCGAGGTCCCACTGCCAGCCGAGCTGCTCGACGGCGATCGCGCTCAGCAGGACCCCGAGCGCCGCGCCGCCGCTGAACGCGGAGGAGAACGTGCCGACGGGAAACCCTCGACGGCCCTCGGGGTACAGGCTCCCGATCAGCCCGATCGCCGGGGAGAAGAACAGGCCGGTTCCCGCCCCCGCGAGGATCCGCAGGGCGAGGAGCGCCGCGAACGACGGCGCAAATCCGGAAGCGATGCTCGCCGCTCCCAAGAGCGTCGCTCCTGCGAGGGCGACCGATCTCGAGCCGAACCGACGCGATAGGAGGCCCGCGGGAACCTGGAGTGCTCCGGCCGCGACAAGAAAGACCCCGACCAGCAGGCCCCACTCCGTAGTACCGATCGAGAACTGCGCGCCGATCGCGGGGAGCGCCGGGCCGATGGTGAACCAGTTGTAGGCGTAGCCCGCGCGGACCGCAACGAGGATCCAGGTCGATCGCCGGATCGCGGAGGGGCTGAGCCCGGTCGCCGGCGGCGACCCGGGTCCCTCGGCGACCGTGACGACGACCTCGCCGCTCATTCGGCCGGCCGGTCGAAGCGCCGCTCCTCTTAGGCGCAACGTCCTCGCTCAGGGCCTCCGCGCCGCCCTCGCGACGGTCGAGCGAACCACTTAAGCGGGGGCGCCGTCCGCTGCCGGGTCCATGGAGGCGAGCGAGTATGATCTCGCATTCTTCCACCGGGCGGGGATGCACCGCCGGGTCTGCACGAGCTGTGGCCACGCGTTCTGGACGCTCGGTGAACATACCCGTTGCCAGGAAGCGCCATGCACGGAGTATGGGTTCATCTGCCGTTCTACGTTCCGACGACCGTACACGCTCGACGAGATGCGCGAGAGCTTCCTGCACTTCTTCGAGGAGCGCGGGCACACTCGGCTCCGCAGGTACCCGACGGTCGCGCGCTGGCGCAACGACGTGTTCTTCACCCAGGCGAGCGTCTACGACTTCCAGCCCTGGGTGACGAGCGGCGCGATTCCTCCACCGGCGAACCCGCTCACGATCTCGCAGCCGTGCCTGAGGTTCATCGATCTCGAGGAGGTCGGCCGCAGCGGTCGGCACTTCACCTTGTTCGAAATGATGGCGCACCACGCCTTCAATCGACCCGACCACGAGGTCTACTTCAAGGACCGGTGCACGGAGCTTTGCCACGAGCTCCTCACGGGCGAACTGGGTGCGGACCCGACCCGGATCACGTACAAGGAGGAGGAGTGGGAGGGGGGCGGTAACCTCGGCCCCTCGCTGAGCGTGGGCTTGCTGGGGCTCGAGGTCGCGACGCTCGTCTTCATGGAGTACGTGCGGGACGGCGACCGTCTGCGTCCGATGCCGCTCACCGTGGTCGACACCGGCTACGGCCTCGAGCGTTACGCGTGGATGAGCCAGGGGACGAAGACCGCCTACGAGGCCGTGTTCGCGCGGACGTACGACGAGGTCCGCCAGAGCCTGCCGCCGTACGAGGCGTCGGTCGCGATCGACCACGCTCGCGCGCTCAACTTCATGCTGACGGACGGCGTCGTTCCGTCGAACGCGAAGGAAGGCTACTTCGCTCGCCTCCTGATCCGCCGCGCGATCCGCATGCTCGCTCGGGCGAGCGAACCGATGGATCTCCTCGCGCTCGTGGAGCGCGTCGCGCGCGATCTCGTGGGCCAATATCCCGAGGTCGGCCGGGACCGGGCGGACCGGGACCGGATCCTCTCCGCCGAGGTCGACCGGTTTGACGAAGCGATCGAGCGCGCGCGCCCGGTCCTGCGTCGTCAGGAGGAGCGGATGCGTTCGGAGGGACGGAGCGTGGGGACCGAACAGCTCATCGAGTGGTACGACTCCCTCGGCGTGCCGCCCGACGTCGCGACCGGACTGCTCGAGCGGCCCCCGGCCGTCCCTGACGGTTTCTACACGCTCGTCGCCGAGCGCCACGGCGCCGAGACCCCCACGAACGACTACGTCGAGAAGGGGGAGGCCCTACCCGAGCTCCCGCCCGCGATCCCGGCGACCGAGGTCGGCTACTACCTCGACCCCTACACGGTCCGCTTCGACGCGCACGTTCTCTGGGCCGAGGGACCCCTCATCGTTCTCGACCGGACCTACTTCTACCCGACCAGCGGCGGTCAGGTGCACGACACCGGGCAGCTCGGCGACGAGGCCGTGATCGATGTGAACCGCAAGGGGCCGTGGATCTTCCATCGTCTGGCCGCGCCGACCCATCGCCACGCGGGGGACCGGGTCCACGGTCAGATCGATGCGGGCCGTCGCACGCAGTTGATGCAGCACCACACGGCGACGCACATCCTCAACGGCACGTTGCGCTCGATCCTCGGTCCTCACGTTTGGCAGGCCGGTGCGTTCAAAGGCCCCGAGTTCGCCCGGATCGACGTGACGCACTACCGCCCCATCACCGACGAGGAGTTGCTCGCGGTCGAACGTCGGATCAACGCGATCGTCCGCGACAACCACCCCGTGAAGAGCTACTTCGAGCCTCGCACCGATGCGGAACGACGTTTCGGTTTCACCCTGTACCAGGGGGGGGCGGTGCCGGGCAAAGAGTTGCGGATCGTGGAGATCGAGGGCGTCGACGTCGAGGCGTGCGGGGGGACCCACTGCACGCATACCAGCGAGGTCGGGGCGATCGACCTGTTGGGCGTCGAACGGGTCCAAGATGGGGTCGTTCGACTCACCTACGCCGCCGGCGAGCGGGCGCTCGCTCTACGGCACGAACGCGATCGCGCGCTCGCGGGAGCGGCGAAGCGTCTCGGCGTGGCCTCCGAAGAGATCTCCGCGGGGATCGATCGTCTTCTCGAGGAGGTGAACCTCGCCCGGCGTTCCGAGCGTGAACGCCGCCAGGAGGACATCGCGGCGGTCGCCGCTCGACTCGAGAGCGACGCCGGGAACCTCGATACCGTCGGGCCGATCACGATCGTTCACGCCCGGGTAGATCTCGACCGCGCCGAGCTCACGGAGCTCTCCCGCCGCCTGTCGCGAACTCGGGAGCGCGTCGTGCTGCTCGCCTCCGAGCGAGACGGGCGTGGTACCCTGTTCGCGGGTTCGACGGCGACGCGGGTCTCGGCCGTCGACCTCATCGAGGGCGCGAAGCCGCTCTTCTCGGGAAAAGGGGGAGGGAACTCGTCGGCGGCGACCGCGGTCGGCGAGCCGGGAGCTCCTCTCGAGAGCGCGCTCGCCTCGGCCCGGAGCGAGGCCGCTCGCCGGGCCACGGCGACTTCGGACGCTAGATAAGTCCGGGGAGCAGCGCGGCGAGGACGAAGGCGATCGTGCCCGGCACGAGCGTCATCGCGAGATCGTCATCGACATACTTCCACTTCGGCGCCTCGGTGAGGATCGCCGCAACGCCCGCGGCGATCGAGATCGCGGCGGCGAACCCCGGGTTCCAGTGTCCGACCGAGAACAGGGCGGTCCACGCGAGGGCGACGTACACGACGAACGGGGCCCAAGGATACCAACGTCGGGTGGTCGGCCGGGCGGCGCCTCGCAATTCTCCGGCCAGCGGGTCGACGATCGCCGTTCCGAGCACGACGGCGATGGCGATCGCCTGCGGGAACGCCACGATCGCGATGACGATGGCGATCGCGAAGTAGGCGTAGCTCGCGGGCCGGCGCGCCTCGTACGGGCGGATGACGGGGACCTCGATCGCGCCGCCGAGACGCATCGCCTCGATCGCCAGGACGATGGCGAGCGCCAGGAAGGGGATGACGACGTTCGGAACGACCCAGAGCACGTTCGGGGGGAGCACGTAGTACAGCAGGGCGCCCGCCCCGAGCCCGTGCAGGATCCGTCGCCAGATCCGATCGCCGAGTTCGGGCCCTCCGCCGAGGCCGTGGCCGAGCCAGCTCCGGAACCTCCCGCCTCGATGCAGTCGCACCATCGCCGCGCGCCGGCATCGGGAAGCGGACCGAGGGATTAGAGGCGCCCTCGTCGCCGCGCCCCGACACCTATTTGTCCCGCCGCCCTTCCCGCGGGCCATGAAGGTCGCCGTCCTGGTCGGGAGCGCCTCTGACCTCGAGATCGCCGAGAAGGTCCGCACTCGGTTGACCGACCTTGGAGTCCCGACGGAGGTCCATGTCGCCTCGGCTCACCGCAATCCGGACAAGGTCGATCGGCTCGTCGCCGACCCCGGCACCGACCTCTTCATCGCGATGGCGGGGCTCTCGGCAGCCCTTCCCGGGGCCGTCGCGGCGCGGACGACCCGACCGGTCATTGGCGTTCCGCTCCACCGGGGGCTCGGTCTCGATAGTCTGCTCAGCGTCGTGCAGATGCCGCCCGGCGTCCCCGTCGCCGCGGTCGGCCTCGACGCCGCGGAGAACGCCGCGGTCCTCGCGGCCGAGATCCTCGCGCTCAAGTACCCCGAATTGACCGCATCGCTCGACCGCTATCGTGCGAAGTGGCGCGAAGAGCCGAAGACCCCCGGTCCGCGGAATCCCCCGTGATCGACGCGAAGGCGTTCGTCCACGAGAGCGTCGAGCGGCTGAAGAGCGAGATCCCCGAACGGACGCTGGTCGCCGCCTCCGGAGGGATCGACTCGACCGTCGCCGCCCGCCTCACGGAACTCGCCGTCGGGGCGCGGGCGCGCGCGATCTTCGTCGACACCGGACTCCTACGCTACGGGGAGGTCGAGCGCGTGCGGCAGTACTTCCACGCGAGCCACGCTCAGGTCGAGGTCGTAGAGGCCGGCGAGGTCTTCCTCGGCGCTCTCGAGGGAGTCACCGATCCCGAGGAGAAGCGCCGTCGGGTCGGCCGGAGCTTCATCCGTCTGTTTGAGCGCGAAGCGGTCCAGTTCCGGACCGATCGGCTCGTCCAGGGGACGATCGCCCCAGATTGGATCGAGAGCGGTGGCTCGACGCGCGATACGATCAAGACTCACCACAACGTGGGCGGAGTCCCGGCGGACAACCGCCTGCGCCTCATCGAGCCGCTTCACGACCTCTACAAGGACGAGGTCCGCGCCCTCGCGCGTGAGCTCCAGATCCCGGACGCCGACCGCCAACCGTTCCCGGGCCCGGGGCTGGCCGTACGGGTCAACGGGGCGCTGACGCCCGAGCGGGTCCACCGAGCGCGCGTCGCGAACCGTATCGTCGAGGAGGAGGTCGACCGCGCGGTCGCCGCCGGTACGATCGCTCGTCCGTGGCAGTACTTCGCCGTGCTGTTGTCCGCGCGGACCGTCGGCGTGCTCGGGGACAACCGAGTGCACGGGGAGGCCGTGTCCGTGCGCGTGGTCGAGTCGATCGACGCAATGACCGCGCGCTCGATGGGTCTTCCGCGCGAGGTGAGCGCGCGAATCGCCGAACGGATCACGCGCGAGCTCTCGGGCGAGGTCGTGCGAGTGCTCTATGATATCACCGATAAACCGCCCGCGACGATCGAGTGGGAATAGGGCGCGTCGTCCCGTCGCTCAGAGCAGTCGGACCGCCTCGAGGTTGTACGGGACCCGGGTCTCCAAGTTGAAGCGCTTGTGGAGGCTCGACGCGAGGTCGAGCCCCTTCGACTCCTCGCCGTGGTTGATGAACACGCGCGACGGACGCGGGTCGATCGACGCGACGTAGTTCATGAGCTGGGCGCGGTCGGAGTGTCCGCTGAACCCCTCGATCGTCGCCATCTCGAGCCGGACCGGGATCGGGACCTGGCGAGGGCCGTCCATGAACGTCGTCTCGCTGACCCCCCGCTGCAGCCGCCGGCCGAACGTCCCGTCGGCCTGATAGCCGACGAAGACGAGGCAGTTCTTCTCGTCACCTGACCAGTTGCGGAAGTACTCCATCACGGGCCCACCGCTCATCATCCCGGAGGTCGCCAGCACGATGCACGGCTCCTTGGTGTCGAGCAGGTCCATGCGCATCTGCTGCGAGTCGACCCGGTGGAAGATGTCGGAGAGGAACGGGTTGTCGCCCTGCTGGAAGATCTGAGTGCGCAGCTGGCTGTTGAGGTACTCGGGGTACGCCGTGTGGATCGCGGTCGCCTCGAAGATCATCCCGTCGAGATAGACCGGGACGCGAGGGATCCGTCCCTCGCGCATCTTATCCTCGAGGACGAGCATAACCTCCTGCGACCGGCCGACGGCGAAGACCGGTACGATCATCTTGCCGCCCCGCGACAGGATCTTCGTCGCGAGGTGGCTGAACGCTTCGGTCGCCTCCTGCCGGCTCGGCTGGAGATCGCGATAGCCACCGTAGGTCGACTCGATGACGAGGGTCTCGAGCCGCGGGAAGCGGTTCGTCGCCGGGTTGAACAGCCACGTCCGTTCGAACTTCATGTCGCCGGTGTAGGCGAGGTTATGATCGCCGTCGCCGAGGTGGAAGTGGCAGATCGAGGAACCCAGGATGTGGCCCGCGTTGTGGAGCGTGAGCCGCACGTCGGGGGCGATGTCGGTCGTCTCGCCCCAGCGCAGTGGGATCGTTCGCGCGACCATCTCACGCACGTGGGAGGAATCGTAGAGTCCCTTGCGCGCTTCCGCGTTGACGACCTTGATCGCGTCGAGGAGCATGAGCGTCATCATGTCGCGCGTCGGCGCGGTACAGTAGATCGGCCCTTTGAAGCCGTACTTGAGCAGCACCGGTACGAGGCCGCAGTGATCGAGGTGGGCGTGGGTCACGACGACCGCGTCCAGCGAGTCGAGCGGCAGGAGCTCGGGCGCGCTGAAGTAGGGCGTGCGCTCGGAGCCCGGGTCGAGCCCGCAGTCGATGAGGATCTTCGAGTTCTGGGTCGAGAGCAGGCTCGCGCTGCGGCCGACCTCGCGGTAGCCGCCGAGGGCCGTCGAGCGCGCCCAGATCTTCTCGGGAAGGCGCTCCCGAGCGATGCGCACACCGACCTTGCGTAGGAACGAGCGCCGATCGTCGTTGACGTTGCGAAGGTGGACCCGAACCTCCTCGACGGTCTTCGACGGGATCGGGGGGGTCCGCACCACGGTCGGGATCCATCCGATGCGGCGCTTGAGATCGTTGAGGACGGTGCCGCTGCGACCAATGACGACGCCCGGGTTCGCCGCCTCGATCGTCACCTCACCGGTCTCGGGCTCGAAGAAGAGCTGGTTGATCTCTGCCTCGACCGGGATCGTCTCCCGGATGATCTTCTCCGCCTCCTTCGGGTCGATGAGGGAGGCGGGGTCGCTGCGGACGAGTACGCGTCGGTGGAGCCGCTGGGCGACCTGGCGAAGGAGGTCGCCCCCCGAGAGGAATGCGTCGAGCTGCTTCGTATAGAGGACGACGTGCGGCCCTTCGAGCTCGACGTCGGTGACCTCGATCGTCTCTGGGAGGACTTCTTTCAGAGCCTCCCGGGTCTGTGTGATCAGTGAATCGTAACTCATTCGTTTAGGAAGGGGTTGGAAAGAACGGGTTGGGCCGCCGCCGGCCCGCGCGGACTAAGGGAGCGCGGGGGGCAACGGAATCTTGAGAGCCTTCAGGCGCTTATTAATTTCGTCCTCGCTGAGCTCGCGGTATTCCTTCGCGGTGATCGCGTGGACGAGGTAGCCGTCGCCGCTCGCGCTGTCGCGCTTCATCGCGACCGTCAGGCACCGCAGAGCGAGGTCGATCGAGTCGCTCACGGTCAGGTCGCGCGTGTACGCCTCCTCGAGGATCCCGTAGGCGAAGGTCGACCCACTGCCCACCGAAACGAAGCGATCCTCGATCGAGCCGCCCACCGGGTCGACCGAGAAGACGTGGCCCCCCTTCGAGTCGACGCCGCCCAGGATGAGCCAGGCGTAGTAGGGGTAGTACCGATTGCCGGAGAGGATGTTCGAGAGCAGGGTCGCCGCCCCTTCGACTCCGATCGGGGCGTTACGGCGCAGCCGGTACAGGGAGACCTCGGCGCTCAGGTAGCGGACCAGGGTCTGGGCATCCCCCACGCTGCCGGCCATCGTCGCGCCGATGTTTTGGTCGATCCGGAAGAGCTTGAAGGTCTGCTTGTTCGCGATGAACGACCCCATGGTCGCGCGGCGTTCGGACGCGAGTACGACGCCGTCCTTCGCGACGATCCCGATCGTCGTCGTGCCCGTGCGCAGGCGCTCGTCTTCGATGGTGCTGGTGAGGTTCGGCATGGGGAGAATCCTCTCCGATGACGGAGAAACACTGCGGGGACCGGGGGTCGGTATATAACAGCTCACGAGAGCGTTACGCGCTCTTCACCGACGGAAGGAAGGGAACTCGCCTTGGGCGCGTCAACTCCCGACATGCCTTAATCCTCGAGCGAATTCGACGCCGAGGTTCCCGATGCGTCGACATGAAGTGGTGGTCGTCGGCGCCGGGCTCGCGGGGCAGCGCGCCGCGCTCGCCGCGGTCGAGGCCGGGCGCGACGTCGCGATCGTTTCGAAGCTCCACCCGCTGCGGTCCCATTCCGGTGCGGCCCAGGGTGGCATCAACGCGGCGGTCGGGGCCGAGGACTCGGTCGACACGCACATCTACGACACGGTCAAGGGGTCGGACTACCTCGGGGACCAGGACGCGATCGAGTTCTTCTGCCGCGAGGCAGGACCGACCGTCGTCGAGATGGAGCACTTCGGCACCATTTTCAGCCGGGCCCCCGACGGAAGCCTCGCGCGCCGACCGTTCGGTGGCGCGGGGTTCCCGCGGACGATCTATGCCGCGGACCGTACGGGGCTCGCCCTGCTCCAAGGGCTGTGGGAGCGGCTCGGCACGCTCTCGAGCAAGTTCACGCTCTACCAGGAGTGGGACCTCACTCGCGTCGTCGTCCGCGATGGACGCACGCAAGGGATCGTAGCCTTCGACCGCAAGACCGGGCACTTCGAGGGGATCGCCGCCCCCAGCGTCGTCGTCGCGACCGGGCCGAGCGGTCGGATCTATGCGCGGACGACCAACGCGCACAGTTGCACCGGCGACGGGATCGGCGCCGCCTACGAGGCCGGTGCTTTCCTCAAGGACATGGAGTTCGTCCAATTCCACCCGACCGCCCTTCCGGACTCTGGGATCCTGATCACCGAGGGAGCCCGCGGGGAGGGGGGGATCCTCAAGAACGCGAACGACGAGCGGTTCATGGCGCGGTACGCTCCGCACGTGCTCGAGCTCGCGTCGCGCGACGTGGTCTCTCGAGCGATCGCGACCGAGGTCACCGAGGGGCGGGGATTCCCGGGCGGGTTCGCACACCTCGAATTGATGCACCTCGGCAAGGAGAAGATCCAAAGCCGCCTGCAGGAGATCTGCGACTTCTGCCGAAATTTCGCCGGGATCGATCCGGTCACACAACCGATTCCTGTCTACCCGGCCCAGCACTACATGATGGGAGGGATCGGCACGGACGTGAACGGCGCGACGAACGTCCCGGGCCTCTACTCGGCCGGCGAGGCCGCGTGCGTCTCCATCCACGGATCGAACCGGTTGGGAGGGAACTCGCTGCTCGAGACCCTCGTCTTCGGCAAACAGGCGGGCTTGGCCGCCGCCGCGTACGCGGTCGGGGCCTCGGCCCGTGCCGCAGTGACGGACGCGGACGTCGCCGAGAGCGAGGGGCCGATCCGGGCGATGAGCGGGCGCACCGACGGGGAGGATCCCTCTGCGCTGCGCGCGGAGATGCAGGCGACGATGGAACGCTACGCGGGGATCTATCGGAACGACGCGGACCTCCTCGAGGGCATCCGTCGGGTACGGGCCTTGGGGGCACGGTACCGCAACGTGCGGATCGTCGATCGATCGAACGTCTACAACCTCAACCTCACCGACGCGCTCGAGGTCGGCCACATGCTCGAGCTCGCGGAGACGATCGTCGTCGGCGCGTATGCTCGCACCGAGAGCCGGGGGGCGCACTCGCGCGTCGACTACCCGAAGCGCGACGACGCGCATTGGATGCGGCACACGCTCGCGCGCAAGGGGCCGGAAGGTCCCGAGCTCTCGTATAGTCCGGTCGCCTATACCCGGTGGGAGCCCAAGGAGCGGGTCTATTGATGGCCGCCGCGAAGCTGCTGATGGCACCGATCGAGGTCTACCGGTTCGAGCCCGGCGCCGATGCCACCCCCCGGTACCAGCGCTACGAGGTCGAGGTCGAGCCCCACACCCCCGTGCTCACGGCCCTTCTCAAGATCCGGGCCGAGCAGGATCCCTCGCTCACGCTGCGCTACTCGTGCCGCAGTTCGATCTGTGGGTCGTGCGCGATGCAGATCAACTCGAAGAGTCGCCTCGCGTGCCAGACCCCGATCGGCCCCGAGCTCGAGCGGCACGGTCGGCTCGTGATCGAGCCGATGCGCAATCAACCCGTGCTGCGTGATCTCGTCGTCGACCAAGCGCCGTTCTGGAAGCAGTATGAGCGCATCGAGCCCGCGCTCAAACTCGACCCGCAGCATCCGATGCCCGTGGGTCGACCGAACCCGATGACCCCCGAGGAGGTCGAGCGGTTCCGGGAGACCCCACGCTGTATCGCGTGCGCCGCCTGCTTTTCCGCGTGCCCCGCCGTCGAGAGCGATCCCGAGTTCCCGGGGCCGATGGCGCTCGCGAAGCTCTACCGGTTCGTGGTCGACCCCCGCGATCAAGCTCACCAGGACCGCCTCGTGCGCATCCAGACGGACGGACTCTGGCTCTGCTTGCGCTGCCACTTGTGCACGGAGGCCTGCCCGAAGGACGTGCAGCCCTCGGAGCGGATCCGAGATCTCAAGGAGATGGCGATCGCGGTGCAGGGTACGACCGAGCCCGGCTCTCGCCACGCCGTCGGCTTCAAGGAGAACATCCGCGCGGGCGGCCAACTCAACGAGATGAAGCTCGTGCGTCAATCCAATGGGATCGTGGGCCTCGCGAAGCAGGCCGGTCAGGGTCTGCGGATCTGGCGGAAGAAGCCCGAGGTCGCGAAGCGACCTCGCCGCATCGAAGGGGCCGAGCAGCTCGAGGTCCTCTACGAAGAGCTCGACCGTCCCGAGGAAGGTCATCGATGAAGATCGCCTACTACCCCGGGTGCGTCGCCCAGGAGTCCGGTCGCGAGCTCGACATGGCGACCCGCTGGGTCGCGAAGGCGCTCGGGATCGAGCTCGTCGAGTTCCCCAGCTTTTCGTGTTGCGGCTCGGGGTTCGTCGACGAAGCGAATATGACGCTCAACGTCGCGATCAACGGTCGCAATCTAGGCATTGCGGAGCGGGCCGGCCTCGATCTCCTCACCGTCTGCTCGACCTGCCAAGGGATGCTGACGCTCGCGAACCGGCGGCTCGAGGACCCGAGCGTGCGCGCACGCGTCGATCCGGCGCTCGCCAAGATCGGCGTCCCCTATCGCGGGACGGTCAAGGTGAAACACCTGCTCGAGGTGCTTACGCACGACGTCGGCCTCGAGACGATCCGCGCTCGCGTCGTCCGCCCGCTCTCGGGGCTCAAGGTCGGTGCGTTCTACGGCTGCCACCTGTTGCGCCCGGCCGCCGAGATGGGCTCGGAGAGCGCCGAGGAGCCGCACTCCTTTGAGGACCTCCTCTCCGCGATCGGAGCGGACCCGGTGATGTACCGGGGCCGCGTCATGTGCTGCGGGTTCCCGATCCTGTTCGTGAAGCCGGGGACGGCGAACCGGATCGCGGGCCGGCAGATCGCCGACGCGAAGGACCACGGTGCGCACGCGATGGCGACCCCGTGCCCGCTGTGCCATATCTCGCTTGACTCGTTCCAGAACAAGGCTGAGGCCGCAGTAGGACGCGAGCTCTCGATGCCCATCTTCCACCTCCCGCAGCTCGTCGGTCTCGCGCTCGGCGCGACCCCGGAGGAAATGGGGCTTCCCCGCCATCTCGTGCCGACCGGCCCGGCGCTGGCCGAGGTCACCGCGGCCCCGACGGCCCCCCGCGCGGCATAGTCCGGACCCAGAGGACAAAGCCCGGTGCTCCGCTCGGACGGGTGTGCGTGAGGGAGACGAGGCCCCGAGCGGGTCGAACGCGCCGTCGGGTCCGTGGAAGGAACCTCCCGGCGACGACCTGAGCCGGATCCTCGCGCTGAGCGATGGCATCTTCGCCTTCGCGATGACCCTGCTGGTGCTCAACCTCACGGGCCTCGCCTTCCTCACCTGCGGCTCCGCCTCGACGCCCTGTTCCGGTGGGAATCTCCTCAGCGGGCTCGCCGGGAACGCCTCGACGTTCGTCGGGTACGTCCTCGTGTTCTTCGTGGTCGCCCTGTACTGGACCGTCCATCACCGGATCTTCCGCTACATCGAGCGCTACGACTCGACGCTCATGTGGTTGAATCTCCTCTTCCTCATCTTCATCGCGATCATGCCGTTCGTCCTCGAGGTCCTGAACGTCTACAGCTCGACGACCGCCGGGGTGGTCTTCTTCGCGGGATTTTCCGCGATCACGGGACTCTTGCTGGCGACGATGTTCCGGCACGCCTCCGGCCCCGCTCGCTTGGTCGATGCGCGACTTCCGGACTCGGTGCGTCACGAGCTGCGCCGTCGCGGGCTCGTGATCCCGTTGGTCTTCGTCCTCTCGATCCCGATCGCGTTCGTCTCTCCGATGATCGCGACGTACTGCTGGGGCGCTGCCTTCCCGGCCAGCATCCTGCTGCGTCGCTACGCGGTCGGCTGATCGGTCGGCGCCTCACGCCGCCGGATCGGCGGATTCGACCGGGTCCGCCGGATCGGGCCGCGCGACGACCAGGTGAAGTCGGTCGCACATGCTGCGGAAGTAGGCGGAGCCCTTCGGCCCATAGTCGCGCTCGAGGTGGCGGGCGATCTCCTCGTCGGAGAGCGCGAGGTCGACGCTCGGCGAGAACATGCACGCGAAGACCAAGAACCGGGTCCCCTCGATCTCGAAGCGATCGGTTTCGAGGGCCCCACAGAACGGGCAGGCGAGCATGCTCCGCGAAGGGGGCCGTACAGGATGAGCGTTACGTGCGGCCGTCGCCCGCCTCCTCGAGCGTCCACTCTCGGTAGCGCCGGCCCCCCGAGAGGCGCCGCAGGTCGTGGAAGAGCCCGTCCCAATGGACTTCGCGAGGGAGCTCGCCGCGATCGACCGCATCGAGCCACCCCGCGAGCTCCGTGCGCGCGCTCGGCCGACCGTCGACCGCGGCCATCGCGGGGACTGCGCGGGATGGTCGAAGGCAGTCGACCGTGCTCCCGTGGACCCAGTACACACCGACGGCCGCGGAGAGGCGGCCCGTCCGCTCGGCGACGAGCCGGCGCGCCGCCATTTCCGAGCCGAGCGCGACGGCGACCCAGTCCCCCCAGGCGCGCCGACGCAGCGCCTGCCCGAAGACCTTCGCGCCCAAGGTCCGCTTGAGCTCGACGAGCCCGAGCTCGGAGCCGCGCCGTGCGATCATATCGAAATAGTCCCGCCCGTCCGGATTGACGTAGACCCGGTAGTGCTCGCGCTCGAGGTGCGCGCGCATCGGGGCGACCATCTCCGCCTCGAACCGGAACGCGGGCTCGCGGTCGACGCGGGAGCGCCTCACGGCCCGGCGCCCGAACGCAGGAACCAGCGATCGATCCGACCGCGGGGAAGGTCGAACAGGATCGGACGTCCGTGCGGGCACGAGTAGACCGCTAGCGCACGCTCCCAGAGCGCGTCGAGGACCCGGGCCATCTCCTCGGGAGCGATCGCATCGC
>JBOGRR010000005.1:0-28341 GCA_050749765.1 Thermoplasmata archaeon | reverse complement strand
GCACTCGGACGACGTCTTCTTCTACGGCAGCCCGAACGTGATGCCGCGCGAGGAGAAGCTCATCCCGCTGTTGAAGCTCGCGAAGCGCTACTACAGCCAGGTCGGCTGGAGCCACGTCGCGATCGCTTCGTTGATGACGAAGCCCAAGCTGCTCCCCAAGTGCGCTGAGGTGCTGGTCGACGACCACCAGAAGTGGTGGGGCGTCGAGGTCGGTGTAGAGACCGGTTCTCCCCGAATGATCACCGCGGCGATGCCCGGCAAGGTCGCCCCGTTCAAGGCCTCTCAGTGGCCCGAGCTGGTGGTCCAGGCCGCCGGCCTGATGAACGACAACCACGTCTATCCGGCGTGTACGTTCATCGTCGGACTCCCCCAGGAGACCGAGGACGACGTGCTCCGGACGATCGAACTGATCGACGACCTCTGGGACTTCAAGGGCCTACTGGTCCCGATGTTCTTTGTCCCGCTGGGTCACCTCAAGTCCCGCGACTGGTTCCGCCGGGACATGCTGAGCGACGTGCAGGAGGAGCTCCTCAAGCGGGCGCTCAGCCACGGTCTGCGCCAGTCGAAAGTGATGCTCCGGGACTTCTTCGACTGGGAGGGGAGCCACACCCGGGCCTATCGTGGCGCGTTCCGGGGGTTCATTGCCTTCCTCGACTTCGTCGCGAGGACCCGCGGGCTCTGGAGCGAACCGAGTCACCCGGGTCGCGCGATCGAGGACCCGAACCTGCATCCGGATCGACTGCCGATCCCGACGATCCCCGTCCGCGAATAGACGGGCGCTGGGCTTACTCTGGTCGGTGGACGGAGCGCACCAGTCGCCGATCGCTCGGTGGACCCTCGGGTTTCCCGTCCGTGCCGATCACCGGTAGATCGACCGGCCGGCCGTTGCTGTCGTACGCTCGCCACGATCCCGGGCCGAACGGGGCGCCTAGGATGATGTGGCGTCTGCCCCAGTTTCGAAAGACCTGAGTGTCGGCCTCCGAGGGGCGGATCACCCCGGAAGGGTGAGAGTGAACGGTCCCGACGACTGCCAGGTCGATGTGCAGCATGTAGAACTGGAAATTGGCGTGCCGACGGCCCGCCGTGGTCCCGGGGAGGAGGAGGAGCTCGGAGATCAGGCCCGGGGGATCGGCGCGCAACACCGCGCCGAACTCGTTCGGATACGCGCTCTGGGCGCTCGCGAGCGCCCCTTCGAGGAGATGGCGGGTGATCGCCCGGGGAGGGTCGCCGAGCTTGGCGCCGTCCACCCCCGCTCGCTTACGCCGGGGGCGGAACATCGCGCCCGTGCTCCTCCTCGTTCTCCTCGAGAACGCCGAGCGACTCCGACCACGGCAAGATCCCCTTGCCCCGGAGCCGGAGGAAGTGCGGCGCTCCGAAACGGACGAACCGACCCCGACGCGGCGAGCGATAGACCACGACCGAGCCGTCGGCGGGGATCGGTCGTTCGAAATGCCCGTCGATCACCGCGACCGCGCTCGCACCGGTCGGGAGGGGACGGATCGTCACGGTGCGCAGCGGATCGATGACGATCGCTCGTGCGACCGCGCGGAACGGAGCGATCGCGACCGCGACGATCCCCTCGACGCTCGGCTCGACGATCGGGCCGAGCGCGCTGAGCGCATAAGCGGTCGAACCCGTGGGGGTCGCCAGGATGATCCCGTCGGCCCGGATCCGACCGAACGGACGGCCGTCGAGCGCGATCTCGAAGTGGCCCATCTTCGCGGCACGAGCACAGTGTACCACGACCTCGTTGGAAGCGTCGGGAGCGACCCCGTCCCCCGTCTGGACGGCGAGCTTCATCCGGTCCTCGACGAAGTAGAAACCGTGCACGAGCCGATCGAGGGCGGCGTCGATGGCGTCGAGATCGCGCCCGTCGACCTCCGCGAGCACGCCCACCGTGCCCGCGTTGATCGCGAGCAGGGGGACCGGCGTACGCTGCAGCACCGAGAGGAACGTCCCGTCGCCGCCGATCGCCACGATCACGTCGACCCGCATCTGCTCGATGGGCTCCCGCCCCTGCGGGAACGACGCGCCGGGTGGGATCGACTCGGCCACCACGAGTTCCGCGCGGGGGGCGAGCACTCGAGCGGCTCGTTCGGCGATCGCGAGCGCGCCGACCTTCCTCGGGTTCGCAGTGATGCCGATCCGCATCAACGCCCCCGAGGCGTTAGCAGCGCCGCGAGGCATTGCGCGTCTCCGAAAGCGAATACCGAGGTGCGCGGCTCCACGCTCAGTGGGAACCGGTCGATCGGGTCTCCGTCGGCGTCGGAGATCCCTCCGCCGGCTTCGATCAGGATTCGGTAGCCCGCCGCAATGTCGGTGACCCGGAGGTTGAGCGACTCGGGTTGGTTCTCGAAGAGATAGGCGTCGCCGGCGCCCTCCGCGACCTTGACCATCTCGAGGGAAGCGCACCCGAGGGATCGGATGCGACGCGCCTGCCGTCCTCGGCCCACGGCACGGTCGGTCGTATGACGACCGAGGCTGACGAAGGTGAGGTCGCTCTTCGGGTTCCAGGGCCGAACACGGATCGTACGTCCGTCTCGGAACGCGCCGCCCCCTCGCTGCGCCCAGTAGGTCGTCCCGTGATAGAGATCGTGAACCACGCCGATCTCCACGCCGGAGAGGTCGCGCGCGCCGAGCGCGAGCGAGATCGAGGCGAACGGCAGTCCGTGCAGGAGATTGTGGGTCCCGTCGATCGGATCGGCGACCAGGAGCGGGCCGCCCCCACGACGGACAAGACCGATCTCCTCGCTCAGAAGGTCCCAGTCGACGCCCTCGGCGTCGAGACGGTCGAGGATCGTACGCTCGGCGACCTGATCGATCTGCTCCGTCGGGGACCCATCGGCGCCCATCGCCACCACATCGCCGCGATGCGGCGAGCTCCGCGCCTCTCGGACTGCGGAGTGCACGGCCGCGTTGATGCGGAAGAGCACCTCCAGGTCGGGCGAGGTGAGACCGCTCACGTCTCGGCCACGAACGACCGGGTAAAGAGCGCTTGCCCGGGGCGATCTCCTTCGCCGGCATGACCTTAAATCGGCCGCCCGGCATCGAGCGCCAATGGACCTTCAATTTCTCGGGGGCGCCTCCGAGATCGGCTCGTTGGCCCTGGTCGTTCGCGACCAGGGTCGCACGTTGCTCTTCGACTACGGCATGACGCCGACGGATCCGCCGTCCTACCCGCGGCCGGCGCCGACGAGCCTAGACGCGGTCTTCCTATCGCACGCGCACCTCGACCACTCCGGGATGATGCCCCTGTTGAGCCGCCTACCGAAGGCGCGCATCGTGATGACCCCGGTCACGCTCGCCGTCACCGACCTCCTGGCGCGCGACGCCCTCAAGATCGCCCGTCTCGAGGGCTACCTCGCCCCGTACGAGGCGAACGACATCCGCTCGATGCATACGCGCACCACCGTCGTCGAGCGGCACGGGACCTTTCGGCACAAGGGGCTCGAGGTCGAGCTGACACCGGCCGGTCACATCCCGGGCGCGACGATGTACCTCTACCACGGCGAACAGGATCTCCTCTTTTCGGGTGACGTGCAAACCCTATCGACGCATCTCGTTCACGGCGCGGAGCCGGTGCGCACCGATGTTCTAGTGCTCGAGTCGACGTACTCGGGCAAGGAGCACCCCGACCGCGACGAGACTGAGCGACGCTTCCGCGACAAGATCCGAGAGACCGTCGAGCGGGGGGGCAAGGCGATCGTTCCCGCCTTTGCGGTCGGTCGAGCCCAAGAGGTTCTGCTCGCGCTCGCCTCCTCGGGATTCGAGACGTACCTCGACGGGATGGCGCGCAGTGTGAACCACATGTACCTGAGCGCCCCCGATTACCTCGCCGATCCCGTGAAGTTCCGTCGCGCCCTCGAGTCGGTCCACGTGGTCGAGGGTCAGCACGAGCGTCGGAAGGCGCTTCGAGAAGCGGAAGTGATCGTGACGACCGGCGGGATGCTCGATGGGGGACCCGTGCTCTACTACATCGGCGAGCTCCACACCGACGCGAACTCCTCGATCCTGCTCACCGGCTACCAGGTCGAGGGATCGAACGGCCGTCGCCTTCTCGAAGAGGGCCACCTCGAGGTCGACGGCACCACGATCCGACCGGTCTGCGAGGTCCAAAAGTTCGACTTCTCCGCACACGCGTCGCATTCGGAGCTCGTCAAGCTCGTGCGGGCGACGCATGCCCGGACGGTCGTCCTCATGCACGGCGATGACCGCGACCCGCTGCGGGACGAACTCTCGACGTTCTGCGAGGTGGTCGCGCCGGAGAACGGGCAAGCCTTCTCGGTCTGATCGGCCTCTCGCCGAAGCAGCTCTTGCCGCGGCGTCGGGGACTCGACCGGGGGGTTACTCGGAAGCGCCCGGGTCCTCCGTTGTATCCGAGTGTCGAGGCTTCCGGCGACGGTGCATCCGATCCGACGATCGTTCCTCCTCGGTCATTTCGAAGACCGGCTCCTCCTCGACCGGAGGCGGCGGGGCCATGACGGGGGCGGCAGCGCGGATCGCTGTTCGGAGCGCATCGATCCCCTCGCCTGTCACGGTCGAGATCTGAAGTCGATCGGAGCGGGACTTCGGGCGTAGGTCGGACTTCGACTCCACAACGATGATCGGCCGTCCCTCGAGCTCCCGGCGCCATCGAGCGAGCAACTTCTCTTGATCGGCGACGGTGTACCCGCACGACTCCGTGGGGTCGATGACGAAGAGCACGACCTGCGCCCCGCGGTCTACCGCCGTGGACGCCTCCGCTTCCGCGAGGTTCGCTCGCCCGGCGCGGCCGAGCACGCCGGGCGTATCGAGCACCTGCCAGCGATCGAAACCTAGGTCGGCGTGACCGACCTCGATCGCGAGCGTCGTGAACGGAAACGGCGCGACGCGGGGGCGGGCCGTGGAGAGCTGAGCGACGAGCGCGGACTTGCCGACGTTAGGAAACCCGGCGACCGCGAGGGTGGGAACGTTCGGACTCAACTTCGGGCGAACCCGCAAGAACCCGCGCAACTCACCGAGCCGACGCAGGTCGGGGTCGATCTCTCGGACGTGGCTCGAGAGACGGCCGTAGAAGCGACGGACCTCGGTCCCGATCTCCTCCGGCGTGCGCGCGTTCGGAAGTGCGCGCTCGGATTCACGCTGGAGGCCCCGGATCCGCACGAGGGCGCGCTGGAGTCGCGCCATGGCACGCTCGAAGCTCCCGGGCCCGAACCGCGTCGCCAGGAGCGCCAGCTCGAGGTCGGTCAGCGGGGGTCGGTGGAACGAGCGAACGATCGACTGGATCTGTCGGCTCACGGTCGCGCCGCTTCGGACGATCTTGAGCTGCGCCCGGCGGCGATCTCGCTCGCTCTTGGTCGAGCCTTTGGGGGTGGCGAGCGACGCGCGATGGAAAGCGATGTCGAGGATCTCGACGGACGGTGGGGGTCGGAGCGCCGCGCGAGCGGCCGCGGAAGGGCGCAGAGGCTTTCGGGGTTTTTTCGGCATCGCTCGAGCGACCCAGCGGGAGCCGAGCGTCTAAGCGTTACGCACCGCGGCTCGTGATCCGTCTTTGACCGCGCAGGGCTAATAGGCGAAGGGTCGTTCGCGGGCGGCCAGGTGAGTTCATTGGTCCGTTGGATTCCCGATGGTCCCGACGCCGAGCGCGAGATGCTCGAGGCGATCGGGCTCCACTCTCCCGACGAGCTGTTCGCCGACGTCCCGAAGAAAGCCCGGATCGGCCGAATGGGCATCGGCGGCGGCCTCTCAGAAGCCGAAGCGCTGCGCGCCATCGACAAGATCCTCGATCGGAACCGACCGTACTCGAAGTTCGCGAACTTCCTCGGGGGCCGGACCTCGACCCGTTACTCGCCCGCGGCGGTCGACGCGATCCTGCAACGCAGTGAGTTCTACACCGCGTACACCCCCTACCAGCCCGAAGCGAGCCAAGGGATGCTCCAAGCGCTCTTCGAGTTCCAGTCGATCTGGGTCGAGCTCACCGGGCTCGACATCGCGAACGCTTCGCTCTACGACGGGGCGACCGCCTCGGGAGAGGCCCTCCTGTTGTGCCGACGCATCCACGAAGGACGTCGGTTCCTCGTACCCGCGAGCCTGCCGTGGGAGGAAAAGAGCGTCCTCGAGAATTACGGGGTCGGACAGGGACTCACCATCCAGGAAATCCCGGTGGAAGAGCGCACGGGCACGATCGATCTGACGCGGCTCTCCGAGGAGCTCGCCCGGGGCGACGTGTTCGGCATGCTCGCCGACTTACCGAACGGTTTCGGTCATCTAGACGGACGGCTCTTCGAGCTCCGCTCGATCCTCGGTTCGGTCCCCCTCGTCGTACGCGCCGACCCGCTCGCCCTGACCGTCCTGGAACCTCCTGCGAGCTACGGCGCCGACGTCGTCGTGGGAGAGGGCCAGAGCTTCGGGATCCCACCCTCCTACGGCGGACCTCTGCTCGGATTATTCGCCTGCAAGAAGGAGCACGCTCGATTCGCCCCCGGACGGATCGTGGGGGCGACCCACGACCGCAACGGGCGTAGAGCGTTCACGCTCACACTGCAAACGCGCGAGCAACACATCCGACGGTCTCGGGCGACCTCGAACATCTGCACGAACCAGTCGCTCATCGCCCTCGCGTTCGTCGTCTACGCGAGCGTCGTCGGGCCGCGGGGCCTTGCCGAGCTCCAGCGCTCGCTCGCTGAGAAAGCTCGCACCGTGGCGAGCGGGCTCGCGAGCGTCGAGGGCCTGCGGAGCCCGAGGTTCGACGCGCCGTACTTGAGCGACTTTACGGTGGAGCTCGCCCACGGTACCTCCCAGGAGTTCCTCGACCGCCTCCGTCGCAAGGGGGTGCTCGGGGGATATTCGCTCGCCGACCCTCGACCGACGGCCCCCGCCGGGCCCGAGCGCATCGTCGTTTCGGCGACCGAAACGACCGACGATAAGTCGATCGCAAAGTACGTTCAGGCCGCGCGATCGGTGATGGCCGCGATGGGAGGACGCCGATGACGTTCCGCCAGGCCCGTTGGGACGAGCCCTCGATCTGGGAGCTCGGTACCTCGACCGACCCCGACCCGCCTCCGGCGATCTCGGGAATACCGGAGACCTGGCGACGGAAGACGTCGCTCCGCTGGCCCGAGTTGAGTGAACTGGAGGTCCTACGCCACTATACCCGCTTGAGCCAGATGAATTTCGGGATCGAGACTTCGAGCTACCCCCTCGGCTCGTGCACGATGAAGTACAACCCGCGCATCTCCGAGGTCGTCGCCCGGCGGCGGACCGCCTCGGAGCTCCATCCCGAGCAGCCGATCGATACCGTCCAGGGCGCGCTCGAGGTCATCTGGCGACTGGAGCGTCTTCTCGGAAAGGTCACCGGGCTTCCTGAGGTCTCGTTACAACCGGCCGCCGGGGCGCACGGGGAGTATGCGGCCCTGCTGATGATCCGAGCGTACTTCCGCGATCGCGCGGAGCTCGACCGACGCACGGAGGTCCTCCTTCCGGACACGGCCCATGGTACCAACCCGGCGTCGGCCGCCATGGCCGGCTTCACGACCCGAGAGCTTCCCTCGAAGGAGGGCTGCGTCGATCTCGAGGCGTTGCGCGCGGCCGTCTCCGACCGGACCGCGTGCTTCATGCTGACGAACCCGAACACCGCCGGGCTCTTCGAGAGCGACATCCTCGAGATCGCCGAGACCGTCCACGGCGCGGGTGGGATGCTCTATTACGACGGGGCGAACCTCAACGCGATCCTCGGGATCACCCACCCCGGGCGGATGGGGTTCGACGTCGCCCACTTGAACCTCCACAAGACCTTCGCGACCCCGCACGGAGGCGGAGGACCTGGCGCCGGTGTTCTCGCCGCCGGGACGACGCTCGGCGCCTACCTTCCCGTCCCGCGGGTCGTCAAGTCGGGGCGCAAATTCCGCCTCGACTACGATCGCCCGAAGTCGATCGGGAAGATCAAGTCCGGTCAAGGAAACTTCGGGCTCGATCTGCGAGCCTACGTCTTCGCCTTGGTCCACGGCGAGGAGGGCCTTCGTCACATCGCTCGTCGGGCGGT
The DNA here is from genome assembly GCA_050749765.1 of Thermoplasmata archaeon. Classification (GTDB taxonomy): domain Archaea; phylum Thermoplasmatota; class Thermoplasmata; order Lutacidiplasmatales; family UBA184; genus Lutacidiplasma. Next base: position 20,321 of record JBOGRR010000005.1, on the reverse strand, counting down.
CCTCAACTCCAACTACGTCGCGGCGCGGCTCGGTCACGCGCTCCCTCGCCCGTTCCGTCCGCTCGTCAAGCACGAGTTCGTGCTCTCGGGGGCCCCGCTCAAGGACCGGGGGGTGCGGACCCTCGACCTCGCGAAGCGCCTCTTGGACGAGGGGGTGCACGCGCCGACGGTGTACTTCCCGGCAATCGTCCCGGAATCGCTGATGATCGAGCTTCCGGAGACGGAGAGTCGTCGGGCCCTCGACGAGTTCATCGCGGCGTTCGAACGCGCCCTCGCGGACTCGCCCGAGAACCTCCGCAACGCCCCGCAGTCGACCTCCGTCGCCCGTATTGACGAGGTCGAGGCGGCACGGCGCCCCCGACTATCGTGGAAGGACTTGCGAGAGGAGAGCTCCGCCCCAACCCCTTGACGACCCGCCCCGAAAACCTTGAAACGGCCCTCCGGCTCACCGAAGCGATGAAAGCGCGCGTAGAGAAGCTCTTCCGCCTCGCGGATCCCAAACCCGAAGTCGTGCTCCTCGCAAACTCGGTCGACCCCCATCTGGATGGCGGGTTCTTCTGGATGTTCGACGTACCCAGCGGTCTGTTCGAAGGTTCAGTAGCGATCGCGCACCCCGACGGCGAGCTCGACCTCTACAGCTCGATCCTCGAATCGGAGAGCGCGAACGAGGCGGCGAAGAAGGACCCCCATGTCCGAGTCCACTCGTTCCGTACGATGTCCGAGCTCGAGGAGGAGATCCAAAAGCTCCTCCCGGGGAGTCCCACGATCGGCCTTCATCATGCGGAGATCACGTACGCGGGCGCGGAGCGGCTCCGCAAGGCCCTCCCGAGCGCGAAGTGGCTCGACATCAGCGCCCCGCTTCGCAAGGCGCGTGCGACGAAGGACGCGACCGAGATCGAGCGACTCACGCGCGCCGCCGATATCGGCTCGAAAGTCGCCCGCGAGATCCCGGGGCTCCTCCAGGAGGGCCTCGCGGAGCGGTCCCTCGCGACAGAGATGAACTACCGCATGATGCACCACGGCGCCGATGGCCCATCGTTCTCGACGATCGTCGGGTTCGGTCCGAACAGCGCAGAACCGCACTACTTCGCTGGCGATCGGAAGCTCAAAAGCGGAGACTCGATGGTCTGCGATTTCGGCGCGTACTACGCTCGGTACGCGAGCGACATCACCCGCTCGTTCCACTTCGGCAAGCGTGACGACGAGCTCAAGCGCGTCCACGAGACGGTCGGGGCCGCTCAGCAGGCGGCGCTCGACGTGATCCGACCGGGCGCCCCCTCGAAGGAGGTTCACCTCGCGGCCCAGCACGTCATCGACGCGAGCCCGTGGAAGGGCCGGTTCACTCACGGTCTCGGCCACTCGATCGGGCTTCGGGTCCACGATGGTTGGGGCATGAACGAGCGCTCCGAGGACGCTCTCGAAGAGGGCATGGTCATCACCGTCGAGCCCGGGATCTATCTGCCCGGCCACGGTGGCGTCCGGATCGAGGACGACGTCCTGGTGACGCGCACCGGCTACCAGTTCCTCACGACCGCGCCACGGGAGTACCTCGAGGTCTCGGCGTGAATTTCGGAGTACTGACGGGCGGCGGTGACTGCCCGGGCCTGAACGCGGCGATCCGAGGCGTCGTGCTTCGGGCCGGCCAGGACGGGCACCAGGTCATCGGATTCCTGGACGGTTGGAGGGGGGTGCGCGACAGGATCGCCCGCCCCCTGTCGATCGCGGACGTTCACGACGCGATCGGGGTCGGAGGCACCCTGCTCGGGACCTCTCGGACGAACCCGTTCGCGAAGCCCGAGGACGCGGACCAGGTCCTCGCGACGCTGCGCTCGCAGAAGGTCGACTACCTCATCGCGATCGGCGGGGACGACACCCTGAGCGCAGCGCGCGAACTTCATCGGCGGGGTGGAAAGGTCGTCGGAGTGCCGAAGACGATGGACAACGACGTCAACGGCACCGATTGGACCTTCGGATTCTACTCCGCGTCCACGGTCTCGCTCGACGCGCTCGAGCGTCTCAAGGACACCGCACGCAGTCATCACCGCGCGATCGTGCTCGAGGTGATGGGCCGTCATGCCGGCTGGGTCGCCCTGGCGACCGGGGTGGGGGGCGGGGCCGACGTGACCCTCCTTCCCGAAGAGCGCTACGACGAAGCCCGGCTCATGCGGCGGGTCGCCGCCGCGGTGCGTGCCCGAGGGTACGCGCTCATCGTCGCCAGCGAGGGGATCGACCTGGGAACTTCCGAGGGCAGTCCCGGAGCGAGGGACGAGTTCGGCCACGAGCTCCTCCGCGAGCGAGGGATCGGCGCGGAGATCGCCCGTCGGATCGAGGCGACGACGCACGTCGAGTCGCGCTCCGCCCAGATCGGCCACATCCAGCGCGGAGGCCCTCCGACCCTCTTCGACCGGCTGTTGGCGACCCGACTCGGCGCCACGGCCGTTGAGCTCGCGCTGAACGGCCATAGCGGTGAGGTCGCCGTCCTTCGCGGCGAGCAGGTCCTCGGGATCCCGTTCGATGAAGCGCTCGGGAGCCCAAAGTGCGTCGACGCCCGTTGGCTCGCGCTGATGCACTCGCTCGAGGGGTGACGTACGCCGTGACGGTTCGAGCGCTCTGGTACGAGCGCGGAGTGCTCCACCTCATCGATCAGCGGCGTCTCCCCCAGCGACTCGTGATCCGGCGGCTGCGCCATGTCGAGGAGGTCGCGGAGGCGATCCGCACCATGGCAGTACGGGGCGCTCCCGCGATCGGGGTCGCGGCGGCTTATGGGATGGCCCTCGCAGCTCGCGCGAAGGCCCCCCAGCGGGAGAAGGCCGCCGCACTCCTCCGGGCGACTCGGCCCACCGCCTTCGATCTGTTCGTCGGCGTCGAGACGGTGCGGGCAGCCTGGGAGCGAGGGCACGATCCTGAGGCAGCCGCCGATCGCTACCGTGCCGAGGTCGTCGACGGGTGTCGGCGCATCGGCGAAGCCGGCGCCCCGCTCTTCCGACGAGCTCGCCGTATCCTCACCCACTGCAACGCCGGGGCCCTCGCGACGGTCGAGTGGGGGACCGCCCTCGCGCCGATCCGCGTCGCCCACGAGAGGAACCCGGGCCTCTTTGTCTTCGTCGATGAGACCCGCCCGTTGCTGCAAGGCGCTCGCCTGACGGCTTGGGAGCTCGACCAAGAGGGGATCGATCACGCGATCATCGCCGACAATTCGGCCGGTCACTTCCTTCAGGCCGGGGAGATCGATGCGGTGATCGTCGGGGCCGATCGGATCGCACGCAACGGGGACTTCGCGAACAAGATCGGCACCTACGAAAAGGCGGTGGTCGCCCGCGAGAACGAGGTCCCGTTCTACGTCGCCGCCCCATGGACCACGTTCGATTTCCAGCGCCGGACCGGGGCGGCGATCCCGGTCGAGGAACGGGGGGAAGAGGAAGTGCTCCACTTCGCCGGTGAGCGAATCGCCCCCGCGCGAAGTTCGGCTCGAAACCCGGCCTTCGATGTGACCCCGGCCCGCTACGTCACCGGATTCGTCACTCCCGCCGGCGTCATTCGCCCGGCGGCCATCGCTCGACTCGAGCGGACCGCCCGAGCCCAGGGTACCGTCCGTCCCGAGCGTTAGACCGAAGGGCTTACCCGTCCCTGCGTCAGAGAGGGGGGATGGCCCGCGTCCGCCCGGCAAGCGTCGCGCAGGCGACCCACGCCGAGAGCCACCCGGCTCCCGGCAACCTCTCCGACTTCATCCTCGGGAGCCAGGACGGCCTCGTCAACGTCCTCGGGATCTTGCTCGGGCTCGCGAGCTCCGGCCAAAGCCGCAGCGTCATCCTCATCGCGACGCTCGCGGCCCTCGCCGCGGAGACGATCTCGATGGGGGCGGTCGCCTATACCTCGACGCGCGCCCGGCGGTTGTTCTACCTCAGTGAGCAGAATCGGGAGCGCTGGGAGATGGAGCATGTCCCCGAGCTCGAGCGAGCGGAGGTCTCCGAGATGCTCGAGAAGTGGGAGATCCCCGAGCAGGATCGCGCGTCGATGCTCGACAAGATCGTCGCCAGCCCTAAGGCGATGCTCGACCTCATGATGGCGTTCGAGCTCCACCTCGCCCCGGTGGCGAGCGACCAGCCGCGCAAGAGCGCGATCCTCGTGGGCCTCGCGACGGTGGCCGGGTCGATCCTACCGATCGTCCCATTCCTCGTCACGACGAACGTCGTCTACGCGGCGATCACCGCGGTGGTGCTCGCGGCGGGGATGCTCTTCGCGATCGGAGGGTACGAGGCGCGCACGACGGTCGGTTCGGTCTGGGCGAGCGGGCTCCGCATGCTCACGATCGGGCTCGTCGCCGGATTCGCCGGCTTCCTCGTCGGGATCGCGATCTCGGCGTTCGCGGGGATCTAGAGGGGTCGATCGACCCGGGGAGCGTTCGCGAGCGCGTCGCGCCGCGGGAATTCTCGCACGTAGGCCCCATAGTACGGGACGCGTCGGGCGACGACGCGGCGGAAGGCATCGCGAAGTTCCGTGTCGTTCAGACCGCGCGTCGCGATGAGGTCATCGTTCCGATTGAGGCACCCCTTCAGCTCCCCCATGTGGGTGACCCGGATCCGGTGACAGTTCATGCAGAACTCTTCGTTGTAGACCGGGTCGACGACCTCGACCTCGGCACCGCCGAACTGGTAGACCCGCCGGTGGTGCATCTCGCGGATCAGCACCTGGTCGGCCCGTTCCTGAAGCCAGCGTCGGACGGCGTCGATATCCACGGCCCAGTCCTTTGGGCCGACGAGCTCGGGCATGAATTGGATCAGCTGGAGCTTCAGCCCTTCCTGCCGCCCCACGAACCGGATCATCTCGGGGATCTGGTCGACCGTCCGCCGGAAGACGACGAGGTTGAGCTTGAGCGGCTTGAGACCGACGCGCAGCGCCTCCTCGATCCCGCGCAGCACCGGCGCGAGCGATCCGTGGCGGATCTCGCGGAAGGTCGTAGGGTCGAGCGAGTCGATCGAGACGTTCACCCGCTTGAGACCGGCGCTGCGCAACCCCTCGGCCCGCGCGGCGAGCATCGAGCCGTTGGTGGTCAACGAGACGTCTTCGATATGCCGGACCGTCCGCTCGACGATCTCCTCGAGGTCGTTGCGGACCAGCGGCTCTCCGCCTGTGAACTTGATCGAGTGGATCCCGAACTCGCGGGCGACCCGAACGAGCCGCTCGATCTCGACTGGGCTCATCTCCTCGGCGTGAGGGCTGCGCGGCCGAGCGACGGGGCCGAGCCCCTCGTCGTGGCAGTAGATGCACGCGAAGTTGCAGCGCTTGCTCAGGCTGACCCTCAGGTCGGTCACTCCGCGCCCGAAGGCGTCGACGAGCATTGACACGTCTTAGACCCTCGGCGAGTAAAGGCTTAGCGAACCCCGGTCGGCGCCCCCGGGACGACGGCGCGTCGCCGTCGCTCGCCGATCGGCGCCTCGACGGGCGCTCTCGCGAACTGCGCTTGAGGGCGGTCCTCGGCGCCTCGAGAAGAAGGATGGACCGACCCAGTTCCGCGCTCGCTCGCCACGTCTCGCACGCCGGCGAGGTCGAGTTCGAGTTCCACGGGCCGACCACGGCCTCGCGGTGGATCGAGAGCGTGACCCGTTTGCCCCCGGACCGACGGTCGACCGACGAGAAGGTCGCGCGGCCGCGACGAAGGTCGACGGGAATGGCTCAGGAGGTCCTGAGCCGCTCTCCACGGTCCACGGTCGAACGGCGCCGGCCGCGAGCCCCCTCGCGATCCAGGAACAGTTCCACGGACTCTAAGGGGCGGTCGAGGTCTCCGTACGCGGGCACTCCGAGCATATCCGAGAGCAACCAGTCCACCTCGTAGCGGTACAGCAACGTCGACCCCACGCGTTCGAGCAGGCTCCCCACGACTCGGCTCGAACGGGGGGAAAGGTGAACGTAGCGCGGAGGTCGGCCGAGCGCGCGCCACATCCGATCGGTGAGGTCCCGATATCGCCACCGGACGGGACCGCCGAGCACGACGTTGCGGGAGCCACCTCGGTCGAGCTCGTGGCGGACGATCCGGGCGAGGTCGGTCGCCGCGAGCGGGCTCACGTGATACTCCCCATCGCCGAACATCGGGAAGGTGCCGTACCGGCGCATCGCTCGGAGCATGACGGTCAGCAGACGGTCGCTCGGTCCATAGAGCATCGTCGGTCGCAGGATGTGGTAGTCGAGTCCGCTCCGCTCGATCGCGCGGTCGACCCGTCGCTTCTCCGACAGATAGGGTAAGTCCGTCTCGAGCGCCGGGGGTGCATCCGGGACGCTGAGATGGACGAACCGTTGGACCCGGGCCCGGGTGGAGGCTTCGGCAAGGCCGAGCAGCCCCTGGGCGAGCCGCTCGAACCGACGACGTCCGCCCGAGCGATACCATGCGACGTTCACGACGAGATCGACCCCCTCGAGTAACGGACGCCAATCGGTCCGGGGTCCGATCGCCTGGGCGATCCACTCGATCCCTGGCCCGGACTCTCCCGGCGTCGCGTTCGGATGCACGGACCGGATCCGCCACGACTCGCCGAACTCCGCTCGGAGCGCGCGACCGACCAGGCCGCCGGTCCCCCCGACGAGGAGGACGGAAGGTCGTGCGGGCGGATCGCTCATGCCGCGGCAACGGTCGACACGGCGAAGTGGCGCTCCCACTCGGCGATGACCCTCGGCCGTACGTCGTCGAGCGAGACCGGGCGACCGAGCTCCTTGGCGATCGACGTCATCACCCGACCGTCGAAGCCGCAGGGTTGGATCCGCTCGAAGGCGCCGAGGTCGACATCGACGTTCAAGGCAAACCCGTGGTAGGTCACCCACTCACCGACCGCGATACCGATCGACGCGATCTTCCGCTGCCCGTCGACCCAGACCCCGCGCCGGCCACTCACGTGGGACCCGCGGATCGTGTAGCCGGCCAGGACGTCGATGAGCAAGCTCTCGAGCTCATGGACGAACGCGCGAACGTCTCGTCGGCGGGCGTCGAGATCGACGATCGGGTAGCCGACCAACTGGCCGGGACCGTGAAACGTCGACTTTCCCCCGCGCTCGACCGAGTAGACCGGAAAGCCGCTCTCTCCGGCAGCTCCGTCGTCGCCCTCGACTCCGATCGTCACGACCGCGGGGTGCTCGACCAGGATCAGGGTGTCGATGATCTCCCCACGTCGCCGCTCGGCGCGCATCGTCCGCATGCGCTCGAGCGCGACGCCGTAGTCGAGCCGACCCCAGTCAACCGTGCGGAGCATTCGTAGGCCTCCGCGCGACATGCATCGGCTCACCGAGCCAGAGCAATGCTGCTTCCGCCATCAGCTCCCCGTACGTGGGGTGAGGGTGGATCGTCCCCGCGATGTCGCGGACCGTCGCGGCCGTTTCGATCGCGAGCGCCGCCTCGCTGACGAGCTCCCCGGCCGCCGTCCCCGCAATGTGCACCCCCAGGAGCAGTCCCGTCTCGTCGTCCCCGACGATCTTGATCCACCCGTCGGTGGCGCGATTCGCGTGCGCTCGACCGAGTGCCGCGTAGGGGAAGCGGACCTCGCGCGCCCTCGGGGCGCGGCGTTGCGCTTCCGCGAGACCCCAGCCCACCGACCCGAGCTCGGGCTCCGTGAATATGACCGAGGGAACGCATTGGAAGTCGAAACGAGCCGGTCGACCTGCGATGACTTCCGCGGCCACGATGCCCTCGCGGTAGGCCTTATGGGCGAGCATCGGGGCACGTGCGGCATCCCCGACGGCATAGATGTGGGGAACGTTCGAACGCATTCGATCGTCGACCGAGATGAACGCGGTGCGCTCGTCGGCGTGCACGCCGGCGTCCTCGAGACCGAGGGATCTCGTGTCGGCACGCTTCCCGACCGTCACGAACAGCATCTCCGCACGTACGGTCTGGGTCGTTCCGCCGATCTCGACGCTCATGGAGAGCTCGGGGGAGCTCCGCTCGAGCGAGGTCGCTTTCGCGGAGGTGAGCGAGCGGATCCCGAGCGCATCGAACCGCCGGGAGAGCTCCCGGGAGAGATCCGCCTCGATCCCCGGGAGGAGCTGGTCCATCATCTCGACGATCGTCACGCGTACGCCCACGTGAGCCAAGAACTCGCCGAGCTCGCATCCGCTGACTCCGCCCCCGAGGATCACCATCGAGCTCGGGAGCTTGGGTAGGGAGAGTAGCTCCCACGGGTTCACCACCCGCTTGCCGTCGGTTTCGAACCCCGGCAGGCGGATGGGTACCGCGCCGGTCGCGATGATCGCCGAGGCGAAGTCGATCCGCTCTCGCCCGCCGTCGGGGGCAGAGAGTTCTGCGGATCGGGGGCTCGTGAATCGCGCTTCCCCCTGGAGCACGGTGACTCCGGCGGACTTCAGCAGTGATTGAACTCCTTGGGTCTCCTTCTGGACCACGGCGTCCTTCCACGCCATCGCCTTCGAAAGGTCGAACGCGACGTGGTCGGCGAGCACCCCCATCGTGGGGCCGTCGGTCCGAAGGTGGTGATAGAGCTCGGCGGCGTGGATGAGGGCCTTGGACGGGATGCATCCTCGGTTCAGGCACTCTCCACCCAGCGCATCCCGTTCGACCAAGATCGCTTTCTGACCGAGCTGACCGAGGCGGATCGCGGCCATGTACCCCCCCGGCCCACCCCCGATCACGAGGGTCCCCGTCGTTCGGGCGTAGGTTCCTGCCATCGACCGTGCTCCACCTAAGCGTCGGGGAACCCGTCGGGGGCGGAAAGCGGCTCCGCCACCACTCCCTCGAAGAGCGATCCCGGATCCGGAGGGGGGGTCGCTTCCGCAAGATCGATCACTCGGCGCACCTCTTGGTCGGCGGCTCGAGAGAGCGACTCCCCTTCGGACCGCGAGAGCCATTCGGCCTCCTCCAGCCACGCTCCGAGCCGTAGTACCGGGTCGTGGGCCCTCGCACGAAGGGCCCAGTCCGCTGGCTGATACTTGGAAGGGTCGTCCGAACTCGAGTGGGCCGTCATCCGATAGACCTGGAACTCGAGCAACCAAGGGCCGCGTCCTGCGCGCGACTCGGCGAGGCTCCGCGAGAGGGCGTCATGGACCGCGAAGTAGTCGGTGCCGTCGACGGTCGCCCCCTCGAATCCGTAGGCGGCAGCCTTCGAGGAGAGCGTCGCGACCGCGCTCTGCCGCTCGACGGGCAGCGAGATGGCCCACTGATTGTTCACGCAGACGAACATCATCGGAAGGCGATCGACCCCGGCGAGATTCAGCCCCGCATGGAAGTCGTTGGCGCTCGTCGCCCCATCGCCGAAGAAAGCGAAGACGACTCCGGGAGCTCGCCGCTGACGCATCGCCCGGGCCGTCCCGACCGCGTGAGTGATCTGCGTGCCGATGACGGAAGACATCGAGACGTAGTGGACGTCGACCGCGCTCGGGTGACACGGCATCTGTCGCCCTCGGGACGGGTCGAGCGACGTCGCGAAGAGGTGCTGAGCGTAGGTCGCCAACGGGTGGCCACGCACTAAGGCGACCAGTTGCTCCCGCAACCCAGGATAGATCCAATCCTCCTTCGCCGAGAGAAGGCCGGCGGCAACGTTCACCGCCTCGTTTCCCGTCGTCGCACCGTAGAAGCCGACCCGCCCCTGCCGCTGAAGACCCTGCATGCGGGCGTCCAATGCGCGGCCGAGGACCATCCATCGGTAGGCCCCCCGGACCTGCTCTCGCGCTCGGGGGCCCAGTCGCCGACGGACGTCGGCGACGGAGTGGGCCAGAGGGACGAGTGCCCGTCCCTCCGTCATGCCATGTCCGCGAACAATCGGTGAGGGTCCTCGAGGCAACCCTTCACGACTGCAAGGAACTGGGCCGCAACGATCCCGTCGAGCACGCGGTGGTCGAGCGACACCGAGAGGTTCATGAGGTCGGCCGGCGCGATCGAGCCATCGGCTCGAACCACCGGTCGCTTCTGGATCTTGTGCACCCCGAGGATTCCGACCTCCGGATAATTGAGGATCGGCGTCGCGAGCAGCCCGCCCAGCGCGCCGAGGCTCGTGATCGTGAACGTCGAGCCCGTCAGCTCCGCTCGGGAGAGTTTGGCGTCGCGGGCTCGTTCCCCGAGGCGGCCGATCTCCTGCGCGAGTTGACTGATCGTCTTCGAGTCGGCGTCGTGGATCACCGGGACGAGAAGACCCTCCGGTGCGGCGGTCGCTATCCCGATGTGGAACGCACTGTGCACGAGCAGCTCTTGGTGCTCGTCGTCCATCCTTGCGTTGAGCTGAGGCTTCTCCCGAAGCCCTGCGACGACCGACTTGATGATGAAAGGAAGGTAGCTGAGCCGGACCCCCGCCTTCTCGACGTGGGGTGCCATGCGCTCTCGAAGTTCCACGAGCCGCGTCGCATCGACCTCCTCTACGTAGGTGAAGTGAGCCGCCGTACGTTTGGAGAGCGCCATATGCTCCGCAATCGCTCGTCGGAGACCCCGGATAGGAACCTTCGTGATGCGATCTGGTCCGCCGGCAGCGCGCGGAGCGACCTCGGCCTCTGTAGCCGCCTCCGCGTCGAGCGCGCTCGCAGAGGTCGGTGCTGCCCGCGGTTCGCCCACCGACGGGGAGGCATGGAGATCCGACTCGAGGATGCGACCGCCGGGCCCTGATCCGCGCACACTCGACAGATCGACCCCGAGTTCGGCGGCCTTCCGACGAAGGAACGGAGATGCGAGGATCCGATCCCCCGTGCCAACCGGCGACGAGGGCGGCGTCGCAGCCTTCGGGGCGCTCGGGGAGGTGCCGGGAGGGAGCTTCTCGGCCCCACGGGAGCCTGCCGGAGCCGATTTTCCCGCCGCCGAGGTGGTCAAGGTCTTCCGTTCGGCCACCCCCGGGGTCGCCGTGGGGATCGAGGCGGGAGACTCGCCGACCGGCTTAGTCGCGGACGTAGCCGCACTACCAGTCTCGATCGTGACCAGCAGGCCCCCGACTTTGACCTTCTCGCCGACCTTCGCGTGGATCTTGACGACGGTGCCGGCCTTGGGGGATGGGATTTCGACGTTCGCCTTGTCGGTCAGGACGCTCACCAGCGGAGCGTCCTCTCGGATCATCTCCCCTTCGCGAACGAACCACTGTACGACCTCTCCCTCCGCGACGCCTTCCCCGATGTCCGGGAGACGAAATTCGAACGTCATGACGGCTCCGCTCACCCGCTCCGGAGCGCGCCGCGAGCGGCGTGCGCGATGCGCGCCGCGTTCGGGAGGTAGAGATTCTCGAGTGCGTAGGGGAACGGCGTATCATAACCGGTGACGCGCGCGATCGGGGCCTTGAGCGAGTAGAAGGCCTTCTCGGCGAGGATCGCGCTGAGTTCGGCGCCGAACCCACAGAAGCGGGCCGCCTCGTGCACGATCACGGCGCGACCGGTCTTCTCTACGCTCTGCAAGACGGACTTCTCGTCGAGGGGAACGAGCGTTCTTAGATCGATGACCTCCGCCGAGATCCCCTCCGAGGCGAGCGCCTCCGCGGCTTCTGAGGCCTGCGGGACCATGGCGCCGTACGCAAAGATGGAGACCTGATCTCCCTCCCGCAGGGTGCGAGCCTCGCCAAAAGGAACGCGCTGATCGCCGTCCGGCACCTCTCCCGTGGCCGCTCGGTAGATCCGCTTCGGTTCCAGGAACATCACCGGGTCCTCGTCGTGGATGGCGGTGAGGAGCAGTCCCTTCGCGTCTGCCGGGGTCGACGGGATCACGACCTTGAGTCCGGCGGTGTGGCAGAAATACGCCTCCGTACTCTGGGAGTGATAGACGCCCCCCTTGATCCCCCCGCCGTAAGGAGCGCGGATCACCACGTGGCAAGGGTACTGGCCACCCGAACGGAACCGAAACTTGGCGAGCTCGCTCACGATCTGGTCAAATGCCGGATAGATGAAGTCGAGGAATTGAATCTCCGCGACTGGTTTCAGCCCGTAGAGGGCCATCCCGATCGCGGAACCGATGATCCCCGTCTCCGAGAGTGGAGTATCGATCACGCGATCGGGGCCGAACTCCTTGATGAGGCCCTCCGTCGCACGGAAGACCCCGCCGTCCAGCCCGACGTCCTCTCCCAACACGAGCACGTCGGAGTCTTGGCGCATTGCTTCGAACAGACCGCGATTGACCGCCTGAACCAAGGTCATCTCGCTCACGGTCGGATGATCCCTTCCTTGATCAGGCGCTCGAACTCCTCCCGTTCCGAGGCGAGCTGCGGCGTCGGCTGGGCGAACGTGTCGTCGAACAGGGTCGTCGGGTCGAGCGGGGGCTCGGCCTCCGCCGCCTCGATCGCCTTCGCGACCTCGGCTCGAGCCGCCTCGAGGAGCGCCGCGTCCGCTTCGGTCGATAGGACTCCGGAACTCACCAGCTCGTGCTGAAGGCGAAGGATCGGATCCTTGCGCCGCCACTCGGCGACTTCGTCATCGGAACGGTACCGTCGCGGGTCGTCGGAGGTCGAGTGCGGGCCGAACCGGTATACTTGTGCCTCGATCAGCGTGGGCCCATCACCGGCGATAGCGCGGTTCCGTGCGTCGCGCACCGCAGCGTAGACCGCGCGTACGTCCGTCCCGTCCACGACGATCCCCTTGAATCCGTACGCCTCGGCCTTCTCGGCCAGAGTCGCGCTGCGAGTTTGGCGCTCGCGCGGCAGAGAGATTGCCCATTGATTGTTCTGGCAAAAGAAGATGGTGGGGGTCTTGAACACCCCCGCGAAGTTCAGCCCGGCGTGAAAGTCGTTCGAGCTCGTAGCGCCGTCCCCAAAGAAGGCCGCAGCCACGATCGGGGCCTTCCTTCGTTGGATCGCCATCGAAGCCCCGACCGCTTGCGTGATCTGGGTTCCGATCGGGCTCGAGGCTACGACGAAATTGTAGTCGCGGTAGCCGTAGTGATTCGGCATTTGGCGACCCTTCAGGATGTCGGCGCCGTTGCCGATGAATTGGTTCAGGAGGGTGAGGAGTGGAACCTTCCTCCAGAGCACCAGCCCGAGCTCACGGTACGCCGGGAAGATCCAGTCGTCGAACTCGAGCGCCGCGGCGCAGCCGACCTGAGCGGCCTCCTGTCCGGACAGAGGGACGTAGAAGCCGATGCGCCCCTGGCGCTGGAGCATGAGGCAACGGTCGTCTACTGCGCGCGCCAGGAGCATCGACCGATAGATCTCCAGGATCCGGGCGCCAGAGAGGGTGCCCCCGGTCTCAGTGGATGACGGGAGCCCTGCCGCTTTCGCCATTGGTAGTCTCGAACAGCTCGCCGAGCGGGGCGCTCGATATAACTTTGGGGATAAACGGGGGCGCGCGGAGCTCTCGCCACCGCCCCGACGGGTCCCATGACCCCCTAGCTATTTGCGGGGCGTCGGGGCTAAAATGTCATGCGCGTCCCTCGACCCATCCATCTCTCAAGTGCGGAGCGTGAGCAGCTTTCGAGCTGGGCGCGCACTGCTTCGAACCCGCGCCGGGGCCGCCGGTCCCAGATCATTCTCTACGCGTCCCGCGGGTGGACCAACTGCCACATCGCCGAGCGGTTGCAGATCCATCCCGAGACCGTGGCTCTGTGGCGTCGCCGATTCTCATCGAACCGACTCGAAGGGGTTCGATCGGACGCGCCTCGCTCCGGCCACCACGCGGCGGCCCGTCGTCGGCTCGAGCGTCGGATCCTCCGGGCGACGTTCCAGTCTACCCCCCCGCAAGGGGGAGCCTGGACGACGCGCAGTCTCTCTCGCGCCCTGCAGGTGAGCCATATGACGGTGTATCGCACATGGGTCGCCTACGGAGTCGGCCGGGGACTGCGCCGGCCCGCCGCACCGAGTCGAACTCCCCGCCCGGTCGCCCTGGAAGGAGTCTTCTTGCACCCGACCCGAAAGGCCGCGGTGCTCCGGATCGAAGATGCGGCGGCGCCGACGGGGGTCGGTGATGGCCCCGGCGCCGGTGTATGGGAACCACTCTCAGCTCTCGTAGCCCAATGGACGCCGTCAAAACTCGACGCCCGCGAGTCGACGCACTCCGCGACCCAGCTGCTGGTGTTGCTTCGCATGATCGAGCGGCAGTCCGAGGGCCGGGGCCGGTTCTTGGTCGTGCACGACGTCGCGAACTCGGCCGCCCCGGATCGAGTTCGACAGTGGATCCGCTCTCATCCAAGGTTCGAGGCGGTCGGAGTGCGCAAAGGTCGAAGTTGGGCCGAGACCATGGATCGGTACGTCGCATGCGGGGATCCGGGTCGGGAACCCGAAGCTGCGGTGTCCCCGGTCGCGGAGTCGTTCTCCCATTTTCGCAGCCAGGACCCCAGCGCGACGGTGCCGTTTGTCTGGTCACCTGGTGACCGCGTCCCTCCCTTCTCAGCGACCTAGCGCCACGAGACGAGGATCGACGGGCGATCGAACCGTCGGACAGCGAAGCGGAACAGGGTGAAATCGACGATCGCCACCCCGGCCGTGAAGGCCGCGAGCAGCTCCCAGTTCTCCGGAAGTACCACGAAGACGATCAGCACCGCGATTAGGATCGGGAGGACCGCGACCGTGGTCAACTGCTGGGCGGCCCGCGGGTCCTTGGCCCAGCTCGACACTACGAGCACTGCGAAGGTGCCGAGCAGCCCGAGCAGCGGTGCCGCGAGGAACATCTCGTAGAGTGCGAGGGTCGTGGGCAGAGCGATCACACCCGCGATCGGGTAGATCAGGATGTCCCCGACGATGAAGACCGCGAGGTAGCACGCCCAGACGGCGATGAGCCCGGGGACGAACGGGAGCAGCGCCTTGCCCCACAGGAGCTCCGAGTCCGTGATGGGGGTCGCCAGGAGGGGCTCCAGGCTGCGGGTAGTCTTCTCTTGAACGATCGAGGTCGCTCCGATCGTCACCGCCGTGATCGACGGAATGAGCAAGAGCAAGTCGAGCCCGACCGACGCTCGAGGGAGGAACGTCGAGATTGGAGCTGGCGAGGTGTTCGCGGCGGCGGCGGCCTGAATCACCAGGAACGTCGCTTCGAGCGCGAAGATCACCGGGATCAGGAAGAGCGAAGCAAAGACCCACCGGTTGGACCGCAGTTCTTCCGAGTCCTTGCGGAAGATCTCCCAAACTCGATCGTACCTCATGGGATCTCCACCGCCGCAGGTCGGTTCTTCTCCACGAGGGCGAGATACGCCTCTTCGAGGGACGCCTCGATCGCCCGGACAAACTGGACACGATATCCGGCACCGACCAGTTGCGCGACGATCTCCGGAAGGTCCGTCTCGGCGCTCCTCAGCTCCAGCGTCAGTCGGGGCGGATCCCACTGCGAGCGCACGATCGACGCGACCCCGGAGAGCGACTCGATCGGGTTCGAGCGAGCCTCGAGTAGCTGGATCTCGACGCTTTGGCGGAAGAGTCGAGCCTTGAGCTCCCGGGGGGAGCCGAGGGCGATGAGCTTCGAGCGCATCACCGCCACGCGATCGCTCAGCCGATCCGCGTCGTCGAGATTATGAGTCGAAACCACGATCGTCCGGCCTCGCCGTCGCTCCTCGATGAGGAAGTCCCGCACAGCCTTGGCCGCTTCCGGGTCGAGCCCGGAGATCGGCTCGTCGAGGATGAGGCACTCCGGATCGTGCAGCAGCGCTCGAGCGATGGCGACCTTCTGCTTCATCCCCTTCGAGAGAGTGGCAACCTTGTCGTCGCGGCGCTCCCAGAGGTCGAAAAGACGGAGAAGGTCCTTCGCCCGTTCGGCGATCGTGGCGTCGGAGAGACCGTGCAGTCGTCCGAAGAACTGGAGGTTTCGGAAGGCCGAGAGCCCTTCGTAGAGGCCCGGTACTTCGGGGAGGATCCCGATCGAGTCTCGGAGTTCCTGGATGCGGTCGCCATCGGTGCTGAGGATCCCGCGGATCCGCACTTCCCCACGCGAAGGATGGATGAGGGCCGAGAGCAATCGTACCGTGGTCGTCTTGCCGGCCCCGTTGGGTCCTAGGAGGGCGAAGATCTCTCCTCGAGGGACGGAGAAGGTCAGTCCCTCCACGGCGGGGACCGAACGTCCGAAGCTCCGCGTCAGATCGCGAACTTCAATGAGGTCGACCATCGAGCGAACCGCAGAGCCCCTGACGTGGGTCCGAGCCAGGTCGCCCCTTAAGGGTCGCGCGCCGGCGATATAACGGGTTGCGTCCGTTGCTCCCGCATGGCCCTTCGAGCGAAGGACTTCATGAATCCCGCGGTGTTGACCGTCGACGCCGGCGCCGACGCGCTCAGCTGCGCTCGCCTGATGGTGGATCATCGCCAGGGGTACGCCGTGGTGACGGGAGGAGAATCACCGATTAGCGGGATCGTTACGGAATGGGATCTTCTCGAGAAGGTCTTGGGCGCCGGACGTGCGCCCTCTGAAGTGCGGGTCGCCGAGATCGCGACCTCCCCGGTCGTCGCGTGCGATGTCGATGCCCCGATGGACGAGCTCGTCGCCCGGATGGTCGAGCACGGAATTCGCCGACTGGTCGTCACGAAGGGGGAACACGTCGTCGGAGTGATCACCTCGAAGTCGATCCTCGGGATGTTTCGCAAGTACGTCGATCAGATCTCCGCAGATATCGCGTGCTATCAGTCGAGCGAGCCGGGCGTCGGTCTCTGAGCGCTCGGGGACCTGAGCCGATCGTGCGCTCTCCGTTCCCCCAACGAGACGGCGTGGGTCCGGAGCCGTAGCCCTGTGCAGTACAAGTGGCTCGTCCTTTCGAACACTACCATCGCGACGCTCATGGCGTCGCTCGACACCAATATCGTGCTCATCGCGCTCCCGACGATCGGTCAACAGCTTGCCGGCGCCAGCGCGACGAGCCTCCTGTGGATCCTGCTGGGCTACTCCCTCGTCACCGCCGTCGTGCTGCTCAATTTCGGTCGACTCTCGGACATGTTGGGTCGGGTCCGGCTCTACGTTGTCGGTTTCGCCGTCTTCACGATCGGCTCCTTTGCGTGCGGGCTCGCTCCGAACGCGGACGCGCTGATCGCGTTCCGGATGCTCCAAGCGATCGGGGCCGGATTCCTGTTCTCGAACTCGGCCGCGATCATCACCGACGCGTTTCCCCCGAGCGAGCGGGGCCGTGCGCTCGGGATCAACCAGGTTTCGATCGTCGTAGGGTCGGTGACGGGCCTCGTGCTCGGGGGGATCATCACCTCGACGATCGGCTGGCAATGGATCTTCTTCGTCAACGTCCCGATCGGGGCGATCGCGACCTGGCGCGCCCACCGCGATCTCCACGAGCTCGCAAAGCTGCAGCGCGACGAGCCCATCGACTGGACCGGGAACGTCGTCTTCGCTGCCGGGCTCGCCCTCGTCCTCATCGCCATGACGTTCGGATCCCTCGGCCAGTGGGACGCTCTCGAGACCGGTAGCGGCCTCGCGCTCGGGTTCGCGCTCCTGATCGGCTTCGTCCTGATCGAACGGAAAGTTCGGTTCCCGATGCTCGACCTCTCCCTATTCCGAAATGGGTTGTTCACCGACTCGACCGCTGCATCGTTCTTGAACGCCCTCGCGCGCGGAGCGTTCACGTTCGTGATGGTCTTCTACCTCCAAGGCCCCCCCAACTTTCTCTCCCCATTCCAGGCCGGCCTTTTCCTTGTCCCGGTATCCGCGGCGCTCGCGGTTGCCGGGCCGGTCAGCGGGACCCTTTCCGATCGTTACGGTCGGCACTGGTTCACGATCTCGGGATTGGTCGTCGTCATGGCCGGGTTCGCTTGGCTCGCGACCATCCCGGAGGGGGCCCCGTTCTACATTCTCGTCGGGCCGTTCGTCCTCCTCGGGACCGGGATGGGTCTATTCGCCTCACCGAACCGGGCGACGATGATGAGCGCGGTACCTCCGGAGCGGCGAGGCGTTGCCTCGGGGATCGGCACGACCCTCGTCAACACGGGTGCGACAATCAGTCTGGGGCTCACGCTCGTCATCATGTCGCAGACCCTTCCGCTCTCTTCGCTGGAGGCGATCCTACTCGGTACCTCGAGCAGCCAGAGCTCCAGCGTGGCGGCCGACTTCCTCAACGGAGTCCACGTCGTCTTCCTCTTCTCGGCCGCCATGGTGGGCGTTGCGCTGCTGCTACTCGTCCTCCGCCATCGGGCTCGGAAGTCGACCGCGGACACCGGGGTCCACGTGGAGGTCACCGAGGTCGGCTGAGTGCCCCGCGGACGCCGGTCTTCCTGAGCCCATGCAGAATAATTAGGGACCCCCTCATATATTGCCACGGACCTGGGCCGCCGATGGAAGCGCTTCGAGACCTCAGCCGTCGCCAGGTCGACGCGCTCCAGGCGGTTCAACGACGCGAGCAGACCGATCGAGGCGCATCGCTCAAGTCGATCGCCGAGGAACTGCGGGTAAGTTCTCCGTCGGCGCTCGATCACTTGACCGCGCTCGAGGCGCTCGGCCTCGTCGCCCGACACCGAGGGAAGAGCCGTATCACGTCGAGGGGCCGGGCCTGTCTGGTCGATTACCTGCGCCACCACCGGGTGGCAGAGAGTCTGTTCCAGCACGCGGGGATGGCCGCCGCCGAGACCTGCGTCGCCGCTCGAGAGATCGACCTCGCCCTCTCCCACCGCACGGTCGAGCGGATCTACGAAGCGGAGGGTCAGCCGGTAGAGTGCCCGCACGGAAGCACGATCCCGACGCTTCCGAGGGCTCGACGGTCGGGGTAAGGCATGGCCTTCGATACGGGGACCGTCGTCTACCTGCTCGCCGGATGCTCCGCGCTCGGGATGCTCCACGGGGTGATCCCGGATGAGCACACCTGGCCGATTACGTTCGCTTACTCGGTCGGCACGACTACCGGCAAGGGGGGAATCAAGTCCGGTGCGTGGTTCTCACTCGCCTTCACCGCCCAACGGGCCCTGATGAGCATGATCGTCTACCTCGCCCTCGCCGCGCTGCTCGGTGCGTGGGGGATCAACCTCGCGACGGCCGATCAGTCGGTGAACGGCCCCGTGTACATCGTGGTCGGAGCGGCGATGGCGCTCGCGGGGTTCCTGATCCTCACCGACCGGATCCACTACCATCCGTTCCGCCGTTACGAGGAGAAGGAAGCGCAGGAGCTCGCCGACCCGAAGAGCTCGGCCCACACCGGCGAGGGGAGTGCCATCCCGATCCACTGGTGCGTCATCCACGGGTTCATCTCGGGGTTCGGAACGGACGCAGGGATCCTCTCCACGTGGATCTACGTTCTCACCCTCCCCTACCTCGCTTCCTATGGCCTGTGGTACCTCGCCCCGACGCCCGGTCTGCTCTTCGGCCTGGGGACCTTCCTCGTACTGATGTTCATTGGTTACTTCTTTGGCCAGACCTTGCAGATCGCCAAGCGGGTCGGTCCGAATCGGATCGCGAACTTCGGTCGGCTGGTCGGTGCTCGCACCTTGCTCCTCGGCGGCCTCGCTTTCATGATCTTCGGGCCGCTCTACTGGTCGGGCTGGTATAGTGCCGCGACCTCCTTCGACGCCGGGACTCTCATCGTGATCATCGTGCTGATCGCACTCGCGGTTCCGGTCATGATCTACACCTGGCGTGAGGTGCAAAAGCTTCCCCGCGACTTTCCAAGCTCTGCACCCGCAACGCTGCGCCCATAGGCGTGAGCGGGGCGTGCGCTCGCCGATCCGCGCCGGGCTCGACCGCTTCGAGGGCCCTAATATACCCCGGGCCGATAATCGACGGTCGGATAGACCGAGATATGCCGCCCCTTTGGACGGATTGGTTTCGGCGGACGACCGATGGTCCGGTCCTCCTGGAACAGATTGTTCCGTTGGAGGTCCCGGTCCTGACCGAAGTCAAGCGGCTACTCACGCGCGGTGAACGCGCCCGTGCGATCCGTTACGGCTACCTCAAGGCGGTCGAAGACTGCGTGTACGCTTTCGGCGTTCGCTTCCCGACAGGCGCTACGCACGTCGAATTCCTCGCGACCGCCATGGGACCCGGGTCGACGCTGTGCGACCAACGAGAGATCTACGAGCGAGCGTACCGGATGTACGAGACGGTTCGCTACGGCGGGTATGTGAGTTCGCGATATTCTGCCCCCTCTTTTCGCGAAACTATCGGTCCATCCTTCCCGTCGAGATGACGGGTCCGGTACGAGGGTCCCCTGAAGTGGAGCACCCGCCCCCGCTCCAGCATTCGGTCCAGGATCGCCTCGGCCAGATCTCCGTCGTGTAGCACCTTCCCCCACTCCTCGATCGCTTTGTTCGTGGTAAAGACCATCGGCCGCCGATGAAGATACCGCTCGTTCACCACTTGGAACAGCACGTTCGCCGCGTCCGCGCCGAGGGAGAGATACCCTACCTCGTCGACGACGAGGACCCCCGCGTGCGTGTAGGGTACTAATGCCTCCCGCAGCTCCCCATCCCGGCTGGCTGAGGAGAGCTCATCGAGGAGGTGGGCCGCCGTCGCGAACCGCGCGTCCGAGCCGT
>JBOGRR010000004.1:0-37683 GCA_050749765.1 Thermoplasmata archaeon | reverse complement strand
GGAGACCGTCGATACGGCGGTGCGAGTGCCCGAACAACTCGTTCCGGTGAAGTAATAGTAGGTGACCGTCCCCGTTGGGTGCGCGGTCGCCCCCAGGAGATGGGCGGTGTCGTTGGCCTTGTACCCCAGGTAGATCGCCGAGACCGAGGATGGCTCGTGCAGGGTCAGGAGAAGGTAGTTGTCGTGGGGATCGTAGGCCCCCCAGATGGGAGAGTAGTACGCGTAGGAGATGGTGGTCGCGGGAAAGGCCCCGTTGAGGGTGTTGGTGACGCCGGAGATCTCATCCACGGCATTGGCCGAGAGGGGTACGTAGAGGTTGTGATTCAACGGATCGAAGGTGACCGACGCCGGCCACATCCCCAAGCCGGCGATGGTGTGGATCACCGTGTTGGTTGCCCCCGAGATCACGCTCATGCTGTTCGAGTTCAGGTTCGAGACATAGATGTCGTGGTTCACGGTGTCGAAGGCGACTCCGCTCGGCCAGAGGCCGACGCCGATGGTCGTCAGGAGGGTGTGGCTCGATGCGGAGACCACCGAGACGGTCGACGATGCCACGTTGGCGGCGTACACGTTTCCGTTGACCGGATCGAACGCTATGGAGTCCGGCATGACGCCGACCGGGACCGTGGCGATCACGCCGATACCGGAGATGACCGAGAGCGACGCTCCGAAGTGGTTACCGACGTAGACGTCCCCGTTCAGTGTATCGACGCCGACTGCCCACGGGGTGTTTCCAACGGAGATCGTTCCGACCACCAAGAGCCCGGAGATCACAGAGACGGAGTTGGAGCCGCAGTTGGCCACGTACACATCGCCATGGACCGGGTCGTAGGCCACGGCACAAGGGCTCGAGCCGGTGGACACGGTGGTGACCAACGCGAGCGGAGAGGGCGTCAGAACGTCGACCGCCGTTGCGCCCGATGGGGCGACGTAGAGGTAGCCGTTCCCCGTGTCGTAGGCATCCTCACACGGACTGCAACCGATGGGCAAGGTAGCGTTGACCGGATTGGTCACCACCGTGAGGTTGGTGGTGATCCGGGGGCTCGCCTTCGTGATGTTCAGCAGTTCGCAGGCGCTGATCGCGGGTCGGTTGTTGAGGTCTCCGGAGTAAGTCGCTTGCCAGCCGTAGCTCCCGACGGAGGAGAAGGTCACGGGGGTCGAGTTCCGTGCGAGCCCCGCGACCACGTCCACCGTGTCGACGGGGGTGGGCGACCCCGAGCAGGTGGCCCCCTGGAAGTATTCGTAGCTCACGGTGCCGCTGGCGCTCGTTGTGACGTTCGAGAGCGCGGCCGTGTCGAATATCGAACTTCCAATGACGGTCGTGCGGGAGGAGAGGGTGGTAGTCAGGCGCGTGACGTTCGGCGCCGAAACGGTGAGGGGTTCGCAAGGGCTGGTAGCGGCGCCATCGTTCGCGTCGCCGCTGTACAGGGCCCGCCAGCCGTACGCGCCGGCCGTAGCGAACGCATGGGAGGCGCTGTTCGGCACGAATGCTCCGGTCACGGCCACCGTGGAAACCGGAGTGGCGACCCCGGCACACCCGGAACTTGGGAAGTACTCGTAGGTCACGCTCCCGCCCGCACCGCTCCACGCTCCGGTGAGGGTCGCCGCATCGTGGACGGATCCCCCTGTCTGGATCGAAGTGGAGGAGAGAGTGGTATTGATCGTCGGGCTCGCCGGGATCACCGTCATCGGCTCGCAAGGGCTCACTGCCGGGTTATTGTTCGCGTTGCCGCTGTAGTTCGCCTGCCACGCGTCGGGGCCGGCGGTGTTGAAGGTGTAACCGACCGAGTTCGGCACCGTGCCGGATAGGCTTACGGTGACCGTCCCGACGGGCGTGGAGGCCGTTCCACTGGGGCAACTGGAGGTCCCAGCGAAGAAGTAGTAGGAGACCGTGCCGCCGCTCGAACTCGTGCTACTCATGAAGCCGGTGAGCGTGGCAGTGTCGTACACGCCACCCCCGATAGGAATCGAAGTAGCTGAGAGGGCGGTGGCCAGGGTGGGGCTCGCGATCTGAGCGGAGGAGGGATACTTTATCGAAGTGGGCGCGGACCGTGGGGTCGGCTCCGGCCCTGAACTGCCGGCGCCCGTGTGGCCGGTCAACAAGGTCACCGTGGGCAATGCGACCATCAAAGCGAGCGTCACCGCCAGGACGCAACGAGTCAAAGCCCGAACCGGTGGATGAAGCACCACTCGCACGGTCTCTGGGCAGGCATAGCGCGGTTCAAGTCTATATAATTCCCGAGTGGAGCGGACGGGTTGCTATTGGCGATTGGCCTTCGACATCGGCCCGGCCACCGACGAGGTCGCCGGAGCTGCCGCACGCACTGGGACTGCGCTCTCACGGGCCCCTCCTCGCGGTGCCGAGATTGCCAAATTGCGGTCCTTGTGACTCCTACTCCGCCTGCAGCCAGCATCCCTTCCACAGCGCGATAACCCGTGTCTCCCGGGGCCCGGAGCGTCCCGGAGACGATCCGCCCCACGAGAGTGGGGCACTGAAGACGTGTGCCCCGCTCCGGGGGTCCCATTCACTGTTCTCGGCCCGGAAGTCGGGGGAGCGCGGTAGTTCTGACAGGGGCCCCGCAGCAAACGGATACGCCGCATTCGGCTCGCTCTGTGGCGCGCGAGGGCTGTGACCGGGATCGACAAAGGATGTCTACAGACGGCAGCGGAGTAGACCGAGGAACCGGGATGGTCATTCACGCAGCGCCACTGTCACCCGACTCGTGGCCGACCTTTGCTCGCCTCGTGGAAAAGCACAACGGGATCTTCGGCGGGTGTTGGTGCATCTCACTCCATCTCGAGCCCGATGAGGGAAAACGCGGTGCCGAAGCGTACCGCGCCATGAAGCACGCTCGAGTCAAGGAGGGGCGAGCGCACGCCGCGCTGGTCTTCGATGGACCCGAGGCCGTCGGGTGGTGCCAGTACGGACCCACCGCGGAGCTGCCCAACATCCGGAGCAAGAAGACCTACGAAGAGGGACTGAGAAAGCTCCCCGACTGGCGCATTACGTGCTTCTTCGTCGACCGAGAGCGCCGAGGAAACGGAATCGCGACCGTCGCCTTGCGAGAGGCGCTCAGAGCGATCGGGAAGCTAGGTGGCGGAGTCGTCGAGGCGTATCCCGAGGAGGTCCGGGGCCGGAAAGTCTCTCGATCGTTCCTTTGCAGTGGAACTCTGGGCATGTTCGAAAAGCAGGGGTTCAAGAAGACTCGTAAGATCGCAATGCACCGCTGGGTCGTGACCCGGAGGGTTGCCCGCTCTCGAGCGTAACCCACACTTTTGCGCTGCGGGTCCAGTCCGAGCAACTCCGGGGGTTTTTCCCCCGGAGACGGACCGCGCGGTCCGTTTTCGATGGGAGCACGGGGATTTGAACCCCGATATGCGGGTCTCTCCGCGCGCTCCAGTCATTCGTCATCGGACCGCGAGGCGGTCCTCCGCAGACCCGAAAATCACAGGACGCCGGAGATCGGTCGCCCTAACTGGAGCCCGCTGGTCTGCCAGATTAGCCTATGCTCCCTCCGCGGGCACCGGGAGGGCGGAGGGAGATATCCTTTATCGTTCGACGCGCGGCGCTCCAGCTCCGGGGCTTCCCCGCTCTGCGGGGACCCGGGCGCACCGGGTAAAGCTTATCCTAAAGAGTGTTTGTCTAAAATCCAATGTCATTGAATTCCCCGGTCGCCGCGCCGACGCCCGCACCACCGCACCGCCGCGCGCGAGTGCCGGCCTCCTGGCTCGTCGTGATCGTCCTGGTCGTCGCGGGCTCTGCGGTCGGCGTGACCGTGGCCTACTACACCTACAACTCCCCCGCGGCGTCGGGGACCTGCACCTCGAACCCCTCCTCGGGGAACTTCTCGATCACGGACGATCTGAGCCGGTGCGTCACGGCCCCCTACAACCCCGCGCGCGTCGCCGTGCTGTCTCCGAGCATCATGGACCCGGTCTACCGGCTCGGGTTGCGCTCTCACGTGGTCGCCGTCGATTGCTACGCGGACGCGTTCGGCGGTCTGACCGAGGACTACTCGTCGGACCAGATCCAGTGGTGGAACCTGACGCAGTCGATGTGCGTTCAGGTCGGACCGACGTTTTCTCTCGAGGACCTTGCGAATGCGACGCCGCAGCTCGTCCTCGCTTCGACGATCATCTCCCTGACGGCGGTCGACGATATCGAAACGACCCTCGGCATCCCGGTCGTGATGCTGCAGCCGGCCACCGTGAGCGGGATCCTGGCCGATGTGACGCTGATCGGCGAGATCTTCGGGATCTCTTCGGCCGCGTCCGCCCTGAATGGCCAACTCACCGCCGAGCTCGCGAACGCGAGCGCGACTCGGGCCAACGACCCGACCACTCCGAGCGTGCTCGTCACCTACGATGTCGACTCGGACGGATACTGGACGTTCGGCTCCGGCACGTTCGGCACGTCGCTCGTCAACCTCTCGGGCGCGGCGAGCATCTCGGGGAGTGATCCGAACCCGTATCCCGAACTGCCCGCGGAGACCGTGCTCGCGGCCAACCCCGCCTTCGTCGTGTATGGGACCGGCTTCGGGCTGAACGAGAGCTACTACGCGGGCGCTCCCGATTGGTCGAGCATCCCCGCCGTCGAGAACGGTCACGCCGTCGGACTCGACTCAAACTACCTCACCGAGCCGGATCCGACCATGATCCTCGTGGGTCTACCGGCTCTGCTGGCCGTTTTCCACCCGTAGCGCGTCCGTCGTCCCATGGTCGAGGCGAGACCTCGCGAGGGGTCGACGACGGCGCCCCGCGGCCGGTCGTTCCGATGGCTGTGGCTCATCGTCGCGGGGCTCGCGGCCCTCGCGGTCCTGACGACGTTCTTCGGTCCGGTCGCGGTCCCCCCGCTCCTCATCCTGCAGATCTTCGGGAACCAGCTCACGGGAGGGCACCTCTTCGGCTACCTGACCCAGACGAGCACCGCGTGTAGCTCGTTCGGACTTCCGGACCCGTGCTCCACCTATGTGACGATCGTCTGGCAGATCCGCCTGCCGGCGATCGTCCTCGCCGTCGGGGTCGGAGCGGCGCTCGGGCTCAGCGGGGCGACGCTCCAGGGGGTCTTCCGCAACCCGCTCGCCGACCCGTACCTCCTCGGCATCTCGAGCGGCGGGACGCTCGGAGCGGTCATCGCCTACCTGCTTCTTTTTGGCGGCTCTCCCCTCGGCACGATCGTTCCGCCGAACTTCCTCCTCCCGCTGTTCGCGTTCGTCGGCTCGGTCGGCACGGGGTTGCTCATCCTCGCGATCGCGCGAAGTCGCGCCGGCTCGGTCGAAACGCTCCTGCTCGCCGGCGTCGCGCTCTCGAGCCTCCTCTCGGCGATCGTCGCCTTGCTCACGCTCTATAACCGCCAGACCGACCTGCAGGTCGAGTACTGGCTCCTCGGTTCGGTCGCTAACGCGGAATTTCCTCAGGTGCTGATCGTCTTCTCGGTGCTCACCGTCGCCTCGCTGTTCCTGCTCGTCCACGGCCGAGAGCTCAACCTACTCCAGCTCGGGGACGAGGTCGCTCAGAGCGCGGGCGTTGATCCGCGCGCGGTCCGCCTCCGCCTCATCTTGCTCGCCTCCGTGACGACGGCGATCGCGGTCGCCTTCGCCGGGATCATCGGATTCATCGGGCTCATCGCCCCCCACGTCGTTCGACGCCTCGTTTCGGTGGATTACCGGGTCGTCCTCGTCGGATCGCTCGCGGTCGGCGCGGCGCTCCTGCTCGTCGCCTGGGACGTCGATCTCTTCTTCTCCGAACTACCGATCGGGATCTTCACGGCGTTCGCCGGCGTTCCATTCTTCCTCTACATCCTGTTCCGGCAGGGCCGTCGCACGACGATGGGAGGTGCGTAGCGTGGCCGACGTGCGCGCCCTCGAGCTGCGCGGGGTGTCGGTCTCCTACGGGAGCCACCCCGCGCTTGTTGAGGTCGACGTCGGTGTCGACCCGGGGGAGTTCGTCGCGCTCGCGGGTCCGAACGGCAGCGGGAAGACGACCCTCATCCGGGCGGTGCTCGGGTTCCTTGCGCCGGCTCGAGGGGACGTGCGCGTCTTCGGCTCCCCGATCGCCGAGCTCTCCCCCCGGTTTCGTGCGCGCTCCGTGGCCTGGGTCCCGCAGGACGAGCCCGCGCGCGACGACGTACCGCTCCTCGACTACGTCCTCTACGGACGCTACGCGCACCAGGAGATGCTCGAGGGAGAGTCCGCGGAGGACGTGCGGATCGCTCGGGAGGTCCTCGAGCAGGTCGGACTCGCCGATCGGGCCGAGGACGGCATCCTCTCGATCAGCGGAGGGGAGCGGCAACGGGCGATCCTCGCGCGAGCGCTCGCGCAGAAGCCGAAGCTCCTCCTCTTGGACGAGCCGACGAGCCACCTCGATATCGGCCACCAGCTCGACATCTTGGGCCGCGTCCGCGGGCTCGCGCGCCGTCGCGGCGTGACCGTCGTCGCCGCGCTCCACGACCTCAACCTCGCCGCTCGGTTCGCCGATCGCATCGTGGTGCTCTCCCACGGGCGCGTCGTCGCGGACGGTCCGGCGAGCTCGGTCCTATCGGAAGAGCTCCTACGTCGGGTCTGGGGCGTCGCCGCCGAGCTACGGAGGGACCCCCGCACGGGCACGCCGTTCCTGATCCCGTACCCGCTCCCCCTCGCCATGCCCGCGGCCGACCGAACGGCCCGGGGGACCGTGCATGTCGTGGGCGGTGGGGGCGCGGCGGGGACATACCTGCGGGGTCTCACCGACGGGGGATGGGTCGTGAGCGCCGGAGTGCTCCACCTCCTCGACAGCGACACCGAGACCGCGGCCGCGCTGGGGATCCCGATCGCGGAGGAGGTGCCGTTCGCACCCCTCGGAGAGGTCGCGCGCGCGCGCCAGCACGAGCTACTGGCCGCAGCCCATGCGATCGTCGTCGCGCCGTTCGCGGTCGGCCCCTCGAACCTCGCGAACCTCGAAGACCTGCGCCCGTTCGCGGGCCGGATCCCGATCTGGCTTGTCGCGGAGCCCCCGATCCGCGAACGAGACTTCAGTGGGGGCCATGCGACCGAGGTCTACGAAGTGCTTCGAAGCGCGGGAGCGCGGGAGGTCCACGACCTCTCGGAGCTCCTGGAGGCCCTACGCGACTCGGCTTCCGCGATGGCGCCTCGCCCGTCGGCCGATGATGGTCCGAGGCTCGGAGAGCAACGGACCGACGTCTAGGGTTGGCGGATCGCCCTTGGCGAACTCGCTCAGCAGGCGGGGGAGTTCGCGCTCGACGGCCACGATCGTCACCGGGACGCCGATGCGGGCCGCCTCTCGGCCGACCTCCGCCACGGCGAACCGTTCGACGGGGGAGATCCCGGCGTCCGAGAGCACGGCGTACGCTTCGATCCCCATCGCCGCGACGACTCCTCGCGCCGAGGAGAGGGCACGGTGGACGTTCCGGGAGAGCGCGGGGTCCGAGAGCTCCGGTTCGGAGATCGTCCGGATCGTCACCGGCGCAGGTTCGACCGGGACGATCCCCTCGAGATCGCTCACTTCGACGAGCTTCCCACGCGCCGCCGAACCCCGCGCGCGCCCGTGCGAGGCCCCCCGACCCCCGACCACCGCGGTGAGCAGACCGTCGCGCAGCTCGAGACTGACCGCCGCCCCGTCGGCGAGGTCGCCCCCGGCGAGCGCGCGCGTCGAGCGGATCACGTGGAGGTGGACGAGCCGCTCGGCCGTGTCCTCGGAGATCCGCCCGAGCGAGCCGTGGAGCCACTCGACCCCGGCGACACTCGGACGGTAGCGACCGCCCCGCATCTCGACGAGCCCTCGGCGCCGCAGCTGTCGGTAGGAGTGGGAGACGGCCTGCACCGTGAGGTGGAGCGCGTCGGCGACCGGGCGTAACTGGGTCGGCTCGAGCGTCGCGCACGTGTAGAGGAAGAGGAGCTCGGTCACGGCGCCACTGCGGCGCAGGTCGGCGAGGCCCCCCGCGCCGGCGCTCGAGGAGGTTCGCGTCACGTTCGAGGGAGGGCGGGAGGGTTGAAATCGCTTTGCGGAAGCCTACAAATCGCGTGGATTCGGGCCCCGGCCCCGCGCGCCCTTGCGCGCGCTCGCCTCGCGCTGGAGATCGCGCACCCGGTCGCGGATGCGCGCCGCCTCTTCGAACTCGAGGCGCTCGGCGGCGAGGCGCATCTCCTCCTCGAGGTTCGCGAGCAGGAGCGGGAGGCGTTCCTTCCACTTCGGCCCGAGGCCGGCGACGGAGAGCTCTCCGGAAGGGGCCTCCTCGCCCTCGGCGAGGATCGAGCGGACCTCCTTGCGGATCGTCTCGGGGACGATCCCGTGCTCGGCGTTGTAGGCGACCTGGGCTTCTCGCCGACGGCGCATCTCGGCGATCGCACGCTCCATCGATCCCGTGAGCCGATCCGCGTAGAGGATCACGCGACCGTCCAAGTTGCGGCTCGCTCGACCGGCGGTCTGGATGATCGAGGTCTCGCTCCTTAGGTAGCCCTCCTTGTCGGCGTCGAGGATCGCGACGAGGCTGACCTCGGGGAGGTCGAGCCCCTCGCGCAGAAGGTTGATCCCTACGAGGATGTCGAAGCGTCCGAGGCGGAGATCGCGCAGGATCTCGATGCGCTTGAGCGTCTCGACCTCGCTATGGAGGTAGCGGACCTTGAGCCCTTGGTTCGCGAGGAAGTTCGTGAGCTCCTCGCTCGTCGCCATGGTGAGCGTCGTGACGAGCGCTCGGTCCCCTCGAGCGATCGTCGCTCGCAGCTCGACCAGCAGATCCGCGATGTGACCTTGGATCGGACGGACCTCGATCGGAGGGTCGACGAGACCGGTCGGTCGGATGATCTGCTCGACGATCGCGCTCGACATCTTGCGCTCGAACGGCCCCGGCGTCGCGCTCACGAAGACGGTCTGGGCGACGTGCGCGAGGAACTCGGGGAACTTGAGCGGGCGATTATCGCGGCAGGACGGCAGGCGCCAGCCGAACTCGACCAAGTTGTCCTTGCGCGAGCGATCGCCCTTGTACATCCCCTCGAGCTGCGGCACGCCGACGTGCGACTCATCCATGAAGACGAGCAGGTCGTCCGGGAAGAAGTCGAGCAGCGTGTACGGTGGCTCTCCGCTCTTGCGACCGGAAAAGAAGCGCGAGTAGTTCTCGATCCCCGAGCAGTAACCGGTCTCGCGGATCATCTCGAGGTCGTAGTCGGTCCGGCTCGCGAGCCGCTGGGCCTCGATGATGCGCTCCTGCTGCTTCAGCTCGGCGACACGAGCGACCTTCTCCCGTTCGATCTCCGCGAGGATCGCCTGGAGGCGGGCGTCGATCGTCAGGAAGTGCGTCGCCGGAAAGATCGAGAGCTGCCCGACCTCCCGCAGCTCCTCCTGCGTGAGCGGGTCGAGTTCGGTGATCGAGGCGACCGTCGTCCCGTCGAGCACCACGCGATGGACGGTCTCCCCGGCGCCCATCACGTCGATCGTGCTCCCCCGGACCCGGAAGCGGCCGCGCTTGAGCTCGAGGTCGTTGCGCTTGTACTTCATGTGCACGAGGCGTTCGAGAAGTTCCTGGCGCTTCACCTCGGTCCCCACGCTGAGGGCGATCACGTTCGCGCGGTAGTCCTCCGGCGAGCCCAGCCCGTAGATGCAGCTCACCGACGCCACGATCAGGACGTCCCGTCGCGTCAGCAGAGCTTGGGTCGCCCGATGGCGCAGGCGATCGATCTCCTCGTTGATCGACGCGTCCTTCTCGACGTACAGATCGATCTGGGGGACGTAGGCCTCGGGTTGGTAGTAGTCGTAGTAGCTCACGAAGTACTCGACGGCGTTGCGCGGAAAGAGCGCGCGAAACTCGCTCACGAGCTGGGCGGCGAGCGTCTTGTTCGGAGAGATCACGAGCGTCGGACGCTGCAAGCGGGCGACGACGTGGGCCATCGTGAACGTCTTGCCGCTGCCCGTGACGCCGAGCAGGGTGACGAACTTCTCCTTCTGACGTTCGAGCCGATCCACGAGCTCGGCGATCGCCTTCGGTTGATCGCCCTGCGGCGCGAGGTCGGTCTCGAGCTCGAAGCGCCCGGGAAGCGTCGGGCGGGCGACCGTCGCGAGGTTCATGGTGCTCCGACCGTCGGGATCCGGCGTCCGTAGCCGAGGGGGTCGACGGTGACCCGATCGAACCCGAGGCCCATGATCGCCCGCGCGAGCGCCACCGAGAGCGGAGCGCCCACGAGGCGCGGGACCTCTTTCGGATCGACCTCGATACGGGCCTCGGTGCCTTCGACCCGCACGCGAACCTGCCGGAATCCTTGGGCTCGCACGAGCTCCTCGGCCGCCTCCACCCGTGCGAGGAGCTCGGCGCTGATCGGCTGGCCGTGACGGATCCGCGAGGCGAGGCACGCCTCGCTCGGCGCGTCCCAGTTCGGGAGATCGCGGTGCCGAGCCTCGGCGCGGACGTCGACCTTGTGCCATCCGGCCTCCGCGAGCGGATGGCGGAACCCCGCGCGGTCCATGGCCACGAGTCCCGGTCGGTGATCCCCGAGGTCGTCAAGGTGGACCCCGTCGAGGTACTGCTGCGCTCCCCAGAGCGCCCCCGCGCTCAGGAGCGCCTCCGACTCGACCGTCCGGCAGAAGAAGCATCGGTCCGATGGGTTCGCGCGGTACTCGGCCCGAGCGAGCGGATCGATCTCGACGAGACGGTGCTCGACCCCGATCGCGCGGGCGACCTGGCGGGCCCGATCGATCTCGTGCCGGGAGTTTGCGGGCCCGGTGAGCGTGACCGCGAGGACCCGGCCTGCGAGCGCCTCGTGGGCGACGCTCGCGACCAGCCCCGAGTCGACCCCCCCCGAGAGCGCGACCAGCGCGGGACCGCCCGCCCGCACGCGCGCGAGCAGGGTCTCGGTACGTCGCGGGGCGTCGTTCGTCACGGAGGCGTCCGTGCACCGTGCACGAGGGGAAAACCGTGACGCCGACCGGGCGGCGCCCCGACGCCCTTTTCTCTCAGCGCGGACCCTCGGCGTCGGGGGCCGATGGAGCCGGAGGTCGGGGGGTTCGAGCTGCTCGACCGACGGCTCGCCGAGGCGGCCCTGCGGCGCGGGATCCGGGAGCCGACCGAGATCCAGCGCCTCGCCCTCCCGCTCCTGCGGGGGAGCGACGACGCGCTCCTGCTCTCTCCCACGGGCACCGGGAAGACCGAGGCCGCGCTCCTTCCGCTGCTCTCGCGTCAGCTCAAGGACCCGAGCCCGCCCACGAGCTTGCTCTACGTCACCCCGCTGCGCGCCCTCAACCGAGACCTCGAACACCGCCTGGTCGCCCTCGCGCGCGACGTCGGACTGATCGCGGCGGTCCGCCACGGCGACACCTCCTCGGCCCAGCGCCTGGCGCAGTCGAAGAAACCCCCCGACCTCCTTCTGACGACCCCGGAAACGCTGCAGATCCTCTTGGTCGGGCGACGGTTGCGCGAGGCGCTGCGCGGAGTGCGCACCGTGGTCGTCGACGAACTCCACGAGCTCGTACCGTCCGATCGCGGGGCCCAGCTCGCGCTGACGTTGGAGCGCCTCGACGCCTGGGTCGGGCGCCCCGTGCGTCGGATCGGGCTTTCGGCGACGATCGGCAACCCTGAGGCCGTCGCGCGCTACCTCTCCCCGCTCCCACGGACGGTGGCGATCCGCTCCGCCTCGGTCCGACGGGCGATCGTGCTCTCGGCGCAGCGTCCTCGCATGGATCGAGAGGCGCTCGATCCGACGCTCGTAGCGGAACTGAAGGCCGACGAGGTCCTCTTGCCCGTCGTCCGCCAGCTCGAGGAGGAGATCCGCACCCATCGGACCACCCTCATCTTCGTCAACACCCGACCGACCGCGGAAGGGATCGCGGCGCGTCTCCACCGGCTCGCGCCGGATCTCGCGGTGGCGGTGCATCACGGCTCGCTCTCTCGGGTCGTTCGGGAGGAAGCGGAGGTCGCCTTTCGCGAGGGACGCCTGCGGGGGCTCGTCGCCACGAGCTCGCTCGAGCTCGGGATCGATATCGGCGAGGTCGACCATGTCGTTCAGCTCGGCTCTCCTCACCAGGTCGGGCGGCTCGTGCAGCGCGTCGGGCGCAGCGGCCACCGCCTCGAGCGCGAGATCCACGGCACGGTCATCGCCTACGACGTAGAGGACCTCGAGGAGGCCGCGGTCCTGGCGCGGCGAGCGATGGCCGGGGAGATCGAACCGACCGGCTGGCGCACGCGCAACCGCCTCGCCATCGCCCAGCAGATCGTGGCGGCCCTGCGGGCCGAAGGGACCGTCGACCGCGCCGAGCTCGTCCGGCGCCTCGCTCACGCCGCCCCGGCGACGGGCTTGTCGGAGGTCGAATGGGGCGAACTGATCGACTACCTCGAGGGACTGGGGCTCGCTCGGCGGGACGCGGGGCGCCTCGCACCCGGCCGGGGGACGTTGCGTCGCTTCTACGCGACCCTCTCCCTCATCCCCGAGGAGCGGACGTACCGACTGCGCGACATCGCGAGCCGTCGGCCGATCGGTACCCTGGACGAGCGCTTCGTCCTCACCCAGATCCTCGCGCAACCCGAGGAGATCTTCCTGCTCCACGGGCAGACCTGGAAGGTCGTCGAACATCGGGACGACGAGCTCTTGGTCGAAGCGGTCAACGAGATCGGGCAGGAGCCGCGGTGGGCCGGCGAGGACCTCCCGGTCCCCTTCGAGGTCGCCCAGGAGATCGGGCGGATGCGTCGCATGGGGACCGAGGCCGACTATCCGCTGTCGGAGACGGACCGCGAGCAACTCACGGAGCGAAGGACGACCGCGCACCGCGAGGGCGCCCTCGCCGACGACGAGCGGATCACGATCACCGTGCGCGGCCGCCTCGTGATCTACGGCGCGTGCTTTGGGACCCGAACGAACGAGACCCTCGCGCTCGCCATCTCCGCGAGGTTGACCGACCGGCTCGGTGGCCGGGTCTCGGTCGCGTCGATCGAGCCGACCTGGTTCGTCCTCGAGCTCCCCGTCGCCCTGGACGGTCCGGCGCTGGCGGCGGCCGCCGCCGTCCCGCCGGAGGAGCTGGGATCGACCGTCGATCGCCTCGTCCCATCCGGTCCGGACTATCGCTGGGTCTTCCTGACCGTGGCGCGGAAATTCGGTTTGATCCCGTCGTCCTCGGATCCGCGCGACCTGCGCTCGCTCGAGCCGCTGCTCGCGGCGAGCCGGGAGACCCCGCTCGGGGAGGAGACGCTCGAGAAGACGCTCCACGATCGCTACGATCTCGAGCACGCGGGAATCGTCCTCGCGGCGATCCGGGATGGGACGATCCGAGTCGAGCCGGTGCCGCCGTCGAAGCTCGCCGAGGGTCCGATCGAGCGGCTGCGTTGGCGCGTAGCGGCGGACACACCGCCGCCGACCCTCCTGCGCGCGCTGCGCGAGCGGCTGGGCCGCGAGGAGATCACGCTCGTCTGCCTACGGTGCGGCTTCACGCGTACGACCACGCCCGACCGATATCGCGCCGAGGGCGGCAGCCTCTGCCGATTGTGCAAAGGGGCGTTGAGCGCGGCGCTCTCGCCGCGTCGCACGGAGGAGATCCAGCAGCTCTCGCGCTACGCGAAGCAGAAGTGGCGCACGCGGGAGCGGGCATCCGTGCCCCGCACGTCGCCGCGCCGCGTTCGACCTTCCAAGGGGCCCCCGCCGATCCCCGACGTGCGCGTGCGCGCCGCCTACACCTCGGCGGAGCTCGTGGCGCATTACGGCGAGCGGGCGCTCTGGGCGCTCGCCGCGCGCGGGGTCGGCCCCGAGACCGCTCGTCGTCTGCTCGCGCGCCTGTTTCGCAGCGACGACGAGTTCATCGCGGAGCTCGTGCGCGCGGAACGGAACTACGCGCAGACCCGCGCCTTCTGGGATTAGGGACCGGTCGTGAGTCGCCGGCCGACGGCCTCGACGATCGCCCGTGGAGCGGTCGTCCGAATCGCCGCCTCGCGAGGGTGGGCGCGCACGGCGAGTGCGCCGGTCGCGCGGATCCCTTCGAGCAGGCTCGCGATCGAAGGGGGTTCGGCGCTTCCGAGCTGCCGGGCGAGTTCATTGGGCTCGTAGAAGAACGGTCGGTCGACCGCACTCTCCTCCACGAGGCGTTCGATGAAGCGCACGGTCTCCTCACCGCGGGCCGGGACCGCCGGGGGACGCAGATCGCGGACCCATAGCGTGTCTCCGAGCGGACCGGTCCATAACGGACCGAACGGGCCGGCGCCCCGCAGCTGCGGTCCCGTCCACGCGACGGGGTCGATCGTCTCGACGGGGTCCGCGGGCACGGAGTCCGAGCGTCGCACCTCGAAGTAGGTACGCACGTGATGATCGTGGACGTAGGAGAGCAGCGGGTGGATTGCTCGGCCCCGACTGCGCGCCTCCCTCGCGAGTCGGGCGAGGAGGATCCGCAGCCCGGCCTCGGGAGCGAGGCGGCCTCGGATCGGCTGGGAACCGTAGAGCCGCTCGCACGCGCCCCGGGTCACTCCGGCGAGGACCATCATGTCGGTCGCGCTTACGGCGACGAGCGCGTCGTCCCGCGCCGCCGCGAAGAGGGTCGGAAGGAACGGGAGCGGCGAACCATACGGGTCGAGGTCGAGATAATCGAACGCGGCGCCGGGGTCGCCGATTCGTGCGTCGCGCGCTTCGACCCGAACGCGATCCGGAGCGACGCTCCGGGCGTTCTCCTCGAGCACCGCGAGTGCCGCGGGGGCGAGCTCGGTGATCCGCAGCGAGCGCAGGAACTTCGACTCGTGGGCGAGGCGCAGGCCGCGCACGCCCGTCGCTCCGAGCATCTCCCAGCCATCGAGCCCGCTTCGTCCGCGGCGCACGGCGACCTCCGCGAAGGCGACGTTGAGATCTCGGTCGAGCGCCATCGCCGGATTGTAGAAGACCGCCGTGCGCGCCGCGGGCCCGCGATGGGGGGCCAGAGCGGGCAGCAGGAGGGTGGTACCGCCCTCCGCGCGCCGCTCGACCGGCGGTGGGGGCGGAGCCGGCGCTGCCGGGCTAGTGGGCACGGCCGGTGAGGAGGCGGACGACCTTGAACGCGAGTAGATTCTTGTTGACCGGGGTCACTTCGAGCAAGCGGAGCTCGTCGCGACGTCGGATGTCCTGCAGCAGGGGGTTGCGCGACTTCTTATGGAGGGTCATGACGATCGACTTGCTGGTGTCGAGGGTCTCGACGATCGATTTCGTGAACGCATCGTTGTCGACCTCCATCTTGCCGACCTCGTCAATGACGATGACGTCGGCATTCGCTCGCGCCCCCGCCAGCGCCCGGGTCCCGAGGTCCTCGAGTGCGTGTACGTTCACGCCGTAGCGCCCCGAGCGGATGCGCGACTTGAGCTTCTCATGGGCGAAGACCGCCTCCTCCTTGGTGAGCCAGTCGACGAGCCGAAAGCCCGAGCGTCGATTCTTCACGATGATCGGCTCCGTCACGACGCCCCCCACCGTGACGCCCTCCTGCTCGAGGAGCTGGATGATGCGCAGCAGGGTCTGGGTCTTGCCGGAGCCCGGGAGGCCGGTGATGCCGATCTTCACGGGCGCGGTGGGGCGTCGAGGCACGGACTATGACTCCAGTCGGTTTGCACGCGCCGAGTTGATAAGAAGGCATCGCGCTCCACCGGTACCGGGAGAACGGTTCCGTGGAGAGCAAGCGATTTCAGGTCTATCCACCGCGCGAGGACACGTGGCTCCTCGAGGCGTTCGCGCGATCGGCCGGCGCACTCCGCCTGCTCGAGATCGGCACCGGTAACGGACTCCTCGCGCTCACCGCGGCGCGCTCCGGGGCCCGAGTGGTAGCGACCGACCTCAACCCGGCCGCCCTGACGGAGTTGCGCGCGACGAGCCTCCGGGAGGGCCTCGGGATCGAATGCGTGCGCACGGACCTCGCGGCGGGGCTCGGTCGGTTCGACCGGATCCTCGCGAACCCTCCGTATCTTCCGACCCCCTCGAACGAACGCGATGCGGATCCCGGCGATCGGCTCGCCCTCGATGGCGGCCCCGATGGATGTCGGTGGACCGCTCGGCTCTTCGCGGCATGGCCCGAACACCTCGCCCCGGACGGAGAGGCGTTCATCGTTACTTCGACGGTCCAGGATCCGCGGTCCCTCGCGAGTATCCTCGCCACATGGCGCTCGCTCGGTGGAGTCGCCCAGGTCGTCGCTCGGCGCGTGCTCGAAGGGGAGGTGCTCGAAGTCCTGCGATGTGTAGCTCCCTCCTCGCGTTCGAGCGGACCGGAATGAAAGGGCCGTCCCCCCTCGGAATGCGCTCCCGAATTTGGATCTCGAGCCGCACAACGGCCCGGGGCCGCTCGACGACCCTCAGTGGAGGCGCGCGGCGTGGTCGAGGACCGCGCCGAGGAAGCGGGCACCGTCCCCCAGCCCCTCGGCCGAGCCGGTCCGGGTCCAATCGGGATGTTGCGAACGAAAGAACGACCGCTCGGGGTGCGGCATTAGCCCGAAGACGTTCCCCGCCGGGTTCGTTATCCCGGCGACGTTCCCCTCCGATCCGTTCGGATTCCATGGATAGTGAGCTTCGGATCCGTCGGGGGCGACGTACCGAAAGAGGATCTGACCGTCCCGTTCGAGCGCGAGCAGCCGTTCTCCCGGAGCTCCCGCGAGGACCAGCTTGCCCTCGCCGTGACCCGAGGGGACCATCAACCGCTCGCCCTTGGGCCAGCTCGCGAGCGCCGGGAATCGCCCGCCGTCCCACGCGAGGTAGGTCGGCCGGCACTCGTAGCGGTTCGAGTCGTTCGTGATGAGCGCAGCCTCCGGTGGGCCGAGCCGACCGTCCGCCCGACCGGGCAAGAGCCCGAGCTCGGTCAACACTTGGAAGCCGTTGCACAGCCCGCCGACGATCTTGCCGGAGCGCACGAACTCCTCGAGCTCGGGCCCGATGGCGGTGCGAGCTCGGGCCGCGAAGATCGCCCCGGCTCGGACGTAGTCTCCGGCGGAGAACCCCCCGGGGAAGAAGAGCATCGCATAGTCGGCGAGCCGACGGCGATCCGCTTTCGGGACCTCCGAGCGCATGAGCTGTTTGAGGTGGACGATCTCGGGACGAGCGCCGAGCTCGCGCAGGGCGACGGCCAGCTCGTCGTCGCAGTTCGTGCCCTCGATGGAGACGAGCGCGATCGGGATCGCCCGGCGGGACACGACCGAGCGAGCGGCCGCTGGAAGATAACCATTCGGACGGGCGATCGTCGCGCTCGGTCGAGCCGGGGCCGAAGGTCGGCGTCTCGGTGCCTCACTCCGTACGCTCTCCCAGCGCGAACTCGCGCGGGCCTACGACGTCGAACGGGTTCCCGCCCGGGTCGTGCGGGGCGCGTTCACGCCTCGTCGAACTCCGTCCCGCAGCGTCGAGGGTCCGAGGGGCTCGGCCGCGGGTCAGAGGGGTCGGCCGAGCGGGGGCAACAAGCGGTGGACGGTGAGCCGTTCCCCGCGGTGGACCCGCCGTCGACCGGGCGGAAGGATCGCGAAGGCGTCGACCTCGGCGAGGCTCGTGATCGCGTGCGAGTCGTGGAATGTAGGATACCCCCGTTCCCCTTCGATGCGCACGGGGATGACGGTGGCGAGATCGGGCGAGAGCTGCTCCGCGTCGCGGGCGAGGGTCACTTCCCGGTCGAGCCAGCCGGGGCCCGGAAGGCGAGCGATCCGGCGAAGGACCGGGAGCAGGAGCCAGAAGCCGTTCGAAAGGCAACTCGTGGGATGACCCGGCATACCGATGAAGAGCGTGCGACCACGGCGCGCCGCGAGCGTGGGCTTACCGGGTCGGACCGCGATGCCGTGAAAGAGCACGCGGCCGAGACGCGGGAAGATCCGCGGGAGATAATCGTGCTCGCCGACCGAACTTCCCCCGGTCGCGAGAACGACGTCGCTCGAACGCGCCGCGGCTCGAAGGGCTCGTTCGATCGCGCGAGGGTCGTCGCGCACGGGAGGATACGCCCGGGGGACGCCGCCCGCCGCCCGGACGATCGCGCTGAGCGTCACGTTGTTGCTCTCGAAGATCGTCCCAGCGCGCGCGGGTGATCCGGGGAGTCGCAACTCGTCCCCGTTCGGGACGATCGACACGATCGGGGAACGGTACACCTCTACCCGCGAGTGCCCGGTCGCCGCGAGAGCACCGAGCGTCGCAGGAAGTAGAGGGCGACCCGCCCGCGAGATCACCGTGCCGTTGCGGATGTCTTCCCCCACCTGGGCGATCCGACGGCCCTTCGGGACCGGATGGTCGATCTCGATCCTCCCCTCGGAACGGCGGACCCGCTCGAAGATCTCGACCGTGTCGACCCCCCGGGGGATCCGGGCTCCGGTCGCGAGCGCGATCGCTCCCCCCGCCGGAACGGCCCCGGTCCGGCGCTGGTGGGCGAAGAGCTCGCCGATGAGGCGGAGGGCGACCGGATGGCTCGGCTTCGCGCGGGCGCTCCCGCTCGCTCGGAAT
Source organism: Thermoplasmata archaeon (assembly GCA_050749765.1). Lineage (GTDB taxonomy): Archaea > Thermoplasmatota > Thermoplasmata > Lutacidiplasmatales > UBA184 > Lutacidiplasma. The sequence goes on along the minus strand of JBOGRR010000004.1, from coordinate 19,309 downwards.
CCGTAGCCGTCCCATGTCGCGCGGGGGAACGCCGGGATCGACGCGGTCGCGCCGACCGTTCGCACTCCGATCCGCCCGACCGCATCGCCGAGGGCGAGCTCCTCGGTCGCGAGGATCGGTGAGGCGGCCGCCGTGAGCCGGGCGGTGGCGACTCGGAGCGGGATCAGGCGGCCGAACGCGTGCATCTCCATAGGATCATGACCTCCGCGTCGACGAGGCGCGTTCCACGATCAACGGCACCGATCGCCCTTCGATCCATTGCGTGGCCGAGCGGACCCCCGCGAGCAGGCAGTGCTCGAGCGGTTGGCCCTCGAACCACCCTGCGTAGAAGCCGGCGCGGAAGGCGTCGCCGCTTCCGACGAGGCTCGCGACCCGCCGGGGGGGGATCGACCGGACCCGGGCGACCCCCCGACGCGAGTGGGCGAGGGCCCCCCGCTTGCCGTTGGTCACCACCACGAGGGGGACGAACTCGAGCAAGTCCTCGATCCGGCGGACGCCCATGAGCTCGATGGCGCGATCGATCTCATGACCGTTCCCGAAGAGGATCTCCGATCGGTGGAGCAGTTGCGGGAGGGTCCGAGCATTCCACAGGTAGTGGATCTCTTGGGCCGGGTCGGCCGCGACGCGGACCCCGACACGTCGGGCCGCGGTCGCCATCGCGAGATGCCATTCAGGGTTCCCGGTCGTGAGGTGGAGCCAGGAGTAGCCGCGGATCCGCTCGATCGGGGTTCTCGGCGCCGGTCCGGCCATCGGGCCCTGTTCGATGAACGTCCGCTGCTGATGAGAGTGGTCCACGAAGATGAGGCAGGCGGGGGTCGGCCGATCCACGACGCGTTCGACGCCGCTGAGGTCGAGCCGGTCCGCGCGGAGTGCGGCCCAGAATTCGGGAGGGAAGCCGTGACCGATGCGCGAGAGGAGTCCGGTCGAGATCCCGTAGCTCGCGGTCACCCGAGCGATGTTCGCCGCGGTGCCGCCGAGCGCGCGACGCTGGGAGAGGATCGGCATCGTTCGGTCGTTCGCCGGGAACCGCTCGACCGTGAGGAAGTGATCGACATTGATGTGACCGCTGACGAGCAGGTCTCGACGGGGCGTTCCCGGTGGTGTGCGCGTCGCCACGAGGGCGGCCAACCGGGAGGGGGCTAAACGGTTGCCCGACGCGCCCGTTATGGTCGCCGTCGCCTCCCGACGGCGCGATGATCGTCGAAGGCGCCATCCTCGACGCCGCGGGCGCGCGCCCGGGATACGTGCGCATCGAACGGGGGCGGGTCGTCGAGACGGGGAAGCTCGGTACCGTCTCCGGTCACGGCGCTGAGCGACGGATCCGCGGCATCGTGACCCCGTCGCCGTTCAACGGCCACACCCATCTCGGCGACGCAGTCTCGACCCGCGAACCCCCGGCCGTATCGTTCTCCGAACTGGTCGCTCCGCCCTCGGGATACAAGTTCCGGCTGCTGGCCGAATCCACGAGCGAGGAGAAGGTCTCTGCGATGCGCGACGCGCTGGCCCGGATGCGGCACGAGGGCATCGCCGGCGCGATCGACTTCCGCGAGGAAGGGGTGCGCGGAGTCCGCGCCCTGCGTCGCGCCGCGTCCCATCCGGGGATCCGGATCGTGATCCTCGGTCGTCCGACGCGGCGCCCCCTCGATCTCGCGGAGCTCGATCGGGTGCTTGAGATCTCGGACGGGATCGGGCTCAGTTCGGCGCGAGAGGAGCCCCTCGAGACTCGCCAGGCGGTCGCGGCCGCATGTCGGAGCCGTCGAAAGTTCTACGCGCTGCACGCGAGCGAAGAGATCCGCGAGCCGGTCGAAGCCTACCTCGATCCGAAACCGGACCTCGTCGTCCACCTCACGTGCGCCGAGCCGGACGATCTCATCGCCGTCCGGGACGCCGGGGCTACGGTCGCCGTCTGCCCCCGGTCCAACGCGCTCTTCGGGCGGCGGCCACTGCTCGCTGCGATGGAACGGATCGAGAATCGCGTCGTCCTCGGGACCGACAATGCGATGCTCCACGCCCCCTCGATCTGGCGCGAGCTCGAGTTCGCCTACGTCTCGAGCCGCTCGCGCAGCGAACCCGTGTCGGCGAGCTTTCTCGCGCGCGCGGCGCTCGTCGAACCGTGGCGGTGGCTGGGGGAGGAGGGCCGCGCGCGGATCGAGGAGGGGTCGCCCGCGCAACCGCTCGTCTTCCGGCTCCCGCCGGAGGACCCGGCATATCAGGTCGTCACGAGGGCGACCGAACATCTTATGCTCCGCCCGGCCGCCGCGGGGAGGGCCGAGGATCCTCCGTGAAGAGCGACGAGCTGTACGGGCTGCTGCGCCGGCGCGGCGTCCTCTGGCCGACCGCCGAGATCTATGGCGGCGCGCAGGGGCTCTTCGACTACGGGCCGCTCGGCCTCGCGCTCAAGCGGCGCATCGAGGACGCGTGGACCGCCTGGTTCGTCGGGCTCTCGGAAGATTACTATCGCATCGAAGGCGCCGAGATCCTCCCCGAAGCGGTCGTGCGCGCGTCGGGCCACCTCGAGAACTTCACCGACCCGGAGGTGACGTGTGCCTCGTGCCATACCCCGTTCCGCGCCGACTCGCTGCTCGAGAAGATCCGTCCCGAGGGCGTCGACGGAATGTCCGCCGCCCAGATCGGGGAGCTCGTGGCGAGCCAGCACCTCAAGTGTCCGAAGTGCGGTCAGGCGACGCTGAGCGTCCCCACGGCGTTCAACCTCATGTTCGGCCTCGATTTCGGACCGACCGGGCGCGAGCGAGCGTACCTGCGTCCCGAGACGGCCCAGTCGAGCTACCTCGCCTTCGCGCGGATGTGGGAGGTCGGGCGCAAGGCGCTGCCGCTCGGCGTCGCGGTCGTCGGACGGGCGTTCCGCAATGAGATCGCCCCGCGGCAGGTCCTGTTCCGCATGCGTTCGTTCACCCAGGCCGAGCTCCAGATCTTCTTCGATCCAGAGCACTTCGAGGTACCGATCGACTCGGTCCGTACGGAGTCGCTCCCGATGCTGCGGGTCGCCCGTCGAGCGAAGGGGGAAGAGTCGCCCGAGTGGGTCACCGTCGAAGCGCTGCGCACCGAGGGATTGCCCGACTTCTATCTCTACCACCTCCTACACACCTTCCGGTTCTTCCGGGACGTGCTCCGGATCCCGAAAGAGCGGATCCGCCTGTTCGAGAAGTCGGACACCGAGCGCGCGTTCTACAACCGCATCCAGTTCGACGTCGAGGTCCACTTGGAGAGCCTCGGCGGTTTCAAGGAGCTCGCTGCGGTCCACTATCGCGGAGATTACGATCTGCGCCGCCACTCCGAAGGGTCCGGAAAGGACCTGTCGGTGGTGACCGAGGACGGGCGGCGGATCGTGCCGCACGTGCTCGAGCTCACCTTCGGGGTCGATCGGAACCTCTGGGGCCAGGCCGACGTCCACCTCACGGAAGAGGGAGAGCGGACCGTCTGGAAGCTCCCTGCGGCGCTCGCCCCGGTCGAGGTCGGCGTCTTCCCCCTGCTCAAGAAGGAGCACGCCGACTACGCGCGACGGCTCGCGCGCGAACTCGTGGAGGCCGGAGTTGTCGCCGAGTATGACTCGGCCGGCGGGATCGGTAAGCGCTATGCGCGGATGGACGAGGCCGGCGTTCCGTTCTGCGTCACCGTCGATGGCGAGACCGTCGACGCGGCCTCCCCCCACCGCGACACCGTGACGTTGCGCGAACGCGACTCGAAGGAACAAGTGCGCCTACCGCGCGGCGAGCTCGCGGCCCGGATCCAAGGCGCGACCCGCCTGGCTCGTCCCCCCACGTGAGGGCGGGGGAAGACGCCAAGCCCCGGCGGAGCCTGCGCGGGCATGGCCACCGAACCACGCCCCGAATGGGTCGCCGTCGACCGATACACCGAATCGCTCCTCGTCCGATCCGACCCGGCGCTCGATCGCGCGATTGCGAGTAGCCGCGCGGCGGGGCTCCCGGCGATCCAAGTCGCCCCGAACCAGGGACAGCTCCTGCAGATCCTCGCTCGCGCCGTCGGCGCTCGGCGCATCCTCGAGATCGGACTGCTCGGAGGCTACAGCACGACCTGGCTCGCCCGCGCCCTCCCGCCCGGCGGACGCCTTATCTCGCTCGAGGTCGACGCGCACCACGCCGAGGTCGCTCAGGCGAACCTCGCGGCGGCCGGTCTGGCCGATCGCGTGGAGGTGCGCGTCGGTCGGGCAATCGAATCGATGCGGGCGATGGAGGCCGCGCACGAGCCTCCCTTCGACTTCATCTTCTTGGATGCCGACAAGGTCAGCTATCCCGACTACCTCGACTCCGCGCTTCGACTCGCCCACACCGGCTCGCTGATCGCGGCGGACAATGTCGTCCGGGGCGGCGAGGTCGCCGACGCGCAGAGCGCGGACCCGAACGTCGTCGCCGTCCGAGAGATGAACACCCGCATCGCGCACCATCCCGAGCTCGTGGCGACGACGATCCAGACGGTCGGAGTGAAGGGGTACGACGGCTTCACGCTCGCGCTCGTGACGCGTGCCGGCTCGGTGTAGCGGCGGTCGGAGATCGGCTCATCACAACGGCTATATGGATTGGAGCCGGTCCAAGCCCGGCATGGCGTCCGGAGGGAACTCGCCTAACCCTACGCCGCAGCCGATCGACGCGACGATGGTCCACAATCAACGCGCCACGCGCTGGATGGGCCAGGAGTACGCCGACATGACGAAGCTCCGCGAGATCAGTGCGAAGCACTCCCATACGGCGGCGCGGGCAGAGGCGCGCGCGGCGCGCCTACTCACGCACGTCGATCGCCTTCGCCACTCCGCGACCGCTCTGCGGGAGAAGTCGGCGAGGGTTCGCTCCGAGGTCCCCGCGCTCCAGAGCTCCATCACTGAGCTCAACACCCAGATCACGGGCGCGGCGCACAACGCGACGCCCGGCATGCCCCCGACCTCCGACATCACCACGCTTCAAGTTCGGGCCCGCAAGCTCCAGCAGAAGATCGCCGACCGCGAGCGCAAAGCGACGGGGTACGACCTGCGCGCGGCGCGTTGCACCCAGAAGGGGTCCGAGATCAAAGTGAAGGCCGACCGCCTCTTGGAGATCGCTCGCTCCCACGAACAGGAATCGCAAGTCTACCGCCAGCGCGCGGACCAGCTCCAACTGGCCGCCGACGGACGGCTCGCCTCCGCTGGTGGGAGCGGCACTCCGCCGCCCGCTCCACCGCAATGAAACTGATCGTCACCGTCGGGATGCCCGGCTCGGGCAAGGACGAGCTTGTCGAGGTCGCGCATCGCATTGGCCTCGCGACGTTCAAGATGGGGGATCTCGTTCGCGACGAGACGCGTCGGCGAGGCTTTCCGCTCACGAATCCGAACATTGGGCGCGTCGCCTCGGAGGAGCGCGACAAGCACGGGCCCGCGATCTGGGCGCAGCGCGCGGTCCCGAAGCTCATCGAGACGAGGATGCTCGTCGACGGCTGCCGCTCCGACACCGAGGTCACCGTCTTCCGCCACAACTTCGGCGATCTCTTCGTGCTCGCGATCTTTGCATCCCCCGAGACGCGGTTCGCGCGCCTCACCCGGCGGGGCCGCGGCGACGACTCGACCGACATGCAGGAGTTCTACGACCGCGACCGTCGCGAGCTCAAGTGGGGGATCGGCAACGCCCTCGCGACCGCGGATGGAATGCTCGTCAACGAGGGGGGCCTCGAAGAGTTCCGGCGCGCGGCGCGGGAAAAGCTCGAGGCCGTCCTCGCGCGCAAGGACGACGACGACTGAGCCCGTCAGGACGTTTCGTCCGCCAGCAGCCGACGGACCTGGGGGAACCGCTCGCGGTCGACGACCACGACGAGCGACGTCGTGGAGCGCTCGAGCGAGCGCACTTCACCGACGAGGTAGCGGTCCCGGTCGAGGGCGAGCTCGCGTGAGCCCGTGCCGCGGGCGAGCTGCCGATCCCACCGCTCGGCAAACGCATCCGGCGAGTCGGCCTCGGGCGGGCTTCGGGCCAGCTTGCGTTCCGCAAGGGTCCGGCGCACGAGCTCGACATAGCCGATGTTCGCGCGGAACATCTCCGCCGCCCCCTCGTCGGACGGATCGAGGGCGTGGGTTGTGACCCCGCGGCTATGCGCCCACTCGATGGCGCGTACGTGGGTCGGGTTCGGAACGCGGACCTCCCCCCATCGGGTCAACGCCTGGATCTCGCTCTGTTCGGTCTCGACGAGGTGGACCGTCGTCTCCGCCTCCGCGTGGGCGAAGTAGGTCGTGAGCCCCTCGAGCTCCTCGGGGGACACGGCGAGGCCGAGCGCGGAGGGGACCGACGACTCTAGACGGTCGATGAGTTCGAAGGTCTCGGAGTACAGGCCTCGGACCGCGCCGACGAGCACTACGCGAGGGTGGTCGGAGAGCGTCTCTACGATCACGCGCGCTCGCGTTCCTCGATCTCATCGAGGAGCTCCTCGCGCCCTCGGTGGCGCCCGAGCTCTCGGACGCTCAGCACGGGGAGCCCGTCGATCGAGGGCCGGGGATAGGGATCGGGTACTACGAACATCGCGTGGCGTTCGGTGACGCGGGCGAGCTCGCGCAAGAGCTCGGCACGGTGCTGAGCGGTGCGTAGGCTGCCGATCGCCGTCAGCAGGATCTCACGGACCTCCTCCTCGTGCGGGGTCCGGGTGAATGCGTCGAACGGGGCGCGCACGGTCGGCACGACGTCCCACCCCATGCCATAGAGCCGATCGAACACGCTCGCGCGCAGCGGATCGGGGGAGCGCGGGCGGGCCCGTTCATCGCCGCGCGGCTCCGCCTCGGTCTCGGGGGCTCGCAGTGGAGGCTCCGGGGCGGAGGGGCGCAGGAGAAGGTCGACCGGAACAGCGACGGGTTCGCCGAAGTAGCGTTCAACGCGTTCGACGACGATGATCTCGGCGCCCCCGCCCTCCTCGTACAACTGGATCGAGTGCCGGGAAACGCCGGCGATCTGCGCCATCGCGCCGAGGGAGAGGTCGCGGGCCTCGCGCAGGGCGCGCAACCGCTCTCCGTCGATGCGCGCGAAGACCCCGCCGGGTGCGGAGAGAAGGAACGGTGGGACCGCTTTCTCGATGAGGTCGGCGAGGGTCTCTTCGCGGATGATCGGGATATCGTAGCGCGTGTAGACGACCCCCGGCTCGAGCTCGGAGGCGCCGGAGGTCTGCCCGACGATCAACACGACTGCGGGGAAGAGTTGGCCCAGCTCGGTGAGGCGGACCGCCTCTTCGCGGCTCAGCGTGTCGATGTTCTTGAGGACCTTGAGCAGGACGAGGAGCGAGTCGCGTCGGGCGGCCAGGTCGAAGCTCGAGGGTCGGATGCCGTGCGCGTCGGAGACATAGAACCCGCCCCGCTCGAGCAAGGAGCGCAGGTTCGCGATCGCGCGCTCTCGAGCTTGCTCCACCGTTCCCACCCGATAAGAATGAGTTTAGATTGGTATATAAATGGGCATGGTCGTTTCTCTCGGAGCGTAGCGCGTCGATGGGGGTCCCGCGCGCGGTACTGGGGTCGAAGGTCCAGCGCGCGAGGCGAACCATCAAAGCGCGAAAGAACCTCGCCGGGCGCGTGCGCGCAGCCGTGCGACCGGTACCCGGTGAGCCGGCGCTCTGGGTCGGTACCCGCTCGCGCGTCGACGAGCCATACCTCGTCATCGCCGACCTTCACCTCGGCCTCGCGGCGACGCGCGATCGACCGCTCGGTCCTCCCGAGTCGTCAGCGCCGGCGCTCGCCGAGGCCTTGATCCGGCTCGCGCGCCGGGAGGAGGTCGGCGGTCTCGTCATCGCCGGTGACGCGAAACATCCGATCGTTGGGGCACCACCTCTGTTGCGACGGACCCTGTTCGACTTCTTTGCGGAGCTGCTTCGTCATGGGCTGTCGGTCGAGGTCGTCCTCGGAAATCATGACGTCGGGCTCGCGCGCTGTCTTCCCCGAGAGGTCGGCGTTCGCTCCGCGAAGGGGATCGTGCGCAACGGGGTCGGGATCTTCCACGGGCACACCTGGCCGAGCGCCACGGTCCTGCGGGCCGAACGGCTGGTCGTCGGGCATCTCCACCCCGGCGTTCGTTTCGCGCCGACGCGCGCGGACCCGGGGGGAAAGCGTCGCTGCTGGCTTCGGATCGAGTTCGATGAGCACGATGGACCCCGCCGGGGGCGCCGGAGGATCTCCGCGCGAGAGATGGTGGTGCTCCCGGCCTACAATCCGGTCGCCGGGACGGAGGCGCTCAACCGGGAGCGGCCCGGTCGCGGACGGAGCTTCCTCTATCGACGGTTCCTCGCGCACGGCACGGTCCGCGCCTACCTGCTGGACGGCACCGACGTCGGATCGATCAGGCTGCCGCGTCCCGCCCCGCGCGGGCAATCACGGAAGGGAGCGAACTCGCCTCCGTGACCGGCGGCAAGCACGCGGTCCCGACGCACACGAGCGCGCGGGCCCCCCGCTCGGTCCCTCCGGTCGTTGGGACGGCAAACGGTGCCGGTGGCGTCCCGCGGAAGACCCAGCGGTTCGGGTGATAGGTCTCGCGCGCGGCCCGCTCGAGGGCGGCGGCGTCCCGACCTCCACCCTCGATGATGACGCTCACCGATGGGGTCGCGAGGAGGCCGGCCGCGAGCGCCGAGCCGGCGGCGAAGAGTCCGGCATCGCCGATCCGTCTCGTGATCGCCGGAAGCATTGAGCGGGCGAGCTCGCGCGAGTGCTCCTCGTGCTCGAGGCTCGAACGTCGCACGAGGGCGAGGAGCGTCGCCGCGGTGGCCGCGAGGTGAGGACTATCCTCGAGCGGATACGATGGCGCGGAGTGGGCGATGAGCGGGCTGCCGTCGTAGATCGCGGGCGCGAGATCGCGGAAGAGGCCGTCCTCCCCGCGGAACTCTCGGTCGATCAGCGCGAGGAGTTCGGCGGCTCGACTCGCGTAGCGAGGCTCAGCGGTCGCACCGGCGAGCTCGACGAGACCGAAGGCGAACTCCGCCTGATCCTCGAGCAGACCGTAGCCGACCCCCGTGCTCCCCTCGATCCGGTGGGCGACGCCCCGCGCCGGCTCGTAGGCCCGATCCAAGAAACGATCCGCCGACGCGCGCGCCTCGCCAAGGAGACGGTCGTCGCCGAGGAGGCAGCCGGCCCGCGCGTAGGCCCGGATCAAGGCTCCGTTCAAATTCGCGTACAGGGCCCGGTCGACGTTGGGTGCCGGGCGTTCCCCTCGGGATGCCCTCACCTTCTCGATCGCTCGTTCGAGCCGCTGCGCCGCGATGTCGGGGGGGGTCTGCGTCCCTTCGCTCGCCTCGACGATCGACTGCAGCTGAAAGAGCACGCTGCGCTCGGGATCCTCCGGCATCCGCCCGTCGCTGCCGACCCCGAAGTAGCGCGTGAAGATCCGGAACTCGTCGGTGTCGAGGATCCCGTGGAGCTGCGGTCGCGTCCACGTGTAGTAGCCGCCATCATCGCCGGGGGCGTTGTCCGCGTCCTGGCTCGCCCCCCACCCTCCGTGCGGATCTCCGAGCGTTCCGGAGAGCCAAGCGACCGTGCCGCGGATCGTCGGCTCGAAGGCGGCGCGGCCGAACCGCTCCGCCCCTTCGACGTAGGCCGAGAGCAGGGCGGCGTTGTCGACCGCCATTTTCTCGAAGTGCGGGATGTGCCAGCCCTCGTCGACGGAGTACCGGTGGAACCCACCGCCGATCTGGTCGTACATGCCCCCCGCAGCCATGTGCTCGAGCGTCGCGCGCGCGAGCGCGCCCGACTCCGAGACCCCGTTCGCGAATTCGTCCCAGAGCAGAAAGCCGATCGCCGTGGGGTGGGGGAACTTCGGCGCGCCTCCGAAGCCGCCGTTCACCGGGTCGGCGCTCTCGTGGATGCGCCGACGCGCGGAGCGGACGAACTCCTCGACCGGCGCGTCGCCGAGGCGTCGCGCGGCGTGGCGCTGGAGGGCGTCCTGGATCGACCGGGCGTGCTGAGCGAGCTCTTTGGGTTCCTCCTCCCAGAGACGGGCGACCTCCTTGAGGAGGCGACGGAAGCCGGGCCGGCCGTGTCCATCGGTCGGTGGGAAGTAGGTCCCCCCGAGGAAGACGCTCCCCTCGGTGGTCAGGAAGGCGGTGAGCGGCCAGCCCCCCTCCCCGGTGAGGGCGCCGACCTGGCGTTGATAGCGTCGATCGACTTCGGGGTGCTCGTCCCGATCGACCTTGACGGCGACGAATCCCCCGCGCAGCAGCCGGGCGACCTCGGGATCCGAGTACGTTCCCTCGTCCATCACGTGGCACCAGTGGCACCACGAGGCGCCGATGTCGAGGAGCACGGGGCGCCGCAGGCGCGTTGCGAGCTCGAAGGGCTCCGGCCCCCACGGGTGCCAGTCGATCGCCGAGTCCGCGGCGCTCCGCAAGTAGGAGGAGGTCGAGCTCGCGAGCCGCCAGCCGCCTTCGCGGACCGGTCCGGAGCCTTCGGGTGGCGCCATCGCGTCGCTGTCGCTCCGCGGGTCTTACCCTTGTCGGAACGGCGATCCATCGACGCTCGAAATCGGTAACTCACTGACGAGCGCGTTACCGCCCGCGTCTGCGTTATAAAGGGGGTCCGAGTGCCGCCGCCGGAGCGAGCGCCGATGGAGATGCAACCCGGCCAGATGGCCTACGACCGGGCGATCACGGTCTTCTCTCCGGACGGCCGGCTCTTCCAGGTCGAGTACGCGCGGGAGGCCGTGCGACGGGGCGCGACGACCGGTGGGGTCGTCTACGCGGAGGGGGTCGTGCTCATCGCAGACCGCCGCATTCCGAATCCGAAGCTCGCCGAGCCCTCCAGCCTGGAGAAGATCCACCGGATCGACGACGGCATCGCGTGCGCGACCGCGGGGTTGGTCGCCGATGCCCGCGTCCTCGTCGACTACGCCCGCCTCAGCGCCCAGATCCACCGCGTCACCTACTCGGAGCCGATCGGCGTTGAGCTCCTGGTCCGCAAGATCTGCGACTACAAGCAGCAGTACACCCAATACGGCGGGGTCCGCCCCTTCGGGACCGCCCTCCTGGTCGGCGGCTATGACGACTCGGGACTCCACCTCTACGAGACCGAACCGTCCGGCTCGCTCACGAGCTTCAAGGCCGCCAGCACCGGTGGGAACAAGAACGCCGTGATCGACCTGTTCGAGCAGAAGTATCGACCCGGGCTCGACCGCGATGCCGCGATCCTCCTCGCGCTCGAGGGACTCCGCGCCGCGCTCGATGACGGGGCGACGCTCAACCAGGTCGAGGTCCTCGTCGTCGATCGACAGGACGGGATCCGGCGTCTCGAGCCCGCGGAAATCCAAAAGTACGTCGCGCGCCTTGCGCCCCTCGGAGCCCCGCCCGGGAAGGGCCGCTCGTAGGAGCGGAGGGCCGGGCGTCCGACCATGGTCAAGGTCGACGACGCCGTCATCGCCCGGTGGGAGACCCACGGGTCTCGCTTCGAAGTGCTCGTCGATCCGATCGCCGTTCAGATGATCAAGGACGGTCGCGAGGTCGATCTCTCCGACAAGCTCGCGCTCGACCAGGTCTTCAAGGACGCGAAAAAAGGCGACAAGGTGAGCGAGGAGTTCCTCGAGAAGACGTTCCACACCCACGACCTCGTGACGATCGCACGTGAGATCATTCAGAAGGGCGAGGTCCAAGTCACGACCGAGCAGCGGCGCCAGCTCCAAGAGGCGAAGCGCCGGCAGATCATCACGACGATCTCGCGCAATGCGATGAACCCCCAGACCGGGGCTCCCCACCCGGCGGCCCGTATCGAGGCCGCGATGCTCGAGGTGAAGTACCACGTCGATCCGTTCCGCTCGGTCGACGTCCAGGTTCAGGAGGTCGTTGCGAAGCTGCGGCCGTTGCTGCCGATCCGCTTCGACGTCGTCCGAGTGAAGATCAAGATCCCGGCGCAGCACTATCCGCGGGTCATTGGCGAAGTGAAGGGGCTCGGCCGCCTCAGCGACGAGTCATGGCTCCCGGACGGCTCCTGGAGTGGAGTGCTCGAGATTCCGGCCGGCGTGCAGACGGAACTCTACGAGAAGCTCAACGCGCGCACGAAGGGATCTGCCGAGACCGTTCTTCTTAAATAGCGAGTGCCTGTCGCGGCCGCCGGTGCAGCAGACACAATGGCTTATCGAAACCGCCCAGGCCACCGACAGCGTGGCCGCGAGGGTTCGTCCTCGCCTCCCCATCGGGAGCGGATACTAGTTCTACCGGGAGAGGCGCTCCCGTCCCAGGGTCTTCGACCGGGGGCGGGGACCTACCGTATGCACGGTACGGTCTACGCGAGCGTCCTCGGCTTCGTTCAAGAGCGCCCGCCGTTCGTACAGATCGTGCCGCTCTCGGGCCGCTACATCCCCAAGCCCGACGACGCGATCGTCGGCTACGTCGTGGACGTTCAGGTCACGTTTTGGCTCCTCGACATCGGTGCTCCGCGCTGGGCCCCGCTCCACATGACGGGAACTCCGTGGAAGATCGAGGTCGGAGAGACGGAGCGATATCTCCGGGTCGGCGACGCCGTCTACGTGCGCGTGGAGAACATCGACCCGACCGGCCGCATCGGCGTCACGATGCTGGGGGAGGGCCTGGGCCGCCTGGAGGGCGGCGCCATCATCACGCTCTCCGCGGCCAAGGTCCCCCGGGTCATCGGTCGGCGGGGATCCATGATCGACTCGATCGTGGAATCGACCGGGGCGCGTCTCGCCGTCGGTCAGAACGGCCGCATCTGGGTCGGTGGCAGCCCCGAAGCGATCCTCAAGGTCCGTCAAGCCCTGGATATGATCGAAGGCGGCGGGCATCGCTCCGGCCTCACCGAGCGAGTTCAAGATTTCCTGCGGTCGACCCCGGCGCCCGATCCTCGCCCGGACGAGTCCGCCGGGCGCCCGCCGGCCGGCGGCCCGACGCGCGACCAAGACGACCCCGCCTACCCGCCCCACAGCGGCTCGGACGACGAGCCCGAGGGTGATTTCTGAAAGTCGATGGAGTGTTGAAAACATGGGAAGCGTAGGAGCGAAAGAAGTCCCCGTCCTGTTGACCCCCGATGGACGCCGGATCGACGGCCGCGGACTCGAAGAGCTTCGACCGATCCGGATCGTCGCGGGTGCTCTGCACCAGGCCGACGGCTCGGCGTTCGTCGAGTGGGGTGCGAACAAGGTGATGGCGGCGGTCTATGGGCCTCGCGAGGTTCACCCACGCCACCTCCAGCAGAACAACAAGGCGATCGTCCAGTGCAAGTACAATATGGCGGCGTTCAGCGTCGACGAACGCAAGCGCCCCGGTCTCGACCGCCGCTCCCAAGAAATCAGCAAGGTCATCGCGGAGGCGTTCGAGTCGGTGATCTTCGCCGAGGAATACCCGCGCACGAGCATTGACATCTACATCGAGGTCCTCCAGGCGAACGCGGGGACGCGTTGCGCGGGGATCGTCGCCGCCTCGGTCGCCCTGGCGGACGCCGGGATCCCGATGGTCGATCTTCTGCCGGCCGTCGCGGTCGGGAAGATCGCCGGCGCGATCGCCCTCGACCTCAAAAAGGAGGAGGACAATTTCGGAGACGCGGATCTCCCGATGGCCCTCGTCCCACAGTCCGGACGCCTCGTGCTGCTCCAGATGGAGGGCCACATGACGCGCGAGGAGCTCTCGAAGTCCCTCGATCTTGGCGTGAAGGGGTGCCGGTCGATCTATGAGGTCATGAAGCAGGCGCTTCGGGACCGGTATACGAGCGGCCCCGCGGAGGTCGCCGCATGAGCGAAGAGGTTGCCGCCGAGATCCTGACGACCCACCTTCTCGAGCTCGCCGCGAGCGGTAAGCGCATCGATGGCCGGGGGCTCGATGAGTACCGCCCGGTCTCGGTCGAGGCTGGGTTCGTGACCACGGCGGACGGATCGGCGCTCGCGCGGATCGGCCACACCGCCGTTCTTTGCGGCATCAAGCTCGAGCCGGGCAAGCCGTTCCCCGACACGCCGAACGCGGGCGTGCTCACGACCAATGCGGAGCTCGTTCCGCTCTCGAACCCGACCTTCGAGCCCGGACCGCCCCAACCGCGGGCGATCGAGGTCTCCCGGGTAATCGACCGTGCGATCCGGGCCGCCGAGACGATCGACCTTACCAAGCTCTGCGTCACTCCGGGGGAGAAGACCTGGGTCTGCTACACCGATGTCCACGTTCTCGACCACTCGGGGAACCTCATCGACGCGGGAATGCTCGCCGCACTCGGGGCGCTGACCCACGCGACGTTGCCGAGCGCCCGCTTCGGGATCGCCGAGAAGGACTCTCCGCTCGAGGTGAATCACCTCCCGGTCGAGTGCACGTTCATCCGCCTGGGCGAGACGATCGTCGTCGATCCGAGCTTTGAGGAAGAGCAGGCGGCTCAGGGTCGGCTCACGGTGGCGACCGACGAGACGGGACGGGTCGTCGCGATGCAGAAGGGCCTGATCGGCGCCTTCAGCCCCGATGACGTTAAGCAGATCGTGGAGAGAGCGTTCGCCCACGGCGAGCGCCTTCGGACGATCGCTCAGAAGGGAGCGCGGGCATGAGCAAGCGGACGAAGAAGGTCGGCAACACCGGATGGATGGGATCGCGCTACGGGATCCGGATCCGTCGCCGCGTCCTCGAGCTCGATCGGGCGCGCTCCAAGCCCGCGAGCTGCCCGCGTTGCTCGACCGTGACGATCGAGCGCGTCGCGAGCGGCGTCTTCGAGTGCCGACGATGCCACACCCGCTTCGCGAGCGGGGCCTATCTCTTCAGTCCGCCCCCGCCGATCGCACGGATCGAGCGCTCCGCGCCGGCCAGCAAGAGTTAAGGGAGCGTTCTGAGGTCGAACGGTCGATGTTCCGCTGTATTCGGTGCGGGGAGGCCCTCCCCTCGGACGCGAACCTCTTCGGGGTCCGCTGCGACAACTGCGGGGGGAAGATCTTCACCAAGGAACACCCGAACGTCAAGAAGACGCTCAAAGCGCGCTGAGAACGTCGCCGGTCGAAACGGATTAGCCGCCGACTCGCTCTGCGGTATCCATGCCGGCACCGACCGTGCGCTTCCTCGGCGGTGTGCGAGAGATCGGGGGGAACAAGGTCGTCGTCGAGGACGGCCACGACCGGATCCTCTTCGACTTTGGCCCCTCCTTCAACCCCCTGTACGAGCAGTACTTCGTCGATTACCTCCGCCCGCGATCGACCAGCATGGTGAAGGACCTGCTCGAATTCGGCCTGCTCCCGCGCGTCGAGGGCCTCTATGCGAAGGAGCACCTCGCCCACTCCGACCTCGAGTATCGTGAGCCCGAATTCAGCGCGGTCTTCGTGACGCACGCCCACGCCGATCACGCGGGATATCTCGAGCTGATCGATCCCGAGATCCCGGTCTACGTCGGCGAGGGGACCCGGGCGTTGCTCCAGACGATCGACGACTCCACGAATCAGACCTACGGCGAGCACGACTGGCACACCTTCTCGGACTCCCGTCCGATCCCGATCGGCCCGATCGAGGTGACGCCGTACCCGGTCGATCACTCGATCCCGTTCGCGTTCGGCTACCTGGTTCGGACGCGCGACGGCTCGTTCGCCTATACGGGGGATTTTCGCCAACACGGACCGCGCGCGTCGGACAGCCACGCGTTCTTCGAGGCGCTCGCGGAGGCGAAGCCGGAGGGGTTCGCCATCGAAGGGACCCGGGCGGGTCCGGACCCCCGCAAGAACTTCTCCGAGCAGGGGGTCCGGGAGAGCGTCGACGGGCTCCTGACGGAGACGCCGGACATCGCCTTCGCCTGCACGTATCCGCGGGACATCGACCGGCTGACCACGCTCTACCGGGCCGCCGCCGCGGCGGGCCGCACGTTCGTCGTCTCCTTCCGCACCGCCTACCTCCTCCAAGAGATGGCCAGATGGTTCCCCACGGGGGCGATCCCGGTCCCCGGGGTGAGCCCGAACCTCGCGGTGTACGGCCGGCGCAAGAAGGTCTACGCGAAGTATGAGCGCCCGTTCCTGGACGACGCGTTGGACGCTTCCGACCTCGCGAAACAGGGGCGCGAGTACCTCCTGGCGCTCGACTTTAGCCATTTCGGCGAGCTGATCGACATCCGGCCGCCGAAGGGCAGTCCGTTCGTCCACTCGATGAGCGAGCCGTTCTGCGAGGACGATCTCAGCGATCAGGTCCTCCACAACTGGCTCGACCACTTCGGTCTGCGCTTTCACCAAGCGCACGCGAGCGGCCACGCGAGCGAGTCGGAGCTCTTCGAGATCGTCCGCCACGTGGACCCGGGCCATCTCTATCCGATCCACACCGAGCACCCCGAAGAGTTCCGCAAGATCGGTCCGCGCGTGCGCCTCCCCGAGCTGGGAGAGCGCTACCCCCTCCGCGGCGCGTCATGAGCCGTTAAGCGCTCTCGGGGCCATCGCGACGCCTCGTGCTCGACGGGCGTTGGCCGACCGGCATCGCGTCCCTCGACGCGCTGCTCGGTGGGGGTCTCGAGACCGATTCGATCACGGAGATCTACGGCGAGGGAGGGACGGGGAAGACGATCTTTTGCCTCGCGCTCGCGCTGCGCTCAGTCCGCGAGGACCGCTATGTCATCTACATCGATACCGAGGGGCTCAGCCCGCACCGCCTCGCGGCGACGGCCGGCGACGCTCCCGCGGCTGCGGTCGACCGGCTGCTCGTGGTGAGCCCCCCGGACCTCGAGGCGCAGCGCCGGGCGGTCCATCGCGCGGGGGTGATGGCCTCCGACCCCGAGCGCCCCATCGGGCTCGTCGTGCTCGACTCTGCGACCCACTACTACCGTCTCGCGCGCACCGAGTCGGACGAGGACGAGGCGCGCCGGTCGCTCGCAGAGCAGATCGGCGACCTCGCGCACCTCGCGCGGGAGAAGGAGGTCCCCGTGCTGCTCACGAATCAGGTCTATCAGAGCCGACGGGAGGGGACCGTCGAGCCCCTGGGAGGGAGCTTTCTCAACCATGCCGCCAAGACGATCCTGCGCTTCGAGCGAGGGATTCGCGACCACCGGCGGATCGTCCTCGTAAAGCACCGCGCCCGGCCGGAGGGATCGGTCGAAGTGCGCATCACGGACGGTGGGATCGAGCCTCGGGGCGCGCTATCGCCATAAGCCTCGACGCACTGGTACATTGTTATGCCGGCCGCGGTGGAGTTCGCGGATGTTCCGACCCCCATTGGGACCTTCCGGATCGTCTACTTGGGTCGAAGCGTTCGGGTCGTTGACCTTCTCGAGAATGGGATCGCCCAGACGGGGCTCCCGCCGGGCGCGGTCCGTCGCAAGCCCCCCTTCCCCTCGATGAGTCCGCCGCGTCAGCTCTCGGAGTACTTCCGCCGGGTCCGCGATACCTTCGACCTCGACCTCGACCCCGAGACGTCGAGCGAGTTCGATCGCCGCGTCTGGAGGGAGCTCGCCAAGGTTCCGGCCGGACGCACGGTCACCTACGGTGAGCTCGCGCGACGAGCTCAGCACGCGGGGTCCGCCCGGGCCGTCGGGGGGGCGATGCACCGCAACCCGATCCCCGTGATCGTCCCTTGCCATCGGGTCGTCGGCGACGGCGGATCGATCACCGGCTACGGTCTTGGCCTCTGGCGCAAGCGCTGGCTCCTCGAGCGCGAGGGCGCGTGGCCGCTGCGTTCGCGCTCCGCGGAAGGACCTAAGCCCCGGCAACGCACGCTCGATCAGGTCGATCGGCCCACCCCGCGCCGTCGTGCGCCCGCTGTGGCGTAGGCGAACCTACCTACTACAGGCGTAGTATTTTTGATGACTTCCTACTACGCCACGTAGTAAGTAATGATGACCCCATCCTACTACGTGGTGTAGTAACTATTCGCGGTTGGTCGATCCCTCGCCGAGCAGCTCGGGCAGGCTCAGGGGTCCCCCGAGAGTGAGGAGGCGTGCCCGAGATCGAAGAAGGTCCGAAACGGGTTCGCCGACCCTGCCCGTCCCCGTGCGGGGTAGCTCGAACCGATTGCCGAGGCGGACCTCGAACCAACGATCTCCCGCCCCGAACCGGCCCCGCCTCACTCTTCGGAAGTCCTGCTCCCCACGGTCTGCGAGCCCTTTGAGGATCTGGCCGAGGAGGCCCTCCAGCACGGAGGAGAGCGGAGCGTGCGTCTTCGCAGATCGACGCGGACCCCCCCTGGCGCGACCTTCGATCAAAGCGACGGGCGCCATCCTACCGTACGAGACGCCCGCCGTCGGGGGAACGTCGGCAAGAAGACGTTCCTACGTCAAGCGTAGTAGGTTGGTGAGCCGGTTGTCACGCCTTTTCGAGGGCAATAACCTACTACACTCGTAGTATGTAATCGCGAATCCTAGCGGGACGCGGAGGAGGGCCCGCGGGCGCTCAACCCGCGTAGTAGGCGGCGTCGTACGGCTCGGGTTTGAGCCCGCGGCGTTGCCGGACCTCGGCGACGATCTTCGGCTGCAGCTCCTGAGGGAGCGGTTCGAAGCCCATCGACTCGGTCGACCAAAGTACCTTGCCCGCCGTCGCACTTCGGATGTCGGAGGCGAACCCGAACATCTCGGCCACCGGGACCTTCGCGATGATCGTCTGCAGATCGCCGACGTTGGTCATGTCGAGGATCTCTCCGCGTCGCCGCTGCAACTCGCGCGTCGCTCCGGCGAGGATATCCTGTGGGACGTTGACCGTGACCTTCTGCAGCGGCTCGAGGAGCTGACGCTCTCCGAGGACCATCGCGCCGTAGACGCCCGATCGCGCGGCCGGGATCGTCTGCGCGGGACCGCGGTGGATCGAATCCTCGTGGAGCTTCGCGTCCACGAGACGGACCTTCAGGCCGTAGACCCGCTCGTTGGCGAGCGGGCCGCGCCCAACGGCCTCCTTGAAGGCGTCGATCACGAGGTCCATCGTCTCGTTGAGGTTCTGGATCCCTTTCGTGACATCGAGGAGCATGTTCGTCCCCTCGACGGCGGTGAGGCCACGACCTTCGTCCCGGGGGAGACCGAGACCATCCATTTTCGTCACGAGGGTCTTGATGTCCTTGAACGACTTGCCCTGGGGGATCTCGCCGTCCCGGATCGCGGCGACGATCGCCGTGGGGAGCGGCTCGACCTCGAAGTAGAACTTGTTGTGCTTGTTCGGAGATTTACCCTCGAAGGGACCGCCCGGGTGGCGCACCGTCTCGCGGTAGACGACGATCGGCTTGGACGACTGGATCTCGACCTTGTAATCGTTGATGATGCGGTACTGCGTGATCTCGAGGTGGAGTTCGCCCATCCCCGAGAGCAGGTGCTCGCCGGTTTCCTGGTTGATCTCGACGCGCAGGCTCGCGTCCTCCTTGCCGATCTTGCGCATGACCTCGATGAGCTTCGGCAGGTCGCTCATGTGCTTCGGCTCGATCGCGACCTTGCGCCGTTCATAGC
>JBOGRR010000003.1:0-39011 GCA_050749765.1 Thermoplasmata archaeon | reverse complement strand
GTCGCGACCGATCTCTCCGTCCACCTCTCGGTGTGCGCGGCGCCGATCCTTCGATGGGGCGATGATGCCCGTCGGGAGCGCTGGTTGCGCCCCCTCGCGCGCGGAGAGATCCTCGGCGCATTCGCCCTCACCGAGCCGAGCGCCGGCTCGGATGCCGCTCGTCTCCGCTGCCACTACGAACGCACGGCCGACGGCTACCGGCTCAGCGGCTCCAAGATGTTCATCACGAACGGCGCGAGCGCGGGCGTAGTGCTCGCGTTCGCGACCCGCGACCCAGCGCTCGGCTCGAAGGGGATCTCGGCGTTCCTCGTCGAGCGAGGGACGCCGGGGTTCTCCGTCGCCCAACAGCTCGACAAGCTCGGCTTGCGGGGCAGCGAGACCAACGAGCTCGTGTTCGACTCGGCCCACGTGCCGCTCGAGGGGATCCTCGGCGCGGAGGGAGAGGGGCTGTCGATCGCGCTCGGCGCCCTCGCGGGAGGCCGCATCGGGATCTCAGCGTGCGCGCTCGGGGTCGCCCAAGCCGCCTTCGACCTTCTCCGTGGGGCGATCGCCGAAGCGCCGAGCGACGGCGGGCGGGCCGAGCTCGCACGCGCGTGGACCGCGCTCGCCTCCGCGCGAGCCCTGATCGACCGGGCCAGCGCGCTCAAGGACTCCGGGCGACCGTTCGAGCTCGCGGCCTCGACCGCGAAGCTCGTCGCCTCCCAGGCGGCGGTCGCGATCGCCCACCTCGCCGTCGAGACGATCGGCCCCGCGGCGACCCGCCGCGGACATCCCGCGGAACGGGTACTGCGCGATGCGCGCGTCTTCCCCATCGTGGAGGGCACGACCGAGATCCAGGAACGGATCCTCGGACGAACCCTCGCGGAGAGCGATCCCGATCGGACCGAGCAGGACCATGCCTAGGGGTCGGCGCGCCGACCGCGTGGCTCCGCCGCCTCCGCCGGGGCTCCCGTCATCTCCCGCGCCGATCGCGGGAGTCCCCATCGAAGCGACCGCGATCGACCCCGAGTGCAGGACGATCCTCGAAAAGGACGGGATCCGGACGCTCTACCCGCCGCAGGCCGCCTCCCTCGCCCCGGCCCTCGCGGGCAAGAACCTGCTGCTCGCATGCCCGACGGCGAGCGGCAAATCGCTCATCGCCTACCTCGCGCTCGTCCGTGCGGCGCGCCTCGGAAAGACCGGGCTCTACATGGTGCCGCTGCGCGCGCTCGCTCGCGAGAAGGCGGAGGAGCTGCGCGCCTTTGAGTCGCTCGGCCTGCGCATCGGGATCTCGATCGGTGATTTCGACCTGCGCGCGGAGCAGTTGGACCGGGTCGACATTCTCGTGGCCACGAGCGAGAAGGTCGACGCGTTGCTCCGACGGGGAAGCCCGTGGCTGAGTCGCCTCGGCGTCGTCGTCGCCGACGAGGTGCACCTGATGCGCGACCCCGAGCGGGGCCCCACGCTCGAGATCACGCTCACGCGGCTGCGCCGGTCGTTCCCTGAGCTCCAGGTCGTCGCCTTGAGCGCCACCGTCGGCAATGCCGAGGAGCTCGCCCGGTGGCTACAGGCCGAGTCCATCGTGAGCGACTTTCGGCCGGTCCCCCTCAAGCTCGGGGTCTACTCGGGCGGTCGGATTCTTTTCACCGATCTCTCGATGAGAGCGATCGCGGGCCCGGGCGACGCGGTCCCGCGGCTGGTGCGCACCGTGATCGAGGACGGGGGACAGGCCCTCGTCTTCGTCAACACCCGTCGCGCGAGCGAGCAGGCCGCGCAATCGCTCGTCCCGACCGTGCGCGCCCTCTTGACCGCGGAAGAGAAGGTCGGGGCCGCCACCGCGACCGAGACCCTGCAGGCGAGCGGAGAAGAGGAGACCGAAGGGGTTCGACGCCTCGCGGCGCTGATCCCCGCGGGCGTCGCCTACCACAACGCTTCGCTCACGAACAACGAACGTGAGGTCGTCGAGCGCGCCTTCCGCCAGCGGATCCTCAAGGTGCTCGTCGCGACCCCGACGCTCGCCGCGGGGATCAACCTGCCCGCTCGCCGCGTCATCGTGCGTGACACCTACCGGTACGATGACCACATCGGAATGCAGGCGCCGATTCCGGCGATGGAGATCCAGCAGATGTGCGGGCGCGCCGGGCGACCTCGCTTCGACGCGACGGGAGAAGCGGTGCTCATCGCGAAGGACGCGGAACAGGAGGAGCGCTACCTCGACACTTACCTCTCGAGTCCCCCCGAGGACGTCGAGAGCCGGCTCGCCTCGGAACCGGCGCTGCGCATGCACCTGCTCGCGCTCGTCGCGAGCGGGGCGGTGTCGAGCGAGCCGGAGCTCGAGTCGTTCTTCGGCGCGACCTTCTACGGCCACACGCTGCCGTGGGCCGAGCTCGCCGATCGGATCGGATCGGTGCGGCGGTTCCTCGAGCAGAACGACTTCCTCGCGCCCGGGCCGGTCCTCCACGCGACCGCGTTCGGTCAACTCACGAGCGAGCTGTACCTCGATCCGCTGAGCGCGATCGTGCTCCGCAACATGCTCGATCGCGCCCCGATCGGGGTCGGCATGTTCCCGCTGCTCGCGGGGATCGCCGCGGCGCCCGACCTGCCCCCATTCTTCCTGAAGCGGGGGGAGGAGCCCGACTTGCTCGAGCGGTTCACGAACGAAGCCGAAGAGCTCTTGGTGAAGCCGGAAGAGCCCCCTCTCGACCTCGATCTCGAGAGCTACCTCGCTACGCTCAAGACCGCCTCCGTCCTCGAAGCCTGGATCGACGAGCGTCCGATCGTCGAGATCACCGACCGCTTCGGGATCGGCGCGGGAGACCTGCGCAACAAGGTCGAGGACGCGGAGTGGCTCCTCTTCGGGCTCAGTCGTCTCGCCGGCCGCTTCCAGCGGCGGCTCGCGCGCCCGGTCGACGATCTCGCCCTTCGGGTCCGCTACGGGGTCCCCGAGGAGCTGCTCGATCTCGTGCGACTGCGTGGGATCGGGCGGGTCCGGGCGCGTGCGCTGTACCGTGCCGGCTTTACCGACCGCGAGACGCTCCGACAGGCTCCGTTCGACCGAGTCGAGTTCGCGCTGCGCTCGAACCGGCTCGCGGAGTCGGTCCTCGACCAAGTCCGCGCGGGCCGGGGGAAGGGGCCCGAGAGCGCTACGGACCTGCCAGAGTCGCCGACGCCACCGGGCCCGGTTCGTCGACGCGGCCCGAAGCGAACGCTCGAGGACTTCCCTTCGAACGAGTCGTGATCCACTCGCACGTCGGCGTCAAGATCCGGATCATCGAGCGCGTGCCGCCGGGTCCGCCCGGGCGCACTTCGCGGCGCAAGTACCCGGCGTGCTCGAGCCGGAGGATCCGACGCCACAGGGTCGTCGAGGGCAACGAGCGCACCCCCTCGGCTCGCGCGCGGTACTGCTCTCGGCGTCGCAGTTCGCAGTACGATGCTCCTCCGAGCCGTGCGACCTCTTCGAGGGCGCGCAGGAAGTGGTCCTCGACCAGGAGACCATCCGCAGTCGGGAGCGGGCGGTAGACCGATCCCGGGCGCACCGCGCTCGGCCCTAGGACCTCGCGGCGAAGGAGGTCGAGCGCTCGACCGAGCCCTCGCCCCTCGGCTCGGGTGCGCGAGAGGACTCGCACGACGATCATCTCGGGAGCGATCCGCCCGAGCGCTCGCTCGAGCCGATCGCGGACGATCCGATGAATCGCCTCGGCCCCCGGCGGAGCGACCGGGACGCGCGGGGTCGAAGGGTGGGTAGGGCCGAGCACGCGATCGATCGCCCCGGTGCGCCCAGCGAGTACGACCGAAAGTCGCGGGACCCCCTCGTCCCCCTCGGGAAGGAAGCGGTCTGGGGCGGCGCACGCGCGCAGGATCGGCTCGAGCGGCACCGTGGGCAGATCGAGATCGTCGAGCAGGATGATCGCGGGGCGGTCCTGACGACGGATCCGCCGTAGCAACCCGGCGAGGATCTCCGCCGTCCGGAACCCCTTCGGCTGGAACCCCTCGTCGAACTGGCGCAGCAACGCACCCGCGAGCGTGGCGGTCCCCCGATAGCCGCGAGTACGGATCGGAAGGACGGTAGGCGGTCGCCCTCCGGAGCGGGCGATCTGCGCGGCGTAGAGTCGGATCGCCTGGCGCGCGACCGTACTCGTGCCCGCTTCCGGCGGACCGCTGACGGCGACGCACGGGGTCACGTGCGGACCCTCGGTCGCGCGGAGCGAGGCCAAGGCCGCCTCGACCTCGGCCGCGTGGGCCAATCCGAGCGGCGGGATCCAATCTGCGGCGAGCACCTCGGGGTGGGTCGGAGCCATCATCGGACATATCATGTCAGATGTGTATATGAATTTTAATGTAAATGTGGATGGAGCTTGTCGTCGATCGGCACCGGGGCCGGGGCGGGCGCGGGCGGGACGCGGAGTTAAATCTTGTCGCCCCTCGGTCCGACCGAAGGACACCATGGCGCGACGGGTAACGCTCATTCCGGGCGACGGGATCGGACCCGAGGTGACCCAGGCCGCGGTGCGCGTCGTCGCCGCGACGGGGGTCGAGATCGACTGGGAGACCGTCGAGGCCGGCGAGCGCAGCATCGCGACGAAGGGTACTCCGCTACCGGGGGAGGTCCTCGAGTCGATCCGCAAGAACAAGGTCGCGCTCAAGGGGCCGATCACGACCCCGATCGGCGGCGGGTTCCGCAGCGTCAACGTCGCGCTGCGCCAGGAGCTCGACCTCTACGCCTCGGTCCGGCCCGCGCGATCGATCGCGGGAGAGGGGACCCGGTTCCCCGAGACCGACCTGATCGTCGTACGGGAGGCGACCGAAGGACTCTACTCGGGCATCGAGCACTGGGTCGACCGCGAGCACTCCGCCGCGGAAACGGTGAACGTGATCACCCGCAAGGCCTCCGAGCGGGTCGTGCGCTTCGCCTTCGAGATCGCGCAGCGCGAGCACCGCCACAAGGTGACGGCGGTGCACAAGGCGAACATCATGAAGACGACCGGAGCGCTCTTCCAAAGCGCGTTCCGAGATGTCGCGGCGAAGTACCCCGAGATCCCGTCGGACGAGCGCCTCATCGACAACATGTGCATGCAGCTCGTGAAGAAGCCCGAGGAGTACGACGTCATCGTCACGACGAACCTCTTCGGTGACATCCTCTCCGATCTCTGCGCGGGCCTCGCGGGCGGGCTGGGGGTCGCGCCGGGGGCGATCTTCGGTGAGAACATCGCCGTCTTCGAGCCGGTCCACGGCTCGGCCCCCAAGTATGCGGGGCAAGACCGGGCCGACCCGGTCGCCGAGATCCTCTCGGCCGAACTCCTGTTGCGTCACCTCGGGGAGCGCGAGGCGGCGGCGCGGGTCTTCCACGCGGTCTGGGAGACGATCGCGGAGAAGAAGGTCGTCACCTACGATCTCGCCCTGCCGGGGTATACGAACCGTCCGGTCCCCGCGTCGACCTGTTCCGCGATGGCCAAGGAGATCGCGCGCAAGGTCCCGCTCGTCGATCCGACGGCCCCGCTGCGCCGCCCCGCGGCCCCTGGGAGCGCCATCGATCCGGCGCTCGAGGCGTGAGCTCGACCGAGCCGGTCGCGCTATTCCACGAGGTCTTCGAGCTCGCTCGCGACGAGCGTGAGGAGCTGGTCGAGCGCCCGGTTCTTGAATTCGGTGATCTGACCGGCGTTGCCTTCGATCCGGGCGAAGAACTCATCGCCATCGCGCAGGAAGGAGAGAGAGAGGACGTGGCGCCGCCCGTCGATCACTCGAGGCGGGGGCGGCGGGAGTGGGGGGGCCGAGTCTCCGCTCTTCTTGGGCGGGGCCTTCGGCGCGGGCGCATGCGCGAGAGGCTTGCGCGGGGGGCTACGGCGCTTCGCGCTCGCTTTCGCGGAGCCCGCCTTCTTCGGGCGAGGCTTCGGTCGGGACGACGCCCGGGGCTTCGGTTTTGCCGAGGAATTCTTCCGCTTCACGGTGACGCGCCGGTCGCCTCGAGTCGGCCCCACCAAGCCCCTCTATTTATTCGTATCATTTCGGTGCCGCCCCGTCCGACGGCCCCCGAGCCCCGACGGTCGTGCGTCCCGGCGCGCAGTCGAACCGAAGGGCTATCGGGTACGTCAGCCGTGGACGGATCGAGCCGGACGTAAGGAATGGGAGCGAATCGGCCACCGACCAACCCCGCCGCCACGGTGCGTCCGGAGATCCTGCTCCTGCTCGGGGCCCTTGCGCTGGTCGTCGTCTTCCTCTCGCTCGAGCCCTACCTCTCCTTCAGCTTGTTCGGCTCCGACTCGGGCGAGTACTACGCCCTCACGAGCGCCCTCGTCCATACCGGTCACCTCCCGACCGGGGGCTCGTACCTCGGGTGGGGGACGGCCTATCCGGATTTCCCCGGCATCTTCCTGCTCGCGGGAGCGAGTTCGGAGGCGATGGGGCTCAGCACGTTCGACGGCCTGACGATCGTCATCCCGGTCGTGGCCGCGCTCTCCTTCCTCCCGATCTTCCTGCTCTTTCGCAGGATCTTTCCGCACGACGGCATCGCCCTCCTCGGCGCCGCGTTCGCCTCGGTCTTCATGCCCCGGGTCTTCTCGATCGCCCATCCAGCGCCGCTCGCGCTTGGAGATTTCCTGTGCGTGGCCGCGATCTGGATGTTCGTGGAGAGCCGGCGCGACGTGCGGTGGTACCTCCCGCTCTCCCTCACCGGAACGGCGCTCATCTTCACGCATCACCTCTCTACGTTCTTCTTCCTGCTCAGCGCTCTCGGCGCGCTCCTTCTCCTCGAACTCTGGCGTCCGGGACTGTGGAGCCGGCGGTTCCCCACCCGGGAGCTCGTCTTTATCGCCGGGATGGCGACCGCGACGCTCGCCTACTGGTTCTACGGGACGAGCTCCTTCGCCTCGACCGTCATCGCTCCGGGGCTCGGTACCAATACGTTCGCCGGCTTCGCCCCGCTCGAGATCGCGGTCGTCCTCGCCGTCGTGGTGGCGGGCGTGCTCATCTCCGTACGGCGCCGCCGCTTCCACCCCCGCTCGAGGTGGGTGGGCATCCCGAGCGATCGGTCGTTGGTGCGCGATCTCGTCCTGCTCTTCGTCCTGATCTTCGGAGGGATCTCGATCGTCCTGTTCGTCCCGCTTCCCGGCACGGGCCAGCTGACGACCCCGGCGGCGATCCTGTGGTTCAGTCCGGTGTTCGTCGTGGGGATCCTGTGCAGCGGGAGCCGTCGAACCCCGACGATCAGCCGGTTAGGTCCCTTGTCCTTGACGTGGGTCGGGGCGTTGGGTATCGGGGCGGCCCTGACCCTTCTCGCAACGTATCTCGCGAGCTCGACCGCGATCGTCGAGGCGATCCCGGCCTCGAGGTTCGTCGAGTACCTCCTGATCCCGATCGGGTTGCTGGCCGCCATCGGCATCGGGCGGATGATCGCGCGGGTCGGCCGGCAGCGGGGCCATCGAGCGTTCACCGCGGCGTGTATCGGGGCGCTCGTCCTCGTCGCAGCGAACGCGGCGATCGTCTATCCGCCTCAGGCGTATTTCGGGGGGTTCCAAGAGGGGTACACCGTCGCCGACTCCGGGCTGTGGATGTGGACCGGGATCGGGGTCCCCGCCAACGCGACGATCGCGAGCGACCATCGCCTCAGCTCGGCGGTCTTCGGGTTCGATGGTAATCCGGCGACCTGGGACTCGACCCCAACGCTCTTCACGGGATCGAATTGGTCCGCGGCCCAAGCCGAGTTGGTCAGTTCCGGAGCCCCGCACACTCCCCACGCGATCGACTACGTCATCGTCGACTCGGTGATGTACACGGGCGTCGCGCTCAATCCGGCCGACGCGGCCCAGCCCCTGAGCGCCGCTGCGATCGCGTGGTTCACGCACCTGCCGTTCGTGCCGGTCTACGAGAACGGGCCGAACGTGATCTACGTGGTCGACTCTGCGTCGCTCTGAAGACGGAACGGCTCGAGGGTCCCGTCGCGTCGCCAGTGCAGGACCGGGGTCCCTTCGGAGCGTGCGAGCGCGTCGAGGAGTCGCTCGGCCCACCGAAGCTTCGCCACCTTGCGGGCCCGAGCGATCGGGTCCCGCTCGTCCGACTGGCGGAAGTCGAACCCCCAGAGCAGCACCCGTCGAGCGCCGACGTGCTGCGCGAGGTACGCGGCCCGGTCCCCGTCCGTGAACCCACCGACATCGAAGAGCCCCGGTCGCGGGGCGCCGGACCACGAGCCGGCGAGCTCGCCCTCGAACTGCGAGACCCACGCGCGCAACGCGGGCCGGTTGTCGCCGTGGGCATGGACCACGACCAGGCTCCCGCGCTGGTTTGCAGTGATCTCGCTCGGCACCGGTCCATCGAGATCGGTCGTGATTACGTCCGGAACGAGGCCGGCGCGCAGACAGTGTTCCGCGGCCCCGTCCGCGGCGACCAGCGCCGGAGGACGGTCCGACGCCGGCAGCGTCCAAATCGGTGGAGGGCCGGCTCCCGGGGCAAGTCCGACCACGATGGCATCTCGCCGGGCCAGGCGTCGTCCGAGTCGCTCGAGCGGGCGTTGCTGGGCGGCGGGGGAGAGGTGGGCGAGGAGATCCTCGGCGGCCCGAGCCTCTTCGGACAGGTCAAAGTCAAACTCGGCGCGGATCCGCTCATAGGTCGGCGCCCAGCGGACGTACTCCACGGAGTTCTCCCCTGCTCATCGGACAACGCCTTATAAGAGGGTCTTTGCTCCCTCCGTCCTTGAGGTTCCGAGGAGAAATGCGGCCGTTGGCGGACGAGATCTTATCCCACCTTCCGAAGGAGAGCGCCCCGCTGCCGAGCGGGGGGGGATCGGCCGACGACGCGGAGCTGGAGAAGGTCATCTCGAGCCTGCGGGTCAACATCAAGGTCGTCGGCTGCGGAGTGGGCGGGTCGAACACGATCAACCGGCTCAGCGAGGAAGGGCTCGCCGAGGCGGAGACGATCGCGTGCAACACCGACGCTCAGCACCTACTGACCATTCACTCGAACCGCAAGCTGCTCCTCGGTCGCCGACTGACCCGAGGGCTGGGGGCCGGAGCGCTTCCCGACATCGGGGAGCGCGCGGCGATGGAGGTCCAGGACGAGCTCAAGAACCTCCTCAAGAACGCCGACATGGTCTTCATCACGCTCGGCCTCGGGGGCGGCACTGGGACCGGATCGGCACCGGTGGTCGCGGCGTCCGCGAAGGCCAGCGGGACCGACCCGCTCGTGATCGCGGTCTGCACGCTCCCGTTCACCTCGGAAGGGAACCTGCGCGAGGAGAACGCGCTCGCTGGGCTCGACCGGTTGCGCTCGGTCGTCGACACGGTCATCACGATCCCCAACGATCGTCTCTTGGAGCTCGTCCCGCGGCTCCCGGTGCAGACGGCGTTCAAGGTCGCAGATTCTGTTCTCGCGCGTTCGATCCGCGGGATCACGGAGATCATCACGCGCCCGGGACTCGTCAACCTCGACTTCAATGATCTGCGCACGATCCTCAAGGGGGGCGGCGTGGCCCTGATCGGTATTGGCGAGTCGGAGAGCGACACCCGGGCGGAGGACGCCGTCAACGAAGCGATCCACTCCCCGCTCCTCAAGGTCGACATCACCGGAGCGACCGGAGCGCTCGTCAATGTGACCGGCGGACCGGATATGTCGGTGGGCGAGGCGGCGAAGGTCGCGGAGGTTGTGCAGAAGACGCTCGCCCCGAACGCCCGCATCATCTGGGGCGCGGCGATCGACCCTACGATGCAGCACACGATCCGCGTCATGCTGGTGGTCACCGGGGTTAAATCCCCCCAGATTCTCGGGCCGCACCCCGGTGCGGGCTCTTCGGAGATCGACCGGGTCCGCTAGGTTGGAACACCAATGCCGATGATCGACCGCGCTCAGGACGTGCAGGAGGGCCTCGACGCTCGCCTCAAGCACGTCGGCCACGGGCGCTACGGCAGGATATTGAGGATGGCGCGCAAGCCGACGCGCGAGGAATACATCCGCGTCCTCCAGATCACGTTCGCCGGTTCGGCGATCATTGGACTCGCGGGGTTCGCGATCTACATCTTTTTCACCGCGACCGGGCCCTGGCTGTGGTCGAGCTACTTCGCGAGCCTGTAGGCCGAGTCGGGCGTAGGGAGAGAGCAGAGGATGTCCGGCGTTCCACCGCGCGGCGACGAAGAGGGGATCGGCCTCCTCGGTCCGGAGGACGCGACGCCCACACCCGCGAAACCGACCGCGCGCGCGAGCCCGGCGCCGATCGCGAGCGCTCCCGCCGCCCCGGCGTCGCCGACCCCGGGTCGACCGAGCGCGCCGACCCAACTCACCCTCAAAGCCGCCGATGACACCGTGCGCCCGGTCACCGCCGGGACGATCACGACGCTGAGCGCCGTCCTTTCGAGCGCGAAGGGGGAAGGGGGCCCGGCCGAACTCGTGATCGAGGTCGGATACACTTCGACCTATCCCGGCGAAGGCGCGGAGTGGCCGGTGCGATGGGTGCCTCCCGGCAAGCGCACGACCGTCGAGCTCTTCGCCCGCCAGCAGGTCGTCAACCTCGAGCTCGGTCCGGGCGCCGCGATCCCGCTCTCCTTCGAGATCACCGCGCCGGTCGGGGTCCGGTACGGCGACCGGGTCGAGATCCGCCTCGCCGCCAAGGGCGCTCAGGCGGGCACGCCGGCCCGATTGACGCTCGCGTGCGTCGCACGCCAGTCGCTGCTCGCGATCAAGACCTCTCGCGGGTACGAGCGCGAGGTCGCCGATACACTCCTCGCTCGGACGGAAGAGCAGCCGGACGTGGTCTTCGCGATGCTCGTCCCGAGCGCGCTACGGGGCTACGTCTTCGCGGAGGGGATGAGCTTCGAGGGGGTCCACGAGATGCTCAAAGGGATCCGCAAGGCCCGCGGGCTCGTCGCCGGAGAGACGACCCTCAAGGAGGTCGAGCCGCTCCTCGTCCCGCAGATCACGGTCGAAGGATTCGTCGAGGGAGCGATCGTCGAGCTCATCGCCGGGCCGTTCAAGGGCGAGAAGGCGCGGGTCAAGAAGATCGATCAATCGAAAGAGGAGATCACGGTCGAACTGATCGAAGCGGTCGTGCCGATCCCGGTGACGGTCCGCGGAGATCACGTGCGCATGCTCGAAAAGGGAGGCGGAAAGAGTGGCGGATGAGGTGAGCGTACTCGTAGAAGGTGGCAAGGCGACCGCCGGCCCGCCGCTCGGCCCGGCGCTCGGCCCGCTCGGCGTCAACGTCGTTCAGGTCGTCGCCCAGATCAATCAGGAGACGAAGCAGTTCGCCGGGATGCGCGTTCCGGTGGTGGTCCGGGTGACTCCGGGGACGCGCGCGTTCACCCTCACCGTCGGGCGCCCTCCGGTCGCCGCGCTCTTGCTCAAAGCGGCGGGCAAGGAGAAAGGCTCCGGCAAGGCGAAGACGGAGACCGTCGGGGATGTCTCGCTCGACGCGGTGCGCGAGATCGCCCACGCGAAAGGCGCCGATCTCTACGGACGCTCGATCGAACAACAGATGAACCAGGTGATCGGCACGTGCGTGTCGCTCGGCCTGACGGTCGACGGCGAGGACCCCCGCGAGGTCTTGAAGCGTCGGACCGCCGAGGTCGATGGGGGCGCGGCATGATGGGATCGTCCGGGGGACCTCCGCCGGATCTCTCGAACGCGGAGGTCGTCGACTACGAGGCCGTGGGCGGGGACGGCAAGCTCCGCCTCAAGCTCAAGGACGGATCGGTGATCGAGGTCCGCCTCGAGATCATGAACATCCTGCGCGCCGGTAACGATGGCTCGACGGGCCTTCCGACCTACATCGTACAGTCGACCCCGCTGATTCGGCTCGTGGAGTGCCCGAAGGAGCTCCGCAAGGCGCCGATGCGTCTCGGGGGCCCGAAGGACCCGAAGTCGCTTCCCGGCTTTGCGTAGGGCGCGAGCCGGCGCGCTCGCCTAGCGCGGACGGAACGTCATCGAGATCGAGTTCACGCAGTGTCGGGTATTCTTCGGGGTGAACCCCTCGCCGACGAAGACGTGCCCTAGGTGGGCGTCGCATTGGGCGCAGCGGGTCTCCACGCGCTCGCCGTCGGGATCCGGTATGCGCCGGACCGCCCCCGGGACCTCCTCGTCGAAGCTCGGCCAGCCGCATTGCGCGTCGAACTTGCTCTCCGAGCGGTAGAGCTCCGCGCCGCAGCGCTTGCACAGGTAGGTCCCCGCGTGATCGAAGGTCTCGTACTCCCCCGAGAACGGGCGCTCGGTCCCGCGGTGGACGATCACCGCCTCCTCCGCCCGGGTGAGCTTTCGATATTCGGGGTGCGCTTCGGCGGCCATCGAGCGAGTAGGGGGCTGAGGATTATCAGGTCGACGCCGGGCGAAGCGCTTTAGCCCGCATCCCCTCTGTCTCGGTCGTGGTCGACCTGCAGGAGACCCCCGCGACGCCCCCCGTCGACGAGGGGGGAGACGAGCGGATCGGCTGGATCGCTGCCGGCATCGTGCTCGTGGTCATCGGCTGGGGGTTCGCGGTTGTCGTGAATCTCTTCGCGCACGCGCTCGCGCCGAGCGGTGGCACCACCCTCTTCGGAGTCCACCTCGGCTCCGTGATGGGGGCCTATGCGTGGGGGACGCTCGGCCTCGGACTCTTCACCGGCGCGCTCGGCGTGGCGGTGATCGTGCTCGGTCGATCGACCGCGCGCGCGCCGTTCGTGCTCCCCGGCTACGACTACCGCGACGAGCCGCGGACCCACTAGATCGTCCGGCCCGGCGGCGGTCGGCGGGCATCGACCCCCCGGGTCCGGGAGCAATCGAGGCACAGTGGTCGACCTGCCGGCGTGCAGTTCGGGCAAAAGACCCGACCGCAGACGGCGCAACGCGTCGTCGCCGGGGCTCCGCAACGTGCGCACGAGCCGACGAGCATGGACCTCCAGGCACTAGGACCGCAAGATGCCGCTCGATTTGACGCCTTCCACGAACCCCTTGGAGTGATTGCGACGGGTCACGTAGGCCGCCGCCGCCCGCGCGGCCCGGCTCCCGGTCGGGAAGCTCACCGACCAGCCGGCCGCCTTGAGCATCTCGACATCGTTGTCGCCATCGCCCAGGACGAGGCAGTCGGACGGCTCCAGATGGAGCCCGGCGAGCGCTCGACGTAGCGCCGGCAGCTTGCCCATCTTGGGCGACATCAGGTGGATCGCGAAGCCGGACCCTTGGACCTGGATCGGGTCGTGGCGGAGCGCCGATCGGATCGTTCGGATCGGGACGGAGGTGTCGAGAGCGACCTCGCTCTCCCGCCAGCGGTCGGTGAACAGACGGCGGACCGGAACGCCCGAGCGTACCAGCCGACGGTAGGCGCGCTCCGCGAGCGCGCGGTCGCCCAACCGCTCGACGCGGTCCCCGCTCCGGGACGGAACGTAGAGCACGCCTCCGTTCTCGGCGATGACCGGACTCGAGAGCCCGAGGGCGCGGTAGATCCCGAGGGCCACGGGGAGCACGTTGCCGGTGGCGAGGAGCACCGGGAGCTTCCGGTCGACGAGGCGGTGTACGACCTCGAGCGCGGCCGGATCGAGCCGATGCGCCTCGTTCGTGAGCGTCCCGTCGATATCGGTCACGACCGCACGCAGCCGGTGGGAGGGCCGTGCGATCGAGCGGGGTCCGGCCGCCATGCTACCGGCTCGCCGTCTCCGCGGCCCGCCCGATCGCCGACCGGAGGAGGCGGGCGACCTCCTCTCCGTCGGCCCGCCCCCGGACCTTCTTCATCACGTCACCCATCAGCGGCTGGAACGCCTCGGCGCCGCGCGACGCGATCATCTCCGCATTCTGCTGAAGCACCTCGGAGATGATCCGATCGAGCTCGGTCGGCGCCATGCCCCGGAGCCCGCTTCGCGCGACCGCCTCCGCCGCGCTCGGCGCCCCGCGAGCGAGCTCGGCGAGGACCGTCGGGATACCTTCCTTCGCGTAGGCGCCCTCCTCGCTTCCGCGCAAGAGCTCGTCGAGCGCGTCGAGGTCGAGCTCGACGTAGGAACTGCCGGCCAGCCCTTCGACCCCCGGGAGGTCTTGGGTGAGGAGCCGTGCGGTCGTGCTCGCGCCCCGGCCGCGGCGCGCGAGCTCCTCGAAACGAACGCTCTCCCCGCGAGCGACGAGCTGACCGACGATCTCGGCGGGGAGCCCGTACTTCCGCTCCAGCCGTTCCCGCAGCTGCGCCGGACGTTCTGGGAGCATCGCATCGATGCGGGCGAGATCCCCCACGCCGATCAGGATCGGGGGGACGTCGGTCTCGGGATACATCCGATGACGGCCCGCGAGCGGGCGGGAATAGCGCGACCGACCCTCCGGGAGTGGGTCCCGCGTCTCCCCGGGGACCCCCTCCAGGGCCGCGGCCGCACGCTCCGCGACCTCGCGCAGCGCGTGCTCCGCACGATCGCGGTTCCCATCGGCGATGAGGACGAAGGCGTCGCGCTCGTCCAGGCCGAGCGCCGCCCGGACCGCGGCGACCTCGCCTTCGCCGACCCCGTAGCCCGGAAGCTCGTCCGAGTGAAGGAGCCCCTTCAGCCCGACGGAGCGGGCCCGTTCCGCGAGCTCGCGACCTAGGCGGGCGTCGCTCCCCGCGGGGGAGCGCAGCAGCCCACCGAAACCGGGAAGTCGGTCCGCAAGCACGACCACGGGTCGGTCCCGGCGCGACGCGAGCGGGCCGGACGTGGCGTGGGTGAAGAGCGAAGTGAGATCGGTCGGGGTCCCGGAGGGCGCGCGCGCTCCTTGAGCACGCAGCTGGTCTCGGACCCAAAGGAGGGTCGTCTGCCGTTCGATCTCCGCGTCCACATAGGGCTCGATCCAACGAAGCTCCTGGACCCCCTTGATCTCGGCGCGGCGTCCGCCCTCGGCCGAGACGTTCAGGTCTTCTCGGATCGAGCCGATCCCGCGACGCACGCGACCGGTCGCGCGGAGGAGTGCGCCGATCTCCTCGGCCACGGCCCGGGCCTCTCGACCGCTCTCGATGTCGGGCGCCGTGGCGACCTCTAGGAGCGGTATCCCGAGTCGGTCCAACCGATACGTGATCTCGCCGTCGCCTTCTCCGACCTTGCGTGCGGCGTCTTCCTCGAGGCACACCGACTCGATGCCGATGCGCCGACCTGCGACCTCGATGTACCCTCCGACCGCAATGAGGGCGGTGCGCTGAAATCCGGTCGTGTTCGAGCCGTCGACGACGATCTTGCGCATGACCTCGATCTCATCGACGATACGCGCTCCGAGTAGGCGCGCGACGATCAGGGCCGTGTCGAGCGCAGAAGCGTCCACCGCGTGCGGCGGCTCCTCGTCCATCTCGACGAGGCACGAGGGAGGGCACGTCTCGTAGCGGTAGGCGAGCCCGCGCGCCGCCTGGGCCCGTGCCGCAGGGTCGATGGCCCGGTCCTCGCCTCCCGATGCGATGAGCCGACGCGTGAACGTCCCGGTCGTGGTCTCGGTGAGCTCGCATGGGCACCGGCAGAACAGCTTGCCGGTCGAGAGCTGCTGGTGGACCTCGAGCCCGGCTTTCACTCCTGCGCCTCGGCCGCTCGCCGGTCGGTCGCCTCACCAGCGCAGACGGCGAGCATGCGGCGACGCACGCCCAAGAGTTCGCGCTCGTGTCCGAGGGCCCAGAGGAGCTTCGCATAGGCGGTCTCCGGGAGCATGTCGCCGAGGTACACGACCCCGGCGCGTTCGAGCTCGCGTCCGGTCGCGTAGACGTACGGATCGACCGTCCCCGCGAGGCACTGGGTCGTCATGCCCACAAAAGTGCCACGGGCGAGCGCGGCATGGATCCAGTCGAGGTGTTGGACCCCGAGGTGACCGAGACCCGTCCCCGCGATCACGACGCCGCGCAACCCGGCCACGAAGGCCTGGGCGCGAGCCGGTTCGAGTCCCGGATACGGCCAAAGGAGGCCTCCCGCGGGGTCCAAGGGGAGATCGACGCGCACCGCGCCTGGGAACGCCGGTCGCACCGGTTCGCTCCACCGGACCTCCGTGCCGTCGACCACGCCGATCGGTCCCGTGCTCGGGCTGCGGAAGGCATCGCGTCGCGTCGAGTGCATCTTGCGCACGCGCGTGCCCCGGTGGATCGCGAAGCGGTCGTCGGACGGACCCGAGTGCATCACGACGACGACCTCTCCGCCTCCCGCCGAGCGCGCGACGCGCACGGCCGCGCGCAAGTTCGACCGTCCGTCCGACGAGGGGCGATCCGGAGAACGCTGCGCGCCGACGAGGACCACCGGCCCGGGGAGCTGAGGAAGGAGGAAGGAGAGCGCGGCCGCGCTGAATCCCATCGTGTCGGTTCCGTGCGTGATCACGACTCCGGCCGCGCCGGTCTCAAAGGCGGAGCGCACCGCCTCCGCGAGGGTCACCCAGTCGGTGGGCACGATGTTCTCGCTGAGGCGATCGAGCACGGCGACGACCCTCACCGGGCCGTCAGCCTGGAGGTCCGGGAAGAACGCGAGGATCTCGGCCTCGGTCGACACGGGGCGCACTCCGCCAGTCTCGTAGTCGACCCGCGAGGCGATCGTGCCACCGGCCGTCAGTAGCGAGACCGGGGCCCGGGGATCCGCGCGCTCGCGCGTCGCCGACCCGGGGGCGGGCACCTCTCTCCCGCGTGGCGCATCCAGCCGTCGATAGGAGGTGCCGAGATCGATGCGCAGTCCGATGTTATAGCCGCTGGAGAGCTTCAACGGAAGGATCCGCTCCCCCGAAAATTCGGATCGCGGAACCACGGTCCCCTGCCAGGTACGGCCGTCGGCGTCTCGGATCTCGACCTCCTGACCCATCGGGAGCGCGCGCAGCGCGGGCCACGGATCGGAGCCTTCGGGCGTCGTGCGAACCTCCTCGAACTATCACCGGGCAGGTGACCACGCTATAAATTCTGACGCGCGTCCCACCGGCGAGGGCTTGGGCCTTTTATACCGGGCCCGGCTCGGCGGCCGCGGAGCGCTATCGAATCAACACCAGGTGCCCGTGTGGGGTAGCTACGGGATCGGGGTCAGTACCCCATCCTGCTACACTGGATTATCCTAGAGGCCTGCGGAGCCTCAGACCTGGGTTCGAATCCCAGCACGGGCGTCTACCCCGACGGCGATCACGCTTACAGAATTCCGACAAGCAACCGGTCGAGTCCGGCCCCCCGCAAGGGTGCCGGATCGCGTCCGATGCTCGACCCACCCGCGGAGTCGATAGTAAACCGCTGCGAGAGTTCGCCCACCGCCCGTGGGCGCGGTCCTAGAGGAGCCTTCCGGCGCGGATGACCGGTGTCCCGTCGATCGCGATCTCGGACCCCGCGAGCGAAAACCAAGAAAAGAAAGTCGAACCGTTGGTGCCCCCGAGACCCTGGTTCCCCCCGATCTGCAGGGACACGCAGCCGTGCTCCACCTTCTCCAAGTTGGGGACGTCGTTCACGGCCGGATTCAACCCGAGGGTGAGAGCGCTGGCTCGGTCCTTGCCCGCCGACCCATTCCTGTACTGACGGAGAAACCCTCTTTCTCCCTTCTCGAAGGAGTGCGAGGTAAGCTTACCGCCCCTGAATTCGACCGTTCCCCCAGCGTGCCAGTTCCACCAGATATTCGTCCGGCGGTTCGCGCGGAAGCTTCCCTCCGCCGTCTTGGAGTCGAGGATAAAGTCGACGAGTCCGCCGGGGATGCTCGTGACCATGCCAGACTGCGATTCTCCCTTGGTCCAAGGGTGGGGTCGGCCGTCTTGCAACCGTGGAGCGACTCCGCTGAGGGCGACTTCCAAGTCGGTTCCGTTGGGGTGGGT
This sequence comes from Thermoplasmata archaeon, assembly GCA_050749765.1. Lineage (GTDB taxonomy): Archaea > Thermoplasmatota > Thermoplasmata > Lutacidiplasmatales > UBA184 > Lutacidiplasma. Next base: position 21,338 of record JBOGRR010000003.1, on the reverse strand, counting down.
GATCCGCACCTTCTTCCCGCGGGAGAGCGCCCTGCACAGCCGAGCCCCCCGCCTGGCCATCTCCTCCGGGTCGCTGAGACATCCCCGCAGAACGCTTTCTTCCCATGGCCCGAAGCCGACGCCCCACTCTCGGGCCCGTCGCTCCGTCACGAACCCGGTGGTCATCCGCACCCCGCGAAGCCCCGTCTTCCGGGCGACCCCGTACCAGGGCCAGAGCCAGTCGAAGGCGGAGTCGGCGCTGTCGGGAAGCTTCTCCATGCGGTCGGTGTCACTCGGACCCCAGAAATTCACGTAGATGTCCGCGGCCTTCAGCGCCGCCCACTCCGGGGCGCTCGACTCGCCGAGGAGCCGGCTCTGCTTTCGGTCCATCGCGCACCACCACGCGTCCTCGTCGTTGTAGACGAGGAGGGCCTTGCCGCCGACACGGCGAACCTCATCGAGCATCGCCGAGGCCATCGGCAAAGTGTGGTTCCATGACTCGATGATCGCATTCTCTCCCGCTCGGACCTTGAGGTACTTGGTCACGATGTTGCGGGCCGCGTCTCGCTGCAGCTTGGAGGGGGTATCCGACATCGGTCTGACCTACGCCAACTCGAGGATGTGGTCGAAGGCGGCCGCCTGCGCGTTCATCAGTGCCTCGACACTCGGACCCGCCATCCTGCTGGGTCCGTCGTCCCGTACCCGCTTCCAGCGGATGGTCAGCTTCGTGAACGAGCCGACCGGCGCATACTCCTCGGTCTGCACGACCCCTGCGTCGGTGACCGAACTGGACCTCCACGAGGTGACAATCCGGCGGTCAGGCACGATCTCCAAAAACTCGCCGTAGAACCGGTTCGAGTCCCCCCCCTCGCCGCGGACCGTGATTGGGAACTCTCCGCCGACTCGGTATTCGAACTTCTCGATCTTGACCTTCGACGGGTCGGCGCCCCATATGGCAGGGATCGTGCCCGGGTCGTTCCAGAGCTTGAACACTTTAGCCGGCGGGGCCCGGAAAACGCGGGTCATTACGGTCTCCCTGTCGCTGGGGTAGGAGAACGTTGCCGTCGCCTGACTTCGAGGGGGGCTCTTCGAACTTGCGTCCATGGTCACATCCTCCGCATCGAATGAAGGGCGGAGCGGGAGTCGGAGCTTTCCGCCTCGACCAACTTCTCGAGTCGGTCGAGGCGCGCCTCCACCAGGTCCCGGTACTCGTGAACCCAGGCATCCAGCTCCCGGAAGGGTTCACGGCGGAGTGAGTAGAGGCGCCTCTGCCCCTCCGCGCGTACCCGGACAAATCCGGCGTTGTGCAGGATGCGAAGGTGACGCGAGACCCCCGGCTGGCAGACGGAGAGCGAAGTCACGAGCGACCCCACGCTTCGCTCACCGGCGCGCAGGCGCTCCACGATCCGGAGCCGCGTAGGGTCGGCGAGGATCCCGAAGTTCGCACTCGGAAGCCGCATGTCGTCTAAGTAATCTCATACTTATATAAGCAATTCCATATGTATCGATCGATCCGCGGAGACCGAGGGTCGCGGGGTCGCGACGCCAGTCGGTCGCACGTTCGGGGACTACCGGGACGTGATGGCGGTCGAGCGCGCAGTGTGCGGAGTCGACGGAACTCCGCCGAGTGGCGCTCCCGTTAGTGGCGGAGCCGTCGGAGCCAATGGGTCGGCCGAGGTGGCGAACGGAGGGCCAACGCCCGCGGTTGGTCCGCTCGGTCGAGTGTGGTAGAGCCAGTAGATTCCCGCGGTGGAGATGATGTTCGAGAAGAGGATCCCGAAGAACATCGCGTCGAGGAACCCCGGGATCGTGCTGTTCGGAATGTGGTCCGAAAATGGGATCGTCGCGATGACGGCCGCCGCGAGCCCCCGGGAGATGTTGTAGCCGACGATCCCGCGCTCCGTCCGAGCGACCGTCGGATCGCTGTCGAGATAGGGATGCAACAGCGGGAGGAAGGCGAAGCGCAGCAGCAGCATCAGCACGGCCGCGAGCAGGGTCGCGACCACGATCGTCCAGGTCGCTTGCGAAGCATCGAACAGGAGGCCCAGATAGACGAAGAAGAACGTCGATGCGAAGAAGGCGACCTCGCGCTGGACCTGCTCGATGTGCGCGATATCGATCGAGGTCGTCTGTAATCGTAAGAACCGTCGGACCCGGTGGAGGGCGTGGCCGGCGTGCGAGTAGTTGACGTAGCTCGGGCGGGGCCCGGAACGGTCGAGGAGCAGGGAGTTGCCGAGGACCACTCCGAAGACAAAGATCGTGATGGCCGCGCTGAGCCCCGCGAGGTCGGCGAGGCCGTAAGTCGCGAGGACGATCGTGATCGTCAGCGTCCAGGTGTATCCCTCGGCGAGATCTCGGAAATAGCCCAGGAACCACAGCCAGAGGATCGCGGCGAGGATCCCCGCTCCGGCCGCGCCGACGATCTGAAGCATCAACGACTCGCCGACCCCAGCGACCGAGAGCGATCCGGTCTGGTAGATCCCGATGAGGGAGAGCGGCACGAGGAGCTGGAGGAGATCCGATACGACCGACTCGAAGAGCAGTGCGGTCTTGAGCGAGGCGCCGACCTTCGTCACGCGCACGAGCAACGGCACGGCGACGCTGCTGGGTCCGGAGAGACCGAAGCCGAAGACGAAACAGAGCAGGACGTTCCAGTGGAACGCTACGAGAGCGATGAGCGAGATCGCGACGCCCGAAGCGGTCTGGACTGCGAAGGTGTAGGCGGTGGCCCGGCCGAGCACCCGATAGAGTTCGCCCGCCCGGATCTCGAGCCCCACTGAGAACAGGATGAAGGCGATCGTCAGGGCCGAAACGTAGGGGATGAATCCTTGCAGATCCCCGAGGTTCCCTTGGGAAACGACGCCGAACTGCACTAGCGCGATGCCGATCAGCATCAGGGGCAGGACGCTCGTGATGCGAATCTTGTCGAAGAGGGCGTCGAGGACGAACCCTAGGACCACGACCCCGGCCAGGATGACGAAGACCTCGTCGGAGTTGAGCATCGGAAGCGACCGCTGCCGCCGGTACCGTCACCAGTGCCTAAGGCCATCGCGTACCGACCCGGAGCCGGCTTTCCCGCTTAGACCCGCCCCGTGGCCCGGAGTACGCGGAGGGCTTCGAGCGTGGCGATGCGGCTCGGGCGCCCCGGCGGCTCGAGGACCATCGGGTAGTGGACTTGACCCATCTGGTAGGCGATCGTCGGCTCGAGGTCCGGGTGAGCGACATCGAGTGGCCACCGACCGTTCGGAAGTCGGCGAGACTCGAGCCAGTCGAGCGCCGGGCGCACGCGCCGATCGCGAGCGTAGCCGAGGTCAACCATGAGGCGCAGGCCGACCAGCACGTCGTAGTAGTAGTGGTTCGGAAAGTGGATGCGGAACCACGGCGCATACCGCTCCGCCCCCTCTCGGCTCAGCCGGCGTTCTAGAAAGAACTCCGCCCCACGCTCGATCGCCTCGTCGACGGCCGTGGAGCGGTGGGCCGGCGGGATCGCGCCGAGCCCGGCCAACGCCTCCCACCCGTCCAGGGTCCCGGTCCGCGACGCCCAGCAGTGCCAACCCCCATCGGGCTTCTGCGCCCGGAGGAGCCAGCGGATCGAGCGAGCGACCTCGGGGTGATCGAGGTAGCCGAACGCGATGAGCGTGCGCACCATGTTCCCCGTCTGGCACGTCTCGCTCTCCGTACCACCGAGCGGCCCCTTCGGTCCCCCCCACGTCCTGAGGAGGAGTTCCGCCGTCGCCCGGACCCGGCGATCGGAACGGTCCATCCCGAGTTCGGCGAGGACGATCGCGACCCAGATCGTAGAGGTGTACTTCGGGCGGTAGAGCGACGGCCCACCGCTACGCTCGCGCAACTGAGGGCCGGACGCCCAGTGACCGTCCGCAAACTGCTGCGACAGGAGCTGGGCGGCCCATCCTTCTCGTCCGATACGCCGTCGGGCGCGCCGCACGGCAGGGTTGCTCTCGGGAAGCCCCCCGACCTGAGTGAGGTACCGGGCGCGGATCGACGGATCCGAGTCGTGCGCGGTCATCCAACGGTGGACGGACGGAGGTATCGGCATGGAGCCCGGGATCGGCGGGGGCGAGGTAACGGCCCTAAGAGAAATATCTTCTCGGTCTCGCCCGCGCATGAGCACCAAGGAAGTCGCGGCCCAGTTCGACCAGATATCGAAGGTGTACGACCAGACCCGAGACCCGCTTGACCCCGCGACGCTCGAAGCGTTGCATCGAGTGCTCGGCAGTGCCGGAGTTCACGGGCTACTCGAGGTCGGGGTCGGGACGGGTCGTATCGCGGCTCCGTTGATCTCTCGCGGCGTCGAGGTGACCGGCATCGACGCCTCGGAGGGGATGCTCCACCGAGCCCATAGCAAGGGGATCGCACGACTGGTCCGGGGGAGCGCCTACGCCCTCCCGTTCCCGGAGCGGGCGTTCGACGCCGCGCTCTTCGTTCATGTGCTCCACGTGCTCGAGACGCCGGAACGCGCGCTCGCGGAGGGCGTACGGGTCGGGCGCGCGGGGGCGTTCGCCGTCGTGAGCAACCCCTCCGCAGGCTCTTCGCGCGGGACCTCGGTGGAAGAGCCGCGCCGGCGGGTGATGGAGGAGCTCCGCGCGGCGGGGTTCGACCTGCCGGACCGCGGCGGGCCGGCCCGCGCCGATCGGCGCCTGATCGAGCGGTCTCCTCCGCAGGAGATGACGATTCTCGGCGAACGCGATGTGACGGAGCCGATGAGTCGCCGGCTCGAGTCCGTCGCCTTGCGCGGGAACCGCCACACGCTCGCCATCCCCCCCGCGGCCCTAGACGCAGCGGTGGCCAAGGTCCGAGCGGAGCTCGGTGACCGGGAGATCACCTATCACCGGGTCGAAGCACTCGCCCGATGGACCCAACTCCCCTCACTCTCCGCGGGCGAGGCCCCTGCGTCCAGCGCGCCCACTCGGCCCTAACAGGGTGCGGCGTTCCGCTCGAACAGGGGCTACCGACTCCGCCCGAGCCGTGGCATCGGCACGACCGCTCTTCCGCGGACCGTCGCCGGACGCGGGGCACGGTTCTTCCGGCTCGGTGGCCCGTCAGCCGGTCCGGTCACGCGCCGACGCGCCGGGCGTCGGCCGCCGTCGCTCCGGTCGGTGACCGCGCGTTCCCGAACGGACGGAACGCGTCGAGGAATTTCCACCAGGCCCCGATTGTGCGCTCGGTCGCTCGTTCCGCCGCGCGAGCCGCGTCGGGCGACCGCGCGCTCTCGCGTCGCAGGATCGCCCGCTCGGCGGCGGAGTGCTCGACGTCCGCTTCCGTATGGACACGAAAGAACTCGAGTCCCCGGCGGGAATGAACGCCGTAGTGGGTGCGCAGACCTCGCGCCTTCTCCGCCGCGACCTCGGGGAAGATCGACTCGTAGGCATAGAGGGCTCCGAGCGCTTCGGGGGCGCTCCCATGGAGGGCGAAGCGCTCGTAGGTCTCGAGGAGACTCTTCGTGGCCCGGTGCGGGGTAGCTCGCGTGATGCTTCCGCGCGAGGCACCGATTGCCTCGCCGAAGCGCAGCCAGAGCTCGGGGTGGGTCGGGTCTCGGCCCTCCTCGTCGACGAGATTCTCGAGCAGCGTGCGGCGCGCGATGGGATCCTCGATGCGCGCGTAGGCACCCGCGACGAACCGCGGGAAGTTCCGCTCGAAGTGGTAGTATTGCCCCGCATACGTACGTAGCGTCTCGATCGGCACCTCGCCGCACGACCACGCGACGTAGAACGGGTGCTTCAGCAAGTGGCGTTCCCGGATGATCCGCTCGATGTTCCTCATGGCGCTCCCGAGAGGGGGACGCGGGAGGGGGATTATCTTGATTCCCATCGTCCGGGGGCGCAACCGGGTTGCGCGCGACGAAACCGGATCAACCCGCCGCGAAGCGGGTGCGCATCACGTACGGGAGCACGCCGCCCGCCCGATAATAATCGAGTTCGATCTCGGAGTGGATCGCCACCGTGAGACGCACGGTCGTTTCGCTCCCGTCGGCCCGCGTCGCAACGAGGTCGACCGGTCCGCGCACCGCGAGCGCCTGGCCCTCCGGGAGGCGCAGCGCGAAGCGCTCGCGGCCGGTGAGTCCCAGCGCCTTCCACCCGTGTCCCTCGGGGAAGAGGAGCGGGAGGGCGCCCATCTCGATTAGGTTCGACCGGATGATCCGCTCGAAGCTCTCCACGATGATCGCCCCGACCCCGAGCAGGCGCGGGCCCTTCGCGGCCCAGTCCCGCGAGCTCCCTTGCCCGAAGTTCTTGCCGGCGAGGATGAGCAGCGGCGTGCGCGCAGCGCGATAGCGCTCGGCCGCGTCGAAGATCGACACCGTCTCCCCCGAGGCCAGGTCGAGGGTGTATCCTCCCTCCGTGGGAGCGACGAGCTGGTTCTTGAGCCGCAGGTTCGCGAACGTTCCGCGGACCAGCACTTCGTGGTCGCCGCGACGCGAGCCGTAGGTGTTGAACTCGCTCGACGGGACGCCGCGGGAGCGAAGGAAGACCGCGGCCGGCGACCCATCGGCGATCGCCCCCGCGGGCGAGATATGGTCCGTCGAGATCTGGTCGCCCAGGACCGCGAGCGCGCGCGCCCCTTCGACCAGAGCGGCCCCGTTCACACCCAGCGGCGGCGGCAGGTGAAGGAACGGCGCCTCCTCGAGGTAGGTCGACTTCGGGTCCCACGGATAGATCTCCCCGCTCACCGGCGGCAAGGCCTCCCAGTGCGGGTCGCCGACCTCGATCTCGCGATACTTTTCCTCGAACATCTCGGAGCGGAGGTCGGCGCCGACGAGCCGCCGGATCTCTTCGGACCGCGGCCAGAGGTCCTTGAGGAAGATCGGATTCGGTCCGGCCCCGACGCCGATCGGATCGTGCGCGAGGTCGAGGTCGATCCGACCCGCGAGCGCGTAGCAGACGACGAGCATCGGGGAGGCGAGATAGCTCGCACGGACCTGGTTGTGGATCCGACCCTCGAAGTTGCGATTGCCGCTGAGCACGGCGGCGACGAACGTGTCGCGCTCGCGGATCTCCTTCGCGATGGGATCGGGGAGAGGCCCCGAGTTCCCGATGCACGTCGTGCAGCCATAGCCCACGACGTCAAAACCGAGCTTCGCGAGCGGAGCGAGCAACCCCGCGCGCTCGAGATACGCGGTCACGACCTTCGAACCCGGCGCGAGCGAGGTCTTCACGTGCACCGGGACCTTCATCCCGAGCGCGAGGGCGCGCTGGGCGATGAGTCCCGCGCCGACCATGACCGCGGGGTTCGAGGTGTTCGTGCAGCTCGTGATCGCCGCGATCACGATGTCCCCATCGCGCACCGGGTGCGACGCACCGTTGGGGGGCGCCGGGTTGAGCTGACGGTAGGCGGAGAGCGCCTTCTCGAAGGAGGCGGGGACCTCGGGAAGCGGTACCGATTCGGAGGGATTCTTCGGCCCGGCGAGGGTCGGCACGATCGCCCCGAGATCGACCGTCACCGTCTCGTCAAAATCGAGCTCGCCCGCGGGGCGGCTCCCCCAGAGCCCCTGCAGACGAGCGTAGGACTCCACGCGCGCGATGTGGTTCGCATCGCGGCCGGTGCCGCGCAGATAGGTCGTGGTCGCTTCGTCGATCGGGAAGAACGCCGCCGTTGCGCCGTACTCGGGACACATGTTGGAGATCGTCGCTCGGTCCGGCACCGAGAGCTCGCTCACGCCGGGACCGACGAACTCGACGAACTTGTCGACGACCCCCTTCTCGCGCAGCCGATGCGTGATCGTGAGGACGAGGTCGGTCGCCGTCACACCTTCGGCGAGGCGACCCGTGAGCTCGACGCCCACGACCTCGGGATCCGCGAGGAAGTACGGTTCGCCGAGCATCACGGCCTCCGCTTCGATGCCCCCCACCCCCCACGAGAGGACCGAGACCCCGTTGACCATCGTCGTGTGGGAGTCGGTGCCGATCAGCGTGTCGGGATAGGCGACAGCCTCCGCCCCGACGCCCCGCGCGGAGACGACCTTCGAGAGATACTCGAGGTTCACCTGGTGGCAGATACCGTTGCCCGGCGGCACGATCGTGAGGTCGCGGTAGGCGCTTCGGGCCCAGCGGAGGAACTGATAGCGCTCCGAGTTGCGTTCGTACTCCCGGTCGAGGTTGATCATGATCGAACGGGGGGACCCGAAGCTATCCACCTGGACCGAGTGGTCGACGATGAGATCGACCGGGACGACCGGGTTGATCGACCCCGCCCCCAGACCGGCCGCGGCCGCCGCGCTCCGCATCGTGGTGAGATCGACGAGGACGGGGATTCCCGTAAAGTCCTGAAGGAGGACCCGACCGGGATAGAAAGGGATCTCCGCGCCGTGCGGCAGGGGTCGCCCCTCGGCGAGCGCTTGGACGACGGCGAGATCGGTCCGCGTCGGATCGAATCGGCGCAGCAGGTTTTCGAGGAGAATGCGCACCGTGCGCGGTCGCGCGTGGAGCTTTTGAGCATCCACCCCCGGGATGCGGTCGAGACGATAGACGGTCTCGCTTTCTCGACCGAGGGCCACTCGCTCGGTGACTCCGAGCGGATCAGGTAGCGGACTCATGGAGCTCGGAGAGGACACGGGCTTTTGGAGTCTGCGGGTCCGCTCGGGCCGTTACGGCGTCTCCTCCGGGAGCGCCCGGGCATGCTCCCAGCGCAGCCCGACCACCGTGCCGGGGCGGGGCCAGATCGTCCGGAGCGGGACACGCACCTCGACCCGATCACCCGCATCGGTGCGGAGGATCGCGACTTCTTCTCGCCCGGTTCGACCGGACGCCAATAGCTCTGCGCGCACGAGACCCTCCTCGACGGGGACGATGCGGATCTCCGCCGCGTCGAGGGCGACTGTTCCGTCCTTCGTTGCGAGCACGGAGTATCCGAGGAAGCGCGCGACGCGGGCCGAGGCGGGGTGATCGAGGACCTCGGAGGGGGTCCCCGGCGGCTCGAGTCGGCCGTCGAGCAGGATCGCGACGCGATCACCGAGGAAGAGCCCCTCCTCCCGATCGTGCGTCACGTGGATCGAGGGGATGCCCAGATCGGAGAGGATGCGACGGAATTCCCCACGGAGCTCTCCCCGGACCTCCGGGTCGATCGATGCGAACGGTTCGTCCAAGAGAACGACCCGCGGTCGGGCCGCGATCACTCTCGCCAGCGCGACTCGCTGGCGCTCTCCGCCGCTGAGCGCCGACGCGGGGCGACCCGCGAGCTCCTCGAGCCGAACGTTCCGGAGCGCTTCGATCCCGAGAGATCGGGCTTCGCCCGGTGGTCGACCTTGCACCAGGGGCCCATAGGCCGCGTTCTCGAGCACTGACCGCCCGGGAAGGAGCGCGGGGTCCTGCGCGAGGAGCGCGATGCGACGGCGATGCGCCGGCCACCCAGTGACGTCGACCCCGTCGAGGACGACGCGCCCCGAGGTCGGCCGCTCGAGACCCGCGATCACGCGCAACAGCGTCGTCTTGCCGCTGCCGTTCGGGCCCATCAGGGCGAGCAGCTCTGCTCGACCGAGACCGAACCCGATGTTGTGGAGAACCTCCGATCGGCCGAGCGAGGCGCATAGCCCCTCGACGACGAGGAAGTCATCGGGGTTCGGCACGGGACCTCCCGATCGCGGCGATGAGGACGAACAGCGCGAGGCTGACGAGGAGAAGGAGGGCGGCCGCAGCGAGATAGGCATGGGTGAACCGTTCGTTCTCGAGCGTGTAGACGGCGACGCTCAAGGTCGTGAACTGAGTGGTGTACAGGAAGTTCGTCGCCGTGAACTCCCCTAGCCCGATCGCGAAGGAGAAGAGCGCCGCAGTGACGAGACCGTTGCGGATCCTCGGCACATCGGCGTCCCAGAACGCGATCCACCGCGACGCACCGAGCGTGCGCACCGAGTCGGATTCCGGGCGAGAGAGCCTCGAGAGGGAGAGCCCGACGCTCTGCAGCGCAAAGGGAAGGGCGAGCATCGCCTGGGCGATCACGATGAGCACCCACACGGTCGACTCGCCGCCGAACAGAGGTCGCCAGAACTCGGCGAGGCTGAAGGCGAGTAGGACGGGGGAGATGAGGAGCGGCAGAAACAGGTACCCCGTGAGCGCGCCTTCCCAGCGGGTGCGCGAGCGCAGACCGACGGTCGCGACCAGCACGAGGACCAATGCAATGCCCGCGGCGAGGAGCGCGAGGCCTAGAGTATTCGCGATGACCTGAGAGACCGAGAGGCCCAGCAGGTCCGACGACCGGCTCCCGAAGAGGGCGGTCCATGCGCTTCCTAGGCCGGTCCCCCCTCCCGGAGCGACCGATCGGTAGACCAATCCGCCGAGCACGACCCCGATCGCGAGAAAGACTGCGGCGGTCTCCGCTGCGAGCACCGCCGCGACCCAGCCGCCCTCGCGGACCGGTCGTGCCGGCAGCGGCCCGGACCGATCGCCTCGACGCAGCTCCCGCGCCAGGACGAGGTAGAGCGCGATAGGCACCGAGAGAAGAAGGAACATGCCTAGGCCGAGGAGCGCAGCCCCCGTCGGGTCGAGCGCGGTGGAATAGAGCGAGTAGACCCGCGCCTCGAGCGTGTAGCAGCGCGGGCCGCACAGCACGATCGGCGCGGCGAACGCGAGCGCCGAGAACACGAACGTGAGCAGGGCGCCGACCGCGGCCCCCGCGAGGGACGGGAACGCCCAAACGTCGCGATACGCCCGGGCGGGCGACGCACCGAGCGTAGCCGCGTTCTCCTCGAGCGCACCCGAGGCACTCTCGCATCCGAGCGCCGTGAACAGGACCACGATCGGCACGTTGAACACGAGATTGGCGGCGATGATCGCCGGCACGCCGCTCCCCCACCAACCGAGCGGGCTCCACGCACTCGAGAGGAGGCCCCCGGTCCAGAACAGGCTCTGGATCGCGACGACGACCACGACCGTCGGGAGCAGGAACGGCAGCAAGAGGAGCGCCCGAGCTGCGGAGCGTCCCCACCAGCGGTACCGCGCGAGGAACACCCCGGCCGGATATCCGAGCGCGAACGCGAGCACCGCGCTCAGGGCCCCCTGCTCGAGCGAGTTGGCGAACGCCGCGTCGTTGAGGGAGTTCGACCAGATCGTCGCGACGAATCCCGAGGCGCCCCCGCCGTTCCACCAGCCGTAGCCGAACAGGATCGCGACCGGGACGAGCGCGAAGAGCAGGACGAAGAGAACGATCGGGAGGAGGTAGCTCCCCGCCGCCCATGCCGCGCGACCCGCTACTCGCCCGCGAGCGTCTCCCATGTCGTGATCCAGCCGGTGATGTCCACGGCGAGCTCGCTCGGTGTGATCGCCGCGTTGAGGGCGTGGATCGAACTCGGGGGGATCAGATCGGAGTATACCGCCGGGAGCGCGACCGTGGAGTTCGCGGGGTACTCCCACTCGTTGAGCGGGATTGCGGATTGCACACTCCCGCTCAGCAGGTAGTCGATGAACTCCTCGTCGAGCGTCAGGTGCGTCGAGCCCTTTACGATCCCGGCCCCGTAGATCGTCTCCCAACCATACAGCGTCCCGTTGAGCGAGGCGACCGTCGTGTTGAACCCGAACCCGGTCGGATAGTATGCGGCGGAGGCGGGGTCGGTCGTGTAGCTCACGACGAGGTTCCCATTGGCGCTACCGAAGTCCTTGAACGCCTCGTCCCAACTGCTCGAGTCGTGCGCATGGGGGAGGACACTGGTCCAGAAACCGGTCCAGTCCTCGTGGAGAACCGTCTCGTAGTAGAGGACCTCCCACGCTAGGAACTCCTCTCCCGTGATGTCGATCGAGGGGTCCTCGTAGAGGAGCTGGTCGGCCCAGCTCGAGTTCGTCGCGAAATCGGGGAACGATGAGTTTGCGATCGCTCCACCCGTGGCGTTGAAGAACGAGTCCGCGTAGTCGATCCCAAGGTAGCCGTACTCATACGGCGTTACGTAGTGATCCGGCGAGAGCGCGGCGACGAGGCTCGTGTTGACATCGGCGAGACCGGGCGGCGTATAGTTCACCAAGAGACCCAGGGACTCTGCCTCGGGCCCGGTGATCTCGTCGAGCCCCACGACGAGATCTGCGCCGGGAGAGCCGGCTTGCGCCTCGAGGGTATCGACGAGGTTGCCGGAGGGGCATTCGACGTCGATCGTGACGTGGTATTCGCTCGAGAAGTTGGCGAAGACCCCGCTCGCGGCGCCGCCGCTACCGCACGACCCTCCGAGCAAGCTCGCGTACGTGTAGACCACGAGCGTCGGTCCCTCGGTCGCCTTGACCCACTGGGCATAGGCGAGCGATCCGGCGACGATCACGACGATCGCGATCGCGGCGGCGATGACGACCCGCCCCCACCGACCCGGGCGGCGCAGACGCGGTGCGGTCGCTTCGACCTTGGCCTCTTCGGAACTCATTCGGTCCGCCGAGCACCGGCGGAGAGCCCACTCATCGCAGGCATCGCGTTCCCTTCGCGGGTATTACCCCGAGCAGGTTCGTGGGGTCGACGCGCGGTGCGCGTCCTCTCAGCCAGTGCATAGCTCCCCCTGCGTACCGACGGAGCAGGGGGGTGGATTTAGGGTTGGCGCCCGGTCTCGATCCGGTCCGTTTCCACCGGCCGCGGCGAGGGCGGGCGGACGCGATGGATGATCGCCCACCCCGACCCTGGGCACCGTATCTACGGTCAGGATCTCGATCGCCCGGGGCGAGATGCGGACTGGACTGTTGTTCGCATGGGGGGGCTCGCTGAGCCTTCGTTCATGAGGACCGGTGGGTCGCTCGGGCGACGGCGACGCGGCGTTGGCATCGCCGAGTAGCCGCACCGTCTTATACGCGCCCACGCTCGTGCGGTCGAGGGCATCACGATGACCGACTCGATCGACGCCCACCTGCGCTTTGGGAGCGAGCTCATCAAGCGCGGATTCGCGCGGATGCAGCAGGGCGGAGTCATCATGGACGTTACCACGGCCGACCAGGCCCGGATCGCCGAGGCGGCCGGGGCGGTCGCCGTGATGGCGCTCGAGCGGGTGCCGGCCGATATCCGCGCCGCGGGCGGGGTCGCTCGGATGGCCGACCCGCGCAAGATCCGCGAGATCCAGGACCAAGTGTCGATCCCGGTCATGGCGAAGTGCCGCATCGGGCACACGGCCGAAGCGCGGATCCTCGAAGCCCTCGGCGTCGACATGGTCGACGAGTCCGAGGTCCTCACTCCGGCGGACCCGTTCTACCACGTCGACAAGCATCGGTTCACGGTGCCGTTCGTCTGCGGCTGCCGCAACCTCGGGGAAGCGCTCCGACGCATCGATGAGGGCGCCGCGATGATCCGCACCAAGGGGGAGGCGGGGACCGGCAATGTCGTCGAGGCCATCCGCCACATCCGCCAGGTCAATCAGGAGATCGCCCGGGTGCGCAAATTACCCCGCACGGCGCTCGCAGCGTGGGCGAAGAAGGAGCGCGTCGAGCTGTCGACCGTGGAGGAAGTGCGCAAGCTCGGACGTCTACCCGTCGTGAATTTCGCCGCCGGGGGCATCGCGACCCCCGCGGACGCGGCGCTGTGCCGCCAGCTCGGGGTCGACGGGATCTTCGTCGGGAGCGGGATCTTCAAGTCGGAGCAACCGGCCAAGATCGCTCGTGCGGTCGTGGAGGCCTCGCTGCACTTCGACCAGCCCGAGATCCTCGCCCGCGTTTCGGAAGATCTCGGAGAGCCGATGCGTGGGATCGACCTGACGCAGGTTCCCGACTCCGAGCTGCTCCAGGGCCGTGAGTCCCACCCGCCGGTGACGCGAGGCCCCGGCGCCACTGAGGCGTGACGCCCCGATCCGGCGATCCTCGGGCCGGCCCGCTGCGGTGGGCGTTCGTCGGCGTCGGAGAGGGGCGTTGAAGATCGCCCAGGTCACCCCGTTCTTCGCGCCCCATCCCGGAGGGGTCGAGTCCCACGTCGGCCGGCTGAGTGCGCAACTCGTCCGCGAAGGGCATGAGGTGAGCGTCGTCACTTCCCGCTACGACCGGTCCCTTCCCGAGGAGGAGTGGATCGACGGGGTCCGCGTCCTGCGCGGGCCGGTGCGCGGCGTGCTCTTCAACACGCCGATCGATACCCGCGTCGGCGAGATCCTGCGTCGGCTCACTGCGGACGTCGTGCACCTCCACTATCCTCCTCCGCTCACGCCGTACTTCGCGGCGATTTCCCTTCGAAAGAGCCCCGTGCCCGTCGTGCTGACGTACCACTGCGATCTGTACCTGCCCCACGCATGGGGGCGGCTCCTCACCGGGGTCTACGAGCGGGTCTTCGTTCCGGGTCTACTTGCGCAGGTCGATCGGATCGTCGTCCACACCCGCAGCTATCGCGACACCTCCTCGGTGCTGCGCAGCCGCGAGGCGACGGTCGTTCCGTCGCTGGTCGACGTCGAGCGCTTCGCTCACCCATTGGGGATCGAAGCGTTACGCCAAGCGCTCGACCTCGCGGGCCAACGTGTGATCCTGTTCACGGGACGTCTCGTGCCCCACAAGGGGGTCGACACGGGGCTCCGCATGCTCGCGGCGCTCCCGAACGACGTGACGATGCTGGTGATCGGGTCGGGACCGGGCCGCGAGCAGCTTGAGGGGCTCGCCCGCCGGCTCGGGGTCTTCCGGCGCGTCCGTTTCCTCCCTGGGGTCGACGACGCCGATCTTCCGCGGTACGTCGCGTTGTGCGACGTCTTCGTCTATCCATCGCAGAACCGCCTCGAAGGATTCGGCCTCGCCGTCGCGGAGGCGATGGCCGGCGCGCGACCGGTGGTCATCGCCGACATGCCCGGGCTCCGAGAGGTCATCACCGCCGGCGAGGAAGGGCTCCTCGCCCAGCCGATGATCCCGGCCGATTTCGCCCAGAAGGTCGAGACGATTCTGGCGGATCCGGCGCGCGGAGCCCGCATGGGGGAGCGCGGTCAGCAGCGAGCTCGAGAGCGCTTCGCGCTCGAACGGGTCACCGAGCAGATCGTCGGGATCTACTCGGAGCTGATCGCCGCGCGACGTTGATCGCGTCGCAGAGGCGACGCGCCTCGAGTCCGCTCGCCTGAGCCCAATCGGACCCCGAGCTCGCGTAGAGGATGCTGCGCGAGGCCGACACCAGGAGGGCGCCCCCGCGATCGTCGACCCCCGCGCGGACCGACGCCGCGAGCTCACCCCCTTGGGCCCCGACGCCGGGGAGGAGGATCGGCACACGCGGACCGAGAGCGCGCCGGGCCCGACGGACGACGTCGGGATAGGTCGCGCCGACGACCGCGCCCGCGTTGTGCGAGCGGCGGGCGATCGCGCGCACGCGGGAGAGCACTTCGAGCCAGGGCGGTCGTCGCTTCCCGTTCGCCTCTTGGAGATCGCGCGAACCCGGGTTCGAGGAATGGGCCACCACGTAGAACCCGTGGGTCGGATCGTCGGCGAGCGCTTCGAAGCTCTCCCAGCCCATCCACGGAGAGACCGTGATGGCGTCGAACCCGAAGCGTCGGAAGATCCCGTCGCGCGCGAGGCGCATCGAGTTCGGGACGTCGTTCGCCTTGAGGTCGAGGATGCGCAGCCGGCGGGGTCCGATCTCGGCGACGGCCTGTTCGAGCGCGGCGAAGCCGGCCGGGCCGTACGCCCAGTAGGCGCCGAGCTGGAACTTGTAGGCCGACGCGTAGGATCGCGTCGCGTCGACGACCCCGCGGAGGAACTCCGGCAGGACCCGTTCGGGCCGGCGCGCCCGAAGGGACTTCGGCATGCGCCCGACGTCCGGGTCGAGCCCCACGCAGAGGAGCGAATCCGCGGCACGCTGGATCCGATCCGAGCGCTCGGAGAACGCCGTCGGCATCGGGAACCCGAGGACCGCCGAGAGATAGGATTGCTGGGAGGCATCGACCAAGCTCGGGTGCCCGCTTTTATCGAGGGCTCGGCTCCTCCCCTCGATCGATCGTGGCTCCGGACGCTCCCCCCCTCGAGATCCCCGAGGTCCGCCTGAAGGACCTTCGACCGAGCGATCTCCCGATCCAGCTCGTCGCGAGGATCGTCTCGGTGGAGCGACGCGAATACACACGACCGGCCGACGGTCGGCGGCGACCGTTCCTCTCCGGATTGCTGAGCGACGGGACCGCGAGCGTTCGTTTCACCTGGTGGGAGCCGCCGAACGAGACGATCGAGCGCGGGACGATCGTGCGGGCCGTCCATGTCCTGGTCCGGGAGTTCCAGGGGCGCCCCGAGGTCGCGTTCAACTTCCGCACGCGGGTCGCCCCCGCCGGGCCCGCAGAGCTCCCAGCGATCGATAGCGAGGACGTGCCGTTCCGCACGATCGCGACCCTAAAGAGCCGGCAGGAGGGGTTCCGGATCGAGGTCCGCGTGGTGCGGGTCGGAGCGAAGAATGTAACGGTCGGCACCGAGCAGCGCGTCGTCCACGACGGGATCTTCGCGGACCGCACCGGGGTCCTCGCCTTCAGCTCCTGGAGCGACTTTGGCCTTCGAGCGGACGAGGCGATCCGCGTCGCCGGCGCCGACGTGGGGACTTTCCGTGGTCGGCCCCGGCTCGTGCTCGACGAAGGTTCGATCGTGACGCGGATCGAGGGCCCCGACCTCCCTCGGGCTGCCGACGTACTGCGCGCGGACCCGATGTCGATCTCGACCCTGGAGGCCGCCGGTGGATCCGAGTCGGGAGCCTTCGAGGGCCTCGTGGTCGGTATCCTCCCGACGAGCGGGCTCGTCTATCGATGCCCTTCGTGCCGACGGCCGATCGCGGGCGGACTGTGCCCGACCCACGGTACCGTCAGCGGCGTCGCCGATCTTCGCAGCCGCCTCATCGTCGACGACGGCACGGGCACGGTGACCGTCAATGCGGATCGGGCAGCGACTGAGGCGTTGTGGGGGGTCAGCCTCGACGGGGCGCTCGAGCGGCTCCGCCGATCGCCGGATCCTTCGCTGCTCGAGGCGGACCTCGCGGAGCAGATCGTCGGTCGGCGGGTCCGGGTGCGCGGGCGCATCTACCCGGACGATTTTGGATTGAACGTCTACCCGGACTCGATCGAGTCCCTGCCCTTTGAGGTCGATACGAAGGCGCTCGCCGAGCGCCTCCGAGGGAGCGACCGTGGCGCGGCGTGAGCCTGCCTGGCGGGTCTTCGCCGCCGAGCTCACGGCGTCGCTCCAGGACGAGCGCGGCACCGGGGAGAAGGCCGCGACCTACCTGATCTCGCCGTACGGAGCACGGATGAACCGCGTCGTCGTCGCGGGGACGCTCAGCTCGCCGGAAGCGATCGGTCGAGACCCCGCGCAACCGTTCTGGCGTGCCCGGCTCGTCGATCCCACGGGGACCGTCGCGGTGACCGCGGGCGGCTTTCAGCCACGGGCGATGGCCCAGCTCCAGTCCGTGCACGCCCCTCGCAGTGCGCTCGTGGTCGGGAAGGCCCATCTCTATCGCGGCAACGACGGCGGTGGATACGCCTTGGTCCGCGCGGAGTCGATCCGGTCCATCGACGAGGCGACGCTCCACGGAGTGCTGGCGGACTCGCTGCGGCAAAGCCTCGACCGGCTCGATCTCCTCCGACGGCAGTCCACCGCCGCGGTGTCCGACGAGGAACTCGCCGCGGAAGGGGTCCCCGCGATCTGGGTCCGGGCCGGACGCGCTTCGATCGACCGGTACCCAACGCTCGATCGCGAAGGGTATCGGCCGATGCTCTTCCGAGTGCTCGAGTACCTTGAGGGCGGGCGCCCGCTCCTCCCGCCCGGCCCGCCGGCGAGCCCCGCGCTCCGGATCACCCGAGCCGAGGGCGCTCCGCCGGCGGCGCGCGCTCCCCCCACCGAGGCGGACCGCGCCGCCGAGTCGGCGTTCCTCGACGTCGTCGACGAGCTCGCCGACACCTCCAGCGATGGCTACGCCGACCTCAAGGAGCTCGTCCAGCGCCTCGTCGGGCACGGGGTCTCCGCGAATAGGGCCGAGGAACTTCTCGATCGGCTCCAGGAAGAGGGGGTCGTGGAAGAGCCGATCGTCGGGAAGCTCCGCCGAGCGTAACATCGGCGTGGGGCGTGCCGCACCGACCGACCGACCTCGGAGCGGGGCGAGGTTACTCGAGCGGTTTCGACATCATCCGATTGGTCGTCGCGTATCCGAGCTTCTCATACAGGCGGATCGCGTTCGCGTTGTCGCCGAAGACATGCAAGGCGACCCGAGGTACCTCGAGTCCGCGCGCGATCGACTCAAGCTCGAGCATCGCGGCTTCTCCATAGCCCTGGCGGCGATGGTCGGGGAAGATCACGAGGTCGTAGACGAAGGCGTACGGCACCCCCTCCTCGTTGCGTCGGGCGAGCCAGACTCGACCGACGTCGTTCCCGTGATCGTTCTCGATCCGGAAGAAGTAGTGGTTCGGGGTCTCGAGGCCTTGGGGGATCAGCCCGCGCACCTCCCGCTCGGAGCGCTCGAGCGCCTCCGACTCGCTCCAGCGTCCGTCACGCACGTGGCTCACCGCATACTCCCGGATCTCGCTCGCGATGTACTCTTCAAACCCCCCGCGGGACAGTGGGGTCAACCGTACCGAGGTCATGGTCCGACGTCTTCGGCGGCCGGAGCGCGTTCCGGCTCGTGAATGACCCCTTCAAACCCCCGCACCCATTTATATCAGTGCGCGGCTCGGCGGCGGGGGAATGATGACCACCTGTCTCTCCGATTCCATGACGAGAACTGCGACGAACTGACCCCCCAAGACCCGGTTCCAGCATCAACACTATGGCACGAGAAATCTCCCGCTGGCCCTACGTCGCCTTGGTCGTGATCATCCTGGTCGTCGCGGCGGTCGCGGCGGCGGCCGTATCGGTCTGGGTCTTTCCCCACGTGTCGCCCCACTCGATCGCGACCGTCGAAGAGGGGGACAACGTCACCGTGAACTACATCGGGGTTCTCGGGAGCGGTGCCGATCAGGGCCACGTCTTCGACACCTCCTACTACAGCGTCGCGATCAACAACGCGACCTGGCCGAAGTCGCTGACATATACGCCCCGCGGCAACGCGAGCCAGTACACCCAGCTCGGCGTTCACGTCGGACCTACGACGCCCAAGGGCGGCTACGTCGTCAACAACTACACCTTCGGCTCCGTCATCACCGGCTTCTGGCAGGGGATCATCGGGATGGCGGGGAACACCACGCAGCGCGTCTCGATCCCACCGTCCCTCGGCTACGGGCCGGTCAACCGCGCGTGCCTCGTGGTCCAGCCGCTCGTCTACACCATCCCGGTCTCCTCCACGTTCACCGTCGGAAGCTTTTCGAGTGCCTATCCCGGCGTTACGCCATCGAGCGGGGTGAGCTTCACCGATCCCACCTACGGGTGGACGGACTACATCGTCGCGGGGAACGGGAGCTGGGTCACCCTCCTCAACGTCCCGACCCTCGGGCAGACGACGCATTCGGACGGTCTTCCCTACTTCGTGAGCAACATCAACAGCGCGCGGATCACCCTCACGAGCACGCTCGTCGACAGCCAGGCGGGGGCGATCGTAGGGAAGATCCCCGGAGGCAGCACGGTGTGCGGGACGTCGACGTTCATCGTCTCGTCGATCAATTGGGCGGCGGGGACCCTCACGTGGAGCTTCAACCCTGAGGTCGTCGGCCAGACCCTCGTGTTCTACATCACGCTCGTCAACATCTTCCCGCCGAGGTAGGCGGGATCGGCGCCGGGGCTCAGCCGAGGGTGATCTTGCCGCGCTTGAGGAGCTCCTCAAGGCGCTGGTCGGCGTGGTCCGTGTGCGACGGGTCGGAGCGCGCCGTGCCTCGGCGCGGACTGTAGGCACGGGCCGCCTCGCGCGCCTCATCGCGCCGACCGCGGGAGGCCGCGAGGATCCCCCGCGCTTCGCGATCGAGGCCATCGAGCTCCCGCCCGATCGCGTCGAGCTTCCCCATGACGTCGCGCCGTGCGGTCGCCTTCTCTCGGATCTGGGCGACCACTCCACCCGCGCGGACGAGCTCGGAGCGGATCGAGACCATGCGCGCGTCGCGTTCGGCGCGGGCGCGACCCGACTCCGCCGTGAGGCGCTCGAGTTCCGCACGCCCGGCCCGGACGGCGACCTCCGCCTCGGCCCGGCGACGCTCATGTTCGTGGAGCATCGCTTCCCGGGCCTCCAGTTCCTTGAGGAAGCGGGTGCGCTCGCGCACTCGGTCGATGAGGGCGTTCTCTTCGGCCAGCGGGAGCGCGTGGGTCTGCTGGCGAGCGACCAGGTCGGCGATCTCCTTGCGGACCCGTTCGGGGTGCACGCGGTCGCCGGGGGCGACCTCGGCTCGGATCTCTCGGGCGCGGGCGACGAGCTCGTCGAGGTGGGAGCGCGCCGTGTCGCGCTCCTTGCGCAGGCGGGCGACCGTTCGCCCGAGTTCGCGGTGCTCCTCGTGCAGCCGCTCGACTAGGTCTTGCGGGGTCTGGCGCGCGTCGAAGAGCTTCTTCTGCTCCGCGCTCAGCTCTCGCACGCGATCGATGAGCGCCACCCGCCGATGGCTCAGGAGGCGGATCTTCCCATCGATCTCGTCGAGCCGATCGCGGTCCTTGCGTTCCTCCTCCTGCGCTTGCTCGGAGAGATACGCGCGGCTCGGCACGGTCGAGGGAGGCCCCGCACCTCACAAAAGCCCTTCTCTCAACGCTCCCTCGGCCGGCGCGCTCTCCGGCGCGGGCGCCCGCCGAGGACCGGGCCGTCGGCGGCTCGTCGCGCCACCCGCGCGGCCCAGAGCGCGGCCGGCACGGCGGCGTCGATGTTCACGACGGCGATGGGAGCGCACGATTGGAGCATCGCGCCGAGCGCCGCCTCCCCTCGGCCGCCGCGGCCGTAGCCGACGGAGACCGGAATCCCGAGCACCGGGGCGGAGACGAGCCCCGCGACGACCGTCGGGAGCGCGCCTTCGCGCCCCGCGAAGACGAGGTAGACGTGCGGGCGGGCCCGCTCGAGCGCGGAGAGCGCGCGCAGGAGGCGGTGAAGTCCGGCGACCCCGACATCGTACGCCGTTCGGCATCGCGCCCCCATCTCCCGGAGCACGGCCCGGCACTCTTCGGCCACGGGAACGTCGCTCGTCCCAGCGGCGACGATCGCGATCGTGGCTCTCAGTGGTTCGATCCCCAGCGGCCCAGCGAGACGGACGACGCGCCCACCGGCCAGCTCGTGCGTCCGCAGGCCACGACGTCGCTCGAGCGCGAGCCGCTCGAGCTGCGCCGCCGTCGGCCGCGAGACGAGGGCTCCGTGCGAGCGGCGAGCGAGCCCGCGCAGGATCCCGACGAGGTGGTCGGGGCTCTTCCCTTCCCCGAGGATGATCTCGGGTAGCCCGATCCGTACCGAGCGCCCCTGATCGATACGCGCGAACGATCCGATCCGGAGCTCGGTCGTGGGACCGGCCGGCCGCCCGGCTCGCCGCTGGGACGTCGCCCGCATCGCCTTCCCCACCCAAGCGCTGATATAGCGGATTTCGGTCG
>JBOGRR010000002.1:0-52871 GCA_050749765.1 Thermoplasmata archaeon | reverse complement strand
GCCTAGCGCGGCGCCGGTTGGACCCGTACGTCGACGACGACGTGGCGACGCCCCGGCCCGTACGGCTTGACCTCTCGGACCATCGGAGTTCCGAGGACGCGCCCACCGGCGTCCGCGACCTCGCGCGCCACGATCTCCGCGTTCACGTTGAGCGGGGGACGCACTGCATCGATGCGGTGGACATGGAGCCACGCGCCGTCGGGATGCGCGAGCTCGACCGCCCGGGCGATCCACGGGTCGGAATAGGGAAGGTAGCCGAGCACGACGCGATCGAACGCCGCGACCGGTAGTGGGGCCGTCCGATTGTCCCCGAGGTGAGGGACGACCGTCGCTCGGTCCCGGTACGGACGGAGGTTCTCGACGAGGTAGCGGTAGGCGACCGGATTCCGCTCGACGGCCTCGATGCGTGCGGGGCGGGCGTGCGCCGCGATCGGCACCGTGAAGTAACCGATGCCGGCGAAGAGGTCGGCGACGACCTCTCCCGGCCGCACGAGGGTGGCGATCCGCTGGCGCTCGGTCCGATTCCCCGTCGCGAACATCGTGTGGGCGGCGTCGAAGCGGTAGCGCACGCCGTGCTCGATGACCTCGGTCTCGGTCGACGACCCCGCGATGCGCTCGACCTGAGGCTCGCGGGCCTCGCCCGTGATCGGCCCCGTCCGAGCGATCACGGTCTGCACGCCGAGCTCGCGCACCCACGCCGCACCGATGAAGTGCCGGTACGGCGAGAGCTCGGTCGGGAGCCGGAGCAGCAGGACCCGACCCATGCGATGGTAGCCGGCCGGCATCCGCCGCGCGATCTCCGCGCCCGCATGCTCGGCGAGCGCCGCGCGGACCCGCTCGCTCGGAGTCGGGCGACGACCCCCCCGACGCATCGTCTACGGCGCCGGAGGCGCTTCGGGCTCCCGGTCGAGGATCAATTCGAGGAACTGCTGGAGGTGGGCGATGAGGATCGGGTTGTCGGTGAACCCGCACGCCTCGAGGCCCGGAGCGGCGAGCAGCGCGTGCTGGTCGTCCGCGAGGACCTCGGTCGCCATGAGGTTCTCTCGGTCGACGTACTGCACCCCTTCGGGGATCCGCTGCAGGGCCGCGGTCACGAAGGTGACGGCGATCCCTCGCTTGACGGCGTGCTGGACCTTCTTGTCGAGCTCCTCGCGCAACTCGGCCAACTTCGGGGTCGTGAGGATGAACGAGCGCGTCGATTGGTCGAGCAGCTCGACGATCTTTGCGAGGACCTTGTCGCGGCCGCTCAGGAGATACACGAGCTGGGGCTCGCCGTGCTCCGCGACCTCGCGGTGGAGGTCGGCGAGCGCCTCGAACACCTCCTGAATCGCGCCCTTGAGGCTCTCGGCGACGTCGAGCGGTGGGGTCGGCCGGAAGAGGATCGGCTTGCCGCCGGTCGCCTTCGCGTAGCCCTTCTGCGCGAGCGACTCGAGGACCTTGTACGCCGAGGTGCGAGGGATCCCGGACGCCTGGGCGATCGCGGCCGCGTCGCCGAGGCCCCGCGCCACGAGCGCGATGTAGGCCCGACCCTCGTACTGGGTCAGACCGACCCGTCCGAGCAGTTCGGCCGCCTGGCGGAACTCCTCGGAGGAGCGGTTGGCGAGCGCGACGCTCGACCCGTCTGCGGTCGCCATCCGCCCTTCAGGAGAGCGGGGCCACTTAACGGTGCCCCGAGTGCGAGGACTACGGCTCAGCGCACGGGAACGGTGAGCTTCAGGAGCGCAGCGGCGCTGAGGAGCGTCTCGACCTCCCCGGCGCTGAGCAGTCCCTGGTCCACCGCGAGCTCTTGGACCGTTCGCCCGGTCCGCTCGGCCGCGTGGATCAGCTCGGCGACCTTGAGGTAGCCGAGGCGGGGG
The DNA here is from genome assembly GCA_050749765.1 of Thermoplasmata archaeon. Lineage (GTDB taxonomy): Archaea > Thermoplasmatota > Thermoplasmata > Lutacidiplasmatales > UBA184 > Lutacidiplasma. The sequence goes on along the minus strand of JBOGRR010000002.1, from coordinate 51,015 downwards.
GTCAGCACGGTCGCGAGCGCTCCGGAAGCGCGCAAGAACCGCTCGAGCTGCGCCGGGTTCGCGGTGGCCCCATCGATCGACGTCCGTGCGAACACGGGCAGATAGCGGATCAGGATCTCCGCGGAGAAGAGCGTCTCGTAGACCGCGAGCGGCATCATCACGTTGATCTCGAGCTGCCCTCCCTGCGTCGCGAACGCGACCGCGGCCTCGGCGCCCGCGACATGGTAGCCGACCATCGTGAGGCACTCGGCCGCCGACGGGTTCACCTTCGCCGGCATGATCGACGACCCCGGCTGGATCTCGGGGAGTCGGATCTCGTCTAGACCCGTGTGCGGCCCGCTCGAGAGGAGGCGGAGATCGCCCGCGATGCGGATCAGCTCGAGGGCGAGCAGCTTGAGCCACGCCGCGGCGAAGGCGAGCGGCCATCGGCTCTGCATCGCTTCGAACGGGTCGCGGGCGGCCCGCAACGGAAGCGCCGTGAGTTCCCCGTAGAGGTGCACGGCTCGGACGCGGAACCCGACGACCGAGTTGACCCCCGTGCCGACCGCGCTCCCGCCGAGCGGGATCTCGGCGAGCGCGTGCTCGACGGGGGCCAGCGCTTCCACGACGTGCTCGAGCGCCGTCGCGTAGGCGTGGAACTCCTGGCCGAGGGTCACGGGGAGCGCGTCCTTGAGGTGCGTTCGGCCGGCCTTAGGAAAGCGGGCGAATTCCTCCCCCTTGCGGCGTAGGCTCGCGATCAGCGCTCCGATCGACGGCCGGAGGTCCCGCAGGGCGAGGAGCGTCGCTACCTGAGCGGCGGAGGGGAACGTGTCGTTCGTCGATTGGCCCCGGTTCGGGTGATCGTTGGGACTCACCTCCGCATACCGCCCCCGGGGAAGGCCGAGGATCTCGAGAGCGCGGTTGGCGAGGATTTCGTTCACGTTCATGTGCGTGCTCGTACCCGCGCCCGCCTGGAAGACGTCGATCGGGAACTGATCGTCGAACCGTCCGGCGACCATCTCCTCGGCGGCCTGCGCGATCGCGCGCCCGCGTCGCTCGTCGATCCCTCCGAGCTCGAGGTTCGCGCGCACGGTCGCGAGCTTGAGGAGCGCATACGCCCGCCGTAGGTACGGCGAGATCGTTCGACCGCTGACGGGGAAGTTGTCGCAGGCCCGCAGCGTCTGGATCCCCCAGTACGCCTCGGACGGCACCTCGCGCGTTCCGAGAGAGTCCTCTTCCACGCGCGGGGCGCTCATCGCGATCGATTGACGAGTCGCCGCTTAGAAAACCCTTTAGGTGGACCTTCGGTCGTCTCACCCTCGCCGGACCGGTCGGCCGGGCCCGGCCGGACGCAGACGTTGATCGGCCCGGTGACGATCGGATACGACATTGCGGACGTGACCGCAGCGCTCTTCCTCGTTCCGCTGCTCTGGCTCTTCCTCTTCCTCTTCGTCTGGGAGAACCGGGAGTTCGCTCGCGATGCCGGGTTCGAGCGCCTCGTCTTCTGGCTCCTGGTACCCGCGGTCATCCTCTGCCTGTTCACGATCGTCCCGCTCTTCCCGTTCTCGGGCAACGTCATCGCGATCAGCGTCGGGGGTGGACTGATCCCGGTCGCACTCTCGGCCTACCTCTTTGAGCGGTTCGCCCCGCCGTGGGCGCGCTCGCTCCTCCTCTACCTCGCCGTCTTCGGCGGTGAGGCGATCGGAGCGTTCGCGGTGGTGGTGTGGCTCCCCGGTACCCTACTTCCGGCGATCGGCGTGACCGCGGTAGGGGTCGCCGCCACGCTCGCCGCCGGAGTCCTTCCCGTGGAGCGCGAAGCGGCGCGTCCGCTCGTGGGGATGGTCGCCCTAAGCTCCGGGGTCCTGGTCGTCACGTACCTCATCTCCCAGTCGATCCCCGGTGAGGGGATCGTCGTCGCCTTCCCGGCGTACCTCGTCGCGCCGATCAGCGCCGGCGCGCTCGCGGTCGCCGCGTCCCCCACCCTGTTCGGTACGGAGTCGAGCCGCGCCCTCCCGCTCGCCTATGCGAGCACGACCTTCGGTGTCCTCATCGGGGCCGACCTCCTTCGCGAACCGCCGCTCTTTTCCTCAGCGACCAAGGGGCTCTACGTCATCGGGGGGGCGGATTTCTTCGACCTCGTCTACCTCTCGGGGCTCGTGGCGCTCGCGGTCGCCTACCTCCTCGTGCGCTACCGAGACTCGCCCCTGCGGACGGTCCTACCCGCGTCGCGCGCCCCGGCGCCGAGCCCGTTCGGCCTGCTCTCGGAGGGGACGCGAGCCGCGGTGATGGGCGAGAACCGCCTCGCGGTGGAGCGAGCTCGCGATGCGAGCCACGCGGCGGCCGACCAGGCCCAGCGATTGCTCGGTCGGCCACCGGTCGATCCGGCCCACCCTTGGGAGGGGCTGTCGGTGCCGGGGTGGGTCGTGGCCGACCAGGCGAACCTCGACGCCGTCGCTCGCGAGCGCGTCGTGAACGAGGTCGAAGCCGAACGGGGGACCCAGACCGCGCGGGCGCTCGTCGCGGTAGGGCGCCGTCTCACCGTCGAGCGATTCGGGTCGATCGGGGCTCGGGCGATCGCGCTCGTGATCGATCTCCTCCTCGTGAGCGCGCCCGCCTTCGCGTTGTGGTGGGAGCTCGAGAGCGGGTCGAGCTCGCTCTCCTCCGCGGTCAGCGGGATCCCGATCGTGACGGCGGCCTACGGCTTCGTCGGGATCTCGTTCCTCTACTTCGTCCTCGGCCCGGTGCTCTTCGGAACGACGGTGGGCAAGTGGGTGGTCGGCCTCGAGGTCTGCGATCGGAGCGGTGCGACGGTCGGCGGGCTCCGCTCGATGGTGCGCGAGTCGCCGAAGCTCATCGAACTGAGCGCGATCGGGCTGCTCGGCCCCACGATCGTCGCCGTGGCCCAGGGACAAAATGCGAGCCTCTCGGGTCTCCCTGCGATCTCGGGAACGCTCCTCTTCGTCGCGCTCGTGGTGTTCATCGCGATCACCGTCCTCGTGGAGGCGGCGGTCGGTATCGCTGCGATCTATCTGTCGGCGGAGCACCAGCGCATCGGTGATCTTTGGGCCGGAACTTGGGTGCTCCGGGTCCCTCGCGCTACGCGCTCGGGGGTGGCATCGGCGGGACCGGTGTCGTCCGACGCACCGGGATCGTGATCGAGGAGACGTTCGCGTCGCGCCCGTCGCGGTTGGTGAGCCGCTCTGTGCCGATCTCGATCGTTCCGACCGCGACCTCGTTCGGGAGCAGGCGCCGACGGATCACCTCGATCACGTCGACCGCCTTGCCGATCGCCGCGCCTCGCGCTTTGACGAGGACGGGATCGGCCCCTGAATTGAGCTGAGCGACGACCTGGAAGGCGTAGGTCATCGTCGGCTTCGATCCGATGAAGACCCGCGGTGGCCCGAAGGGGCTCTCGGGACGCGCGGCCGCAGCGCCCTCCGTCACAACGCGATGCGAGAGGACTCGACTAATAGGGTTTGCCCGGGACCGATCTCGTTCGACCGCGCGTTGGCAAGACTTATCGTCCGACTCCTGTAGGCCGAGCCGTTGGTGCAGGGGTGGCCCAGCTTGGTCAAAGGCGCCAGGTTGAGGTCCTGGTCTCGTAGGAGTTCGTGAGTTCAAATCTCACCCCCTGCACTCTCTCCGCCCTTCGGGGCGGTCGGCCCGGGACCTATAGAAGACGCTCGAAGAACCGAACGTCCTCGCTCCACTCGTGGCGGTGGAGGACCCCCGACTCTTCAAAGTCGAGATGCTTGAGGAGTTGGGCGGCGCTCGTGAACCTCGCGAGGGTATCGGCCCACACCGACGCGCAGCCATTCTTCTTCGCCCACTCGATCGTCGTGCGGATGAGCGCGGTCGCGACGCCCTGCCGACGCCCTTCCGGTTCGACGGCGAGGTGGACGAACCGGCCGCTTCCGTGCGAGGTCTCGAGTCCCACGACGCCGACCAGGCGTCCGTTGCGTCGCGCGGCGAAGTAGGTCACTCCCTCCATCCAGCTCGTGAACTCGAGCGGAGTGGGCTCCCACGCCTTCACCATCTCCGGGGAGAGATCGGCGCGCTGAGCGTCCCAGACCTTCTTGTACAGGCCGCAGACCTCGTTGACATCGAGATGCGTGAGGCGTTCGACGCTGAGCGCGGGCTTTTCGGGCGGGGGGAGTTCCTTCGCCGGTGGCACGGGCTCCGGCTTGGCGCCGGCGGCATCGCCCCCCGGCGCAGATTTCGGTGGCAGGTCGGTCCCCCGCTCTCCTCGGTCCGAACTGTGTTGGCTACCCACGCTAGGATCTCCGACGGAAGAGCGCAGCGAGGTCACCAGCGCCGTCGCTCTTGAACCTTGCCCCTTCGGCGCGGCCGCTAGGGTGTGTGGCGGCTCGGGGTGCGGGGGAACGGCGTCGTGTCGCGGATGTGCTCGCGTCGGACCATCCAGCGGACGAGCCGTTCCACGCCGAGGCCGAATCCTGCGTGCGGGATGTTACCGTGGCGACGGAGATCGAGGTACCATTCGTAGCCCGCGGGATCCGCGCCGAGCGCGTGCAGGCGATCGACGAGCGCGCGGATGTCGGTCTCGCGGCACGACGCTCCGACGACCTCGCCGTACCCCTCGGGGGCGAGCAGATCGGCCGCCTCGACGGTCCGAGGATCGCCGGGGCTGCGCAGCATGTAGAACGCCTTGAGCTCCCGCGGAAAGTGGGTGACGAAGACGGGGACGTTCCGCTCGAGCGTGAGCGCGCGCTCCTCGGCGGTACCGAGATCGCTCCCCCACTCGATCGAGTGGCCCTTCTGCTGAAGCTCGGCGATCGCTTGCGAGTAGGTGATGCGCGGGAACGGCGCGCTCAACTGGGCGAGCTCGGCGGGCGGTCGGCCGAGCTCCGCGAGCTCCGCGGGCCGCCGTTCGGCGATCCGGTGCGCCGCGAAGACGACCATCCGCTCGATGAACCCCAGAAGCTCTTCGAGATCGCACCAGGCGAACTCCCCTTCGAGGTGGAGGTACTCGGTGAGGTGGCGAGGGGTGCGCATCTTCTCCGCGCGGAACGACGGGGTCAAGGCGTACACCCGTTCGTTCGGCACGAGGAGCGCCTCGAGGTAGAGCTGCGCGGTCTGAGAGAGATACCCGGGACGGCCGAAGTAGTCGATCGCGAACGCTTCGGCCCCTCCCTCCGCGCTGTTGCCGGTGAGGATCGGTGGGGTCATCTCGAGGACCTCCTCCTGGTCCATGAACTCGCGGATCGCGTGCAACAGCTCGGCCTTGACTCGGAACGTCGCGACGAAGTCCGCCGAGCGCACGACGAGATGGCGCTGATCGAGCCGGAACTCTTCGGTCTGTTCTTGGAAGATCGGGAACGGAGTGCCCGAGTCGACCACCACGATCGAACGCGCGCGGACCTCGCGGCCTCCCGGACTGCGCGGGTCCGCGACGATCTCTCCGGTCACGATGACCGCCCCCTCGACCTGAACGTGCTCGAAGGCCTCGAACGCGGCGTCGCCCAGGGTGTCGCGTCGGGCCGTGACCTGGACCGAGCCGGTGCGGTCGCGCATCTTCGCAAAGAGGATCCCTCCGCTCGAGCGCGTCCGCTGCACCCAGCCGCGCACGCGCACGACCGCTCCGAGGCGCTCCTCGAGAAAGACCTCGCGGATCGCGACCCGGGGGGCATCGGTCACTGATATTCCCGCCACTTGTGGCCGCACTTCGTGCACTCGAAGATGCGGGTTTCCGGCTCGTCGGCGCCCCGGGTTTGACGCAGGACCCAGTAGGCGGTGTCGTTGGCGCACTTCGGGCATTGCTCCTGGGTCGTCGGAAGGGTGGGCGTCGCCGACTCCTCCACGACATCGACCGTACGCCCGGACGGCGCCGAGCGACCGACCTCGACGCCCGATCCGAGCGGGACCTTCGTCCCGCAGGTGGCGCAGCGCCAGGCCTTCGCGCTCTTGTCCGGCCGCATCAGCCGGTGGCATTTGGGGCAGAACATCGGAGAGGATTCTACCCCGCGCAGCGTATTTTATCCTTCGCCGAGCGCCGGTGGGGCCTATCGGCCGGGGGTCCACGAGAAGCCGGCCTCTTCGAGCACCTCGTCGTGCATACGTCCGAACTGCGCGCGCTCGACGGCGGGGAGGTCGAGAAAGCGCAACTCCCGGAACGCGGTCGTCGCCGGGAGCCGAGCCGGGTCGACTCGCCCGCGGAATACGAAGCCGATGTCCCAATGCGGCGGGGCCTCCGGGGCTCCGCGCTGCGGGTAGGTATCGTGGATCACGAGCGGGGGAGCGAGATCGGCGGGGAAACCACCCAATTGCTCCGCGAGGATCCGTGCGGCGGCGGCGGTCGGTCCCTCGCCGATGATGAGGTGCGAGCTGGGGAGGATCCATCGTTCGCGGTTGGCCTCGACCATCGGCGCCGAGAGGGCGCCGATCTCCTCCCAATCGGCTCGAGGGTCGATCTTCCCCGCGAGGACGTGCGTCGGGTGCTCGGCCGGCGTGAGGAGGAGAAACACGGAGAGGCACGCGCGGCGCGGCGACGCCCACACGGTCACGAGCGGGATCGGTTCACGGGACGGGGCGAATCGGCAGAACTCTCGAGAGGTCGTCATCCAATCTCGCGGTCTATACGCGCATCTCGTCCGGCGCGGCGCTCGAGGGGGGTGCGTCCGCCGCGGCGACGCTCAAGGGCAACGGTGAGGACTTCGCTCCCGGAGCCAGGAGCTGGCGCATGTGCTCGCGTCGACGCGCGAGGTCCGCGAGAGTTCCGATGTCGTGGCGGACGTAGTAGTCCCCCTTCACGTGGGCGAGGGCGGCCTCGACGCGCACCGCGGCCTCATGGATCGCGCTCGCCTCGCCGAGGAGCGCGACGCCGCGCCCCGAGCCGAGGCGCACCGCCGCCGGACCGGCCGGCTCGACGCTCCCGTAGAGGACCCGGACCCCTTCCGCCTCGATCGCGGGTTCGTCGAGCTCGATCACGCCCCCGGTTTGGGGCCGGTCACCGTATCCGGGCGGGACGAGGTAGCGAAGGACCGTCGCGCGGAGCCGGAAGCGCACGAGGTTCGGATCGACCTTCCCGGTCGCGACCCCGAAGAGGAGCTCGTCGAAGTTCCCCTCCTCGTAGAGCGCCAACACGTTCGCCCCTTCAGGGTCCCCAAAGCGCGCATTGAACTCGAGCAACAGCGGGCCGTTCGCGGTGAGCATGAACCCGCCGTAGAGGACGCCTCGGTACTCGATCCCCTCGGCCCGCAGGGCGGCGACGGCCCCTTCGAGCACGCCGATCGCGCGGTCGCGCGAATTCGAGCTGAGGAACGGCAATAGATGGTCGCGTTGGGAGTAGGCCCCCATTCCACCCGTGTTCCCTCCACGGTCCCCCTCGAGCGCGCGCTTGAAGTCCTGTACCGCCGGCATCGGGTAGATCCCCGAATCGGTGACGAACGCCATCTGGCTGAACTCCTCGCCCTCGAGCTTCTCCTCGAGGAGGACGCGTCCGCCCTGGGCGAGCAGGCTCTTCGCATAGGCCGCTCCCGGCTTGGGGTCCGGGAAGTCGGCCCCTTGGACCCAGACGCCTTTGCCCGCCGTGAGCCCGCTCGGCTTCACGACGAACGGTCGGTCGAGCTCCGCGATCGCGCCGTCGACCTCCTCGATCGTTCGCGGCGCCCGCCACGCCGGTTGGCCGCTGACGTGATGACGCGCGAGCAGCTCGCGGCAGAAGAGCTTCGAAGATTCGATCTGGGCCGCCGCCTTGGAGGGGCCGACGACCCCGATGTCGAGCCCGCGCAAGGCGTCGGAGACCCCCGCGGCGAGCGCGGCCTCGGGCCCGATCACCGCGTAGTCGACCTCCTGGCGCTCCCCGAACTCCGCGATGCGGTCGGCGGCGGTCACGTCGACGCGCAGCGCGCCTCGCCCGAGGCGTTCGAGGCCAGGGTTCGGTTGAGGAGAAGCGGTGACAATCTCCGCCCCGGCGGTCACGAGCGCTTGGGCGATCGCGTGCTCTCGGGCTCCCCCGCCGACGATCAGGGCTCGCATTCGGACGTCGTCCACGAAGCGGCAGCGGTTATAGAGCCGTCGGGAGGGCGCCCCGTGCGGAGCCTCGCGCGCCGCCACGCTTATGAACCGAGCGAAAGTGGGCCGCTCTCAGGATCGCTCATGGACGTTCGTGTCGCTGAAAAGGACCACGACAGCCTTCGTCTCGAGATCCCGAAGGGGGAGGAGACGTTGCTCATCCCGCTCGTCGAGGCGCTCCAGCACGAGGAGAAGGTCGTCGAGGCGCGCTACTACCTCGGTCATCCCTACCTCGACCGCCCCACGCTCTACGTGAAGACGAAGGGCGAAAAACCCCAACAGGTGCTCAAGCGCGTCCTCAAGGATCTCGCCGATTCCTACGGGGATCTGCTCGCAGACTTCGACAAGAAAGCGGACAAGGTCAAGGCGTAAGAAGGGGACCCGCCCGTCCATGCTGAAGGAGTGCGAGCAGCACGGCTACTTCCGCGGGACCGAGTGCCCGGTCTGCGCGCAAGAGGGCCGCTTTCTGATGGACGATCGCGAACTCGACCACCTTGGCCGAGTGCTCACGGGGATCCTGCGCCACTTTCCGGACCGGTACGGCCTCACGATGGACGCCCACGGATGGGTCTCGCTCCCTCAGATCGTTCGGGCCGTGAGCCAGCGGCATCGGGGCTACCCCTGGCTGCGCGTGCACCACCTGGTCGCGATCGCCGAGACGGATGCGAAGGGCCGCTACGAGGTGCGCGACGACTTCGTGCGGGCGACCTATGGCCATACGCTCGACATTCAACTCGACCTTCCGACGGAGAACATCCCCGACGCCCTCTACTATCCCGTGACCGAGGCGGAAGCGGCGGTCGTGCTCGAGGTCGGATTGAAACCCTCCGACCGCAAGAAGGTACACCTATCGAAGACCGCGGACGACGCGCGGGCGGCCGGCGCCGTGCGCACCCCGCAGCCGGTGATCCTCGAGGTCGACACGAAAGCCGCGCGGGCCGCGGGCCTCGTCATCATGCGGGCCGGTACGACCGTCTATCTCGTCGACGTCGTTCCGCCGGAGCACCTGAAGCGCGCCGCGACGCCCGCCGGTCCGCCCTCCTGATCGCCCCGCGTCCCCTCGAGCTCAGGTGACGGAGTTCACGCTCGGCGTGTACGCGGTCGAGATGAAGACCGTCAGGTTGAGCCCGCTGCTGAGCGGGTACGGGTTCGCGAAGACGAAGTAGTAGGTGTCGGTGACCTCGGCCGTGAAGACGATGTTCTGCTCGTTCGCGGGAGCATAGGAGAGCTGGTTGCCCGTGGGGATCCCATGGAGCGAGTCGTTGTACTCCGTGCTATTGTAGACGGTGAGCCCCACGGACGTCCCGAACGGGGCGAGGACGGTCCAGTTCCCGAGGATGTAGTCCGCGCCCGTCACTTCGCCCGCGAGCACCGTGCTGTTCCCGGTCGAGATGAAGTAGGTCCCGCTCGCCGTCAATGGATCGGCGATGACCGGCGGGCCCGAAAAGACCGGCGAAATGACCGCGTAGGCCAGCAGGAGGATCGCCCCGACGACCATCGCGGTGCGGAGCGCGCCCAGCCCCTTGAGGCGGCGGCGGATCTTCTTCGGGGCGATCGGGATCTGGCTCGCGCGGATCGGGTTCTCCGCGCCGCAGATCGGGCAGACCTTCGAGCCGGGGGGGACCGCGTCGCCGCAGTACAGGCACTCGCCCCACGTCCCTTCGGCGATCGGTTCCGTCACGCGGACCCCCCACGGTCGACGGGGGGTGGTTCTTTGGGGGTTCCGTACGAACCTTAGGCCTTTTTCCTCGGTGCGCCGAGGTTGATCAGCACGTTCTTGGTCCGGGTGTAGAGTTCGACGCTATGACGGCCCTGCTCGGAGCCGACCCCGCTCTCCTTGACCCCCCCGAAGGGGGTCTGCGGGTAGGTGTTCGGCGGCTCGTTCACGCTCACCATCCCCGCCGCGAGGCGGCGGGCGACCGTATGCGCATTGCCGAGATCGCGGGTCCAGAGCGCGGCGAAGAGCCCGAACGTCGTGTCGTTCGCGATCCGAACCGCGTCGTCGATCTCCTCGAACCCGAAGACCGAGAGCACCGGGCCGAAGATCTCCTCTCGAACGGCGCGAGAACTCTCGGGGACCCGGTCGAGGACCGTGGGCCGGACGAAGTGACCGTGCGCCAACTCGGGGTCGGCCGGACGGACGCCCCCGGCGACGATCGTGCCTCCGTCGCCGGTCGCGCTCGCGATGTAGTCGAGGACGCGGACCGCCTGGTCCGCGGAAACGAGCGGTCCCATCTCGACCCCTTCTTCCGTCCCCGGACCGAGCTTCATCGCGTTCGCGATCTTGGAGAGGCGCTCGAGGAGCGGCGCGCGCACGCTCTCGTGGACGACGAGGCGGCTCGCCGCCCAGCACATCTGGCCCGCGTTCCCGAAGATCCCGAAGCCGATCCCTTTCGCCGCTCGGTCGATATCGGCGTCCGCGAGGACGAGGACGGGGCTCTTGCCCCCGAGCTCGAGCGTGTGCGGGAGGCTCCGCCGGCCCGCGAGCTCGCCGATCCGCATTCCGACCTCGGCACTCCCCGTGAAGGAGACGTGGCGGCACCGTCGGTCGGTGACGAGCGCTTCGCCCACCTCTCGGCCGGGACCTACGACCACGTTGAGGATCCCCTTCGGTAGGCCGGCCGCGATGGCGAGCCGGGCGAACGAGAGCGCGGTCAACGGGGTGAGGCTCGCCGGCTTGAGCACGACCGAGTTGCCCGCAGCGAGCGCGGGAGCGACCGAGCGGACCGCGAGCAGCAGTGGGTAGTTCCACGGCGCGATATGAACGGTCACGCCGAGCGGCTCGCGCAGGGTGTAGTCGAGGCGCGGGCCGGGAACCGGGATCGTCGAACCCTCGATCTTGTCGGCGAGGCCGCTCACGTACTCGAGCGTCCGGACGACGTAGAGCACGTCCCCGCGCGCCTCGCGCAGCGTTTTGCCCATGTTGAGGGTCTCGAGCCGCGCGAACGCCTCGACCTCCGCCTCGAGCCGCTCGGCGATCCGGTGGAGTGTGCGAGCGCGTTGGCCACCGTCCTCTCCCGCCCAGCCCGAGCCGGCGAAGGCCCGTTCGGCGGCTTCCATCGCGTGCCGCGCGTCGTCGACCGCCCCGATTGCGACCGAGGCGACCGCCGCGCCCGTCGCGGGGTTCGTGAGCAGGGAGCGCTCGGTGTGGGCCCCCTCGACCTCGGCACCGTCGATGAACAGGTCGAACCTAGCGGGCTCGGGAGCGCTCATGGCGACCCGCTCCGAGCCTTCAGAGGGAATTATGTCTTCGGCGCAGGGGGGGGCGGCCGCACCCCGTACTCGCGCCCCTTCCAGCGCACGGTCCCCTTCCGCCCACCGTGCTGGATCGAGCGGGCAAGCAGTAGGACGTAGAACGCCGCCGCGACCGGGTAGGCGAGCCCCGCGCGCGCGGTGGAGCCGAGGGCCCGGGCGAACGCGAGGTGCTTTCCGAAGAGCGCGACGTAGAGGACGGCGCCCATGATGATCAGCGCGAGATCTCCCAGCGCGAGACCGAGCGGAAGGAGACCGAGGGGCAGGAGGAAGAGCCCGACGACTCCCGCGATCCGACCGAGCTGGCGGGAGGTCGAATACTCCGTCCCGTGCACCGTTTTCAGAAGCCCCTCGGCCATGTCGACCCGGGACCGGTACATCCGCGTCGCGGCGAGATCGGGGGCCCAGGCGAAGCGCAAGCATCGTCCCGCCCCGCGGAATCGCTCCGCGAGCGCGACATCCTCTAGGAGGTGGGAGCGGATCGCCGCGTGCCCGCCCAACGACGCGTAGACGGAGCGACGGGCGAGGAGGAACTGACCGTTCGCGACCGCGGCGGTGGAGCGGTCTCGGTTGACGTGAGGCGAGCGGAAGTGGGTGAGGACCATCTGCACGTAGAACGGCATCACGATCCGTTCCCAGGAAGTTCCCATTTCGATGCGTGTGCCGATCGACGCGAGATCGGCCGACTCCCGGGTCGCCCAGTCGAGGACGCTCCGCACGGCCGCGGGGTGAAGGTGGACATCGGCGTCGAGGAAGAGGATCCACTCCGCGCGCGTTGCGGCGGCCCCGGTCGCGCACGCCCAGCTCTTGCCCACCCACTCCGGGGGAAGCGAGGGCTCCTCGAGGAGCCGAACGCGCGGTGCTCGCGCGCGGGCGATCGCGGCGGTCGCGTCCGTCGAGGCCCCGTCGACGACGACGATCTCGGCGAGCGGCTCGTCCTGTGCGAGGAGCGAGTCGAGCGTCGCGGCGAGTTCGTCCCCCTCGTTGCGGGCCGCGATCACGACGCTCACCCGGGGCGCGCGGGTCGACGCCCCGGGCGCCGGATCGACGCGCGGCATCTCGTAAGCGAACCAGATCGCGACCCCCTGGTAGAGCAGGGTGATCACCGCGAGCAGCAGGAGTACGACGACCAGCGCGATCGGCAGCATCCCCCTCGCCGAGACCGAGCGTAATAAAGCCCCGCCCGGTGGGCCGTCGGTCCCGAGCGATGCCGACCGTCGAGCACCCGAGGGTCCGGCCCGGGAAGCTCGAGGACCGTCGGTACCAGGCCGACATCGCCGAGGTCGCCTTCCGTCGGAACACCCTGGTCGTCCTCCCGACGGGCCTCGGAAAGACGGCGATCGCGCTGCGCGTCTCGGCCGAGACCCTCGAGCGCTATCCGGCCGACTCGATCCTCTTCCTCGCGCCGACGCGCCCCCTCGTCGTCCAGCACGCTCGATCGATCGCCGACGCGCTCATTGGTCCGGAGCCCCTGGTGCTGACGGGTGCGATCACCCCCGAGCGCCGCTCGGAACTCGTGCGCCCGCCCCAGATCGTCGTCGCGACGCCCCAGGTGATCGCGAACGACCTCGTCCGGGGGGAGATCTCGCTCGACCCATTCCGGCTCATCGTCTTCGATGAGGCGCACCGCGCGGTCGGTGACTACCCCTACGTCGCCATCGGCCGGGCGAACGCCGACGGACGAGGCGCGCGCACCCTCGCCATGACCGCCTCCCCCGGTTCGCGCAAAGGACGGATCGAGGAGGTCTGGTTCAACCTTCACCTCGATCACTTCGAGTACCGCACCGAGCTCTCGCCCGATGTCGTGCCGTACATCCACTCGATCGGGGTGGAGACGGTGGAGGTCGCGGTCCCCGCGGAGGTCCAGCACCTCGCGGTGCTGCTCAAGAGCGTGGCCGCACGACCGATCGACCGGCTCGCCCGGGCGGGCCTCCTCGCGCCGGGCGACAGCTCGCGCCGCTCGCTCTTGGAGGTCGGCGGTCGCTTGCACCGCGAGCTCGCGGCCTATCGGGCCCGCGGTGAGGCGGCCCCGGCCTCGGTCTGGGCCGCCGTCACCGCGCAGGCGATCGCGATGAAGGCCCTGCACGCCCTCGAACTTGCCGAGAGCCAGGGGGTCGAGGCCCTGCGCGCTTTCCTCGCCCGCCAGGCGGCGCCCGAGCGGGGTCGGATCACTCCAGCGCAGCGCGCGTTCCTCGCCGATCCGGACCTCGAGGAGCTGCGTCGGCGCCTGACGGCGGGGGTCGCCGAGCACCCGAAGCTCGCGACGGCGGCGCGGATCGTGCGCGCCGAGGTCGAGGCCCACCCCGCGGCCCGCGTGATCGTTTTCTCGCAGTATCGCGACACGGTCGACCGCCTCGTCCAGGAGCTCTCGAAGGATCCGATGACCCCCGTGCGTCCCGCTCGGTTCGTGGGACAAGCGACGCACGGGGGCGACGTCGGCCTTTCGCAGAAGGAGCAGGTCGGCCTGCTCGATCGCTTCCGAAGTGGCGTCGTGAACTGCCTCGTCGCGACGTCGGTCGCCGAGGAGGGGCTCGACATCCCGTCGACCGACCTCGTCGTCTTCTACGAGCCGATCCCGGACGTGATCCGTACGATCCAGCGTCGCGGGCGGACCGGTCGCGCGCGCGCGGGCCGCGCCGTCGTGCTCGTCGCCCAAGGGACCCGGGACGAAGGGCTCCACCGGGCCGCCTTCGCGCGCGAGCGTCGGATGCACACGATGCTCGAAGAGGTCGAGGACGATGCGCGCGCTGGCGCGATCCGGCCTCCACCGACCGGTCCCTCCGTCCAGACGATGCTCGACGAGTTCGAGGGTTAGCGGCCGGTGCTGCCGAACCCGCCTCGGCGGGACCCGACCGGGCGGACGCGGCCGAGCCGAAAGCGCGCCGCGCGATCGATGACGACCCGCATCTGGCCGATCCGGTCTCCCGCCGCGATGCGGTACGTCCCGCGGAAGAGGTAGGTCAGAGGGACGAAGACCTCGCCCGCGTAGTCCCGATCGATCGTCCCGGGCGCGTTCACCATCAGGACGCCCTTCGAGCTCAGACCGCTGCGCGGCCGGACCTCGAGAAAGCACCCGGGCGGCGCGCGCATGCGCCACCCCGTGCGCACGAGCATGACCTGGCCGGCCCGGAGCACGACCGACTCTACGCTCGCGAGGTCGAACCCCGCTGAACCCGGCGTGGCGCGTCGCGGGACCTGAGCGTCGGGATGCAGCCGTTCGAGCCGGATCGACCGGGGGGTGCGCGCCATCGCGGGGTCGAGACGCAGCGGCTCTTTATGCCGCGGCGTCGGGGGGGGAGTTCGGGGTCTTCTCCGAGGTCGCGGAAACCTCCTCGGCAAGGTAGCGCGCGACGAGACGTCCCTCCGCTCGCCGCAGGATCTTCCCGAGCGCCGGGGCGCTGCGCCCCGTGAGGCGCGCGAGCCGGGTCAGCGTGATCCGTCGAGGAACCGCGTAGTAGCCGAGCACCCACGCACGGGCGACGAGATCCGATTGGAGCGGCGTCGGCTCGGGCGAGCGGCTCTCTTCGGGGTACGGCCGCCGCGACGCGCGTCGGACGTGAAACGGGAACCCTTCGCGCTCGAGGCGGCGGAGGACCCGGCGCAGGGTCGCCTCCTCCCCGTGGAACGAGGCGATGACCTTGGTCGGGGTCAGGCGGAACGGTGCGGTCGGCGCGATCCGTCCTCCCGCGAGGCCGATCCATCCCTGAAGGTGCTCGGGGTTGCGCTGCCGGATCAGCAGGATATAGTCGCGGGTGCGAGGGCGGCGCTCGAGCAACTCGAAACTGGACAGCCCGTAGGCCCTTCGGATGCGTCGGGACTCGCGCGCGAGCTCCGCGGCGGTCTTCAGCGGTCCTCGGCGCCGGACGCGCACGAGCTGCAGACGCCAGCCGCGCTCCAGCCGAAGCGTCTCGAGGAGCTCGACCTCCTCATACCGCTCAAAGAAGCGCGCCGGCAGCAGGCCAAGCGCGACGAGGTGCTCGGTCGCGAACTCGAGGGTGACGGTCTGCATCGCGAACGAGGAGGGAGGTTTCGATATGAACCTATTTGTCCGCGCTCCGCGCGTTAAATAGCGAGGAGGGCTCGCCGAGCGCGATGGCGTTCCGCTCGCTCGGCGACTTCCTTTCCACCCTCGAAACGCGAGGGGATCTGCTGCGCATCCGGACCCCGATCTCCCGCGATCTCGAGATCACGGAGATCACCCAGCGCATCGTCCGGCGCGACGGTCCGGCGCTCTGGTTCGAGAACGTCCGCGACGCGTCGGTCCCGGTCGTCACGAACGTGCTCGGCTCGCCCCGACGCATCGCGCTCGCCTTTGGCGACCCCGATCTCGCCGCCACGGCAGCCCGGGTCGAGCGGCTCGCCCATCTGCGTCCGCCGGCGGGGGTGCTCGGCGCGGTGCGCGACCTCGGCGGGACGATGGAGACGCTCTCCACGCTCCGCTCGCTCGCTCCCAAGCGCGTCCGCTCCGGGCCGTGCCAGGAGGTCGAGGAGACGACGGTCGATCTGGGCCGACTACCCATCCTCAAGTGCTGGCCTCACGACGGAGGACGCACGATCACCTTCCCGATCGTGATCACGTCCGACCCTGAAACGGGGGAGGCGCACACCGGGATCTATCGCCTGCAGCAGTACGGCGCGGATTCTCTCGGCTTCCACGCCCAGATCCACCGGGTCGGCCGCAGCAATCTGCGCAAATGGGCCGCCCGCGGCGAGCGGATGCCGGTCGCGGTCGTGATCGGCGCCGATCCGGTCGCCCTCTTCTCCGGCCTCGCACCGGTGCCGGAGGGGATCTCGAACTTCGTGTTCGCCGGCCTGTTGCGGCGCGAGCCGCTCGAGTTGGTGCGCGCCCGAACGATCGACCTGGAGGTTCCGGCCGAGGCCGAGTACGTGCTGGAGGGTTACGTGGATCCGGCCGAGGAGAAGGTCGAGGGTCCGTTCGGCGACCACACGGGCTATTACTCGGCTCCGGAGCCCTTCCCGGTCCTCCACGTCACCCACGTCACGCATCGCGAACGGCCGATCTACCTCGGGACGGTCACGGGTAAGCCTCCGACCGAGGACGCGGTCCTGGGCAAGGCGGTGGAGCGGATCTTCCTGCCGGTGGTGCGGCTCGTGCTCCCCGAGATCGTCGATATGGAGCTCCCGATCGAGGGGCTCTTCATCAACGTCGGAATCGTCTCGATCCACAAGTCCTACCCGGGCCAACCGCGCAAGGTGATGCACGCGCTCTGGGGGCTCGGGCAGATGATGTTCACCCGCTACCTCGTCGTCGTCGACGAGGACGTCGACGTTCACGATCTCTCCGAGGTGCTCTACCGGGTCGGCCTCCAAGCGGACCCCGAGCGGGACCTCGAGCTCAGCCACGGACCGGTCGATCAGCTCTCGATCTCCAACCCGGTCGCGAACATCGGGGCGAAGATCGGCATCGACGCGACGCGCAAGCGAGCCGAGGACGGATTCCCGCGGCCCTGGCCGGAGGAGGTCCAGGCCGACCCGGCCACGCGGGCGGCGATCGATCGGCTCCTGAGCGCCGATCCCGTGCTGTCGCGCTGGTTCGGCGCTCCGCAGCCGTGAGCGAACCGACGTCGCGCGCCGGGGCCGCGGCGATCGGCCGGTTCCTTGAGATCCAGAACCTGGGACTCAACCTGCCGTTCGCGCTCGCTTTCCTCGTTCTCGCCTCGGGCGGAGTCCCGTCCCTGGACAAGCTCGTATGGATCGTGATCGCGTTCGTCGCCGCGCGCAACGCGGGACATAGCTTCAACCGCTGGGCCGACCGGACCCTCGACGCCCGCAACCCGCGCACCGCGAACCGAGCGCTCGTGACGGGTCGGATCTCGCCGAGATTCGCCCTCGCGTTCGCCCTCGCTAACGCGGGCGTGCTCGTCGTCGCGGCCTACCTGCTGAGCCCGCTCGCCTTCGTGCTCGCTCCGGTCGCGATCGCGCTGGTCTTCGGGTATTCGTACACGAAGCGCTACACGAGCGCGACCACGGCGGTCCTTGGCCTCGTCGAGGCCGTCACACCGGCGGCGATCTACATCGCCGTCGTGGGCACGCTCCCGCCGGCCGTCCTCCTCGCGGTCGGAGGGATGCTCTGTTGGGGAACGGCGTTCGAGACGATCCACAGCCTCGGAGACCTCGAGAGCGACCGGGCCGAGGGGCTCCGCTCGATCCCGGTGCGCTTCGGCGTCTCGGTAAGCCTCCGGCTGGTCGTTGCCCTTCACGCCACGGCGCTCGTACTGCTCGCGGCATTTGGCGGGGCGCTTCACCTCGCCTATCCCTACTACGTCGCGTTGGTCGCGATGGCGGTCGTCGCGGCGTGGGGAGACTGGGAGCTGGCTCGACACCCGACGGCGACCCGTCCGATCTTCGAGCGGCATTTCCTCTCCAGCGCGCTCTACCTGGCGGGGGTCTTGGTCGCGATCTTCGCCGTGTAGTCCCTCGCTCCACCGCGGTCGCTCCCTTCGGGAATCGGCCCCCTCGCGAGCGGCGAGGACGACGGGCGCCGCGCGATGAGCCGACCGAGGGGGACCTATCGTCAACCTTACCCCTCGCCCCGGCTCGGCACCCTCCGGGCGCTTCATGACGCGGTCGGTCCACACCCTCGAAGGGCTCGCGTGTGCGGGCGATGCGACGGTGGGACCGATCCACCTCGAGTTGCCGACGCTCCTCTGGCCGGCTTCGGACGCTGAGGAGGAGCCGACCCGCGGTCCGGTGCTCCTCGAACGGCCCGGCGCGCCGAGCGGCCACCGCTACCTCACGATCCGCTCCGGCCCCTGCGCGCTCGACCTCGACCTCACCATCTCGGCCCCCGAGATCTCGGGAGGCCGCGCCCGGACCGAGGTCGCCGCGCCGGGCGTCGTCGTAGTCCATGGCCCGCTCTCGGCCGAGGAGTGGGCGCGGCTCGCCGGAGCCGAGCTCGTGGTCCTCGGCAACGCGCGCGCGATGTGGGCCGAGGGCGACTCGTTCGTCCGGTGCGTCGGCGAGATGCGCGCACGCCTCGGGGCCGGACCGCTCCTCTGGGCTCCCCGCGTCACCCTCCCGCACCGCGTGCCGTTGCTCACCTACCTCGGGGTCGATCTCCTCGATGCGACCGAGGGGCTCCTCGAACGATCTCGCGGGCGCGAGGTCGATGAATCGCTCGGAGTCGAGGAAGGACCTCGGCGCGCCCCGGCCGACGACGGGGGGACGGCCCTGCGCGCGGAGTTCGAGCGGGCGCTCGACCGGACTCGACGCGCGATCGCCACGGGCCGCCTTCGCGAGCTCGTCGAGGCCCGTCTGGCTTCCGAGCCGGTGCTCGCCGAGATGCTCCGCTACGCCGATCGCGACCTCGGCCCACTCCTCGAGGAGCGGGCCCCGGTCTACTTCGGAGACCATCAGGGACGCTACGTGCTCGCGGAATCGCTGCGCCGCGCCGAAATGCGCCGCTTCCGCCGACGGCTCATCGAACGGTACCGACCACCGAACGCGAAGGAGGTGCTCCTGCTCGTTCCGTGCAGCCGAACGAAACCGTATCGTCGTTCGCGCTCCCACCGGAGATTCGCGAGCGCCGGTGAGGGGTTGAACGCCCTCGAACGAGTCCACGTAGTGTCGGTCAGCTCCCCGATCGGCGTCGTCCCTCGCGAGCTCGAGGACGTCTACCCGGCCCGACACTACGACATACCCGTCACCGGCGATTGGTCGGAGGCGGAACGTGACGCCGTTCGACACGGGCTCCGCCACCTTCTCGAGACGGGAGGTTATCGCAGCGTCATCGCCCACCTCGACCCGGCCGAGTACGGCTTCCTCACCGACGTCCTCGGCTCGACGCGACCGGTCGTCTGGACGATCGGAGACGATCGCACGACCTCGAACGTGGCGATCGCCTCGCTGCATTCCGCGCTCGTCGCCGCCCTCGAGGGTTCCCGGCCGGTCGCGGGCGGTCCCTTGAGCGTCGTGCGCGAGGAGCTCGCCGAGGTCGCCTCCTGGCAGTTCGGCCGCGCGGGCGCCGCGCGACTCTTCCGCGCCCCGATCCGGCTCGCGGGGCGGCCGTGGTTCCAGCGGTTGACCGACGGGCATGGGACCGATCTCGCGACGTGGCAGGAAGAGCGCGGGATCTTCCAGCTCACCGTCGCGGGCGGCGAGCGGTTGATGCCCGATCCCCCCCTCGCGGTCGAGATCGATCCGCGCGTTCCGCTGACGGGCGATCTCTTCGTCCCCGGCGTCCGCGGAGCGGACCCGTTGATCCGAGTGGGGGACGCAGTGGTGGTCGTGCGCGCCGGAGCGCTCGCCGCGGTCGGCGAGGCGATGCTTCCGGGGCCGATGATGACGCAACTCGCTCGGGGGACCGCCGTACGGCTGCGTCACCGCGTGCACTCGGTCACCGACAGGGCCATGACCGAGGAGCGGCGTCGGGCGGTCGACGGGCCGGTGGTCTAGCGGTTAGGACGTCGCCCTTACAAGGCGGAGATCGACGGTTCAAATCCGTCCCGGCCCATCCCCTCCGCGCCGTCGCTCGGGGGGCGGGAGCTCAGAAGACCTCGACCCAATTGCCATCCGGATCGTGGAAGTAGTAGACCCCGGGGACCCCGTTCTGGTCCGACGGTTGGAGGGCGGGCTTCACTCCGCGGGCGAGCGCTCGGCGCACGAACGCCGCCTTCCGGGCGATGCGAAACCCGACGTGGTCGAGCCCATCGCCAGGAGTGTAGCGCGTCGCGAACGGCGAGGCGGGAGGGTACCAGTTCAGTTCGAGACGTTGGTGGGTGCGGGGATCGGCCAGCAGGACCCAGATCCCTCCATGGCCCGTCCGGCCCCGCCGCTGCTCGCGCAGCCCCATGACCTCGGTGTAGAACTCGATCGACCGATCGAGGTCGGTCACGCGGATCCCCGTGTATCGAAGCCCCATGGCGATCGAAGCGCCCGCGAGGATATAGGGCGGCGCGGGGGGGTGCCGCCGACGCGGAGTACGGAGGGTCCGAGCGGCTCGCCCGGTAACGTTATGGACCGGTGACCTCCATTCGCCCAATGGCTCCGATCGCGGAGCCTCGGACGATGGGCGTTCCCAAACCTTCTGCGGAGGAGATCCTAAACGACCCGGCTCACGACCCGGGCGACGGCTCGAGCGGCCCGTTGGTGCGCATCAGCTCGGTCGCCGACCTTCCGAGCCGCTTCGGCGACTTCCAGGTCGTCGCCTTCCACAGCCGGCTCGATCGCAAAGAGCACGCCGCCCTCGTCCGGGGCCACGTGGCCGAGGGGACGCGGGTGCCGGTCCGACTGCACTCGGAATGCCTCACGGGAGATGTCTTCGGCTCGTTGCGGTGCGACTGCCGCGAACAGCTCGAACTCGCCCTCCATGAGCTCGGGCGCCAGGACTGCGGGGTCCTCCTGTACCTGCGCCAGGAAGGTCGCGGGATCGGCTTCGAGAACAAGATCAAGGCCTACCGTCTTCAGGAACTCGGTCTCGACACGATCGAGGCGAACGAGGCCTTGGGCTTTCGGCCCGACGAGCGCGATTACGAGGTCGCGGCCCGCATGTTGGACGCCCTCGAAGTCCGCTCGGTCCTCCTGCTGTCGAACAACCCCGCGAAGATCGCCGACCTTCAGGTGCACGGGACGATCGTCGAAGGGCGGATCCCGCTCGTGGTCCGCCCGAACCGCTACAATGCGCGCTACCTCGAGACGAAGCGGGTGAAGGCCGGTCACTTGCTCGATCAGCCGAGCTGGCCGACGATCCACGAGCAGCTCGACTGCCTGCATGCTCCGACGAAGTCACGACCGTCGTCGACCTAGGTCCGCGCGCAACCTTTAGCCTCGGCGCGATTGCGACCCGGCGCAATGAGCCTCCTCGCGCCAGCGCCGCTCCTGCTCGCCTTCGTGATCACGCTGCTCGAGATGACGGAGGTCGTCCTCCTGATCTTCGCCCTCGGGATCGAACACGGCTCGGTACGCCACGGCGCGATGGGGGCCGCCGCGGGCGTCGCGCTCGTCGCTGGAGTCGCCGCCGTCGCCGGTGCGACGCTCGCGGCGATCCCCTCGGCGGAGCTCCTCGCCGCATCCGCGATCGTGCTCGCGGCGTTCGGGGTCTTCCTGTTCCGAAGCACGCTGCGGAGCTACCGTCGCGCGCGCCAACCGGCTTCGGAGCGGGGGCCCCCGCCGTCCGCGCCCGTCCACTTCGCGGCGGGGTTCACCGTCGGCGCGGTCGAGGCGACCGAGGCCGTCGCCGTGCTCGTCCCACTCGCCGCGGGGGGCGCGGCGGGCTCGGCGCTCGTCGGCGCCCTCGCGGCCGGAGCGGTGCTCGCGATCTACGTCGCACTCGTCCACGAGCGGATCCGGCGCATCAAGGCCCCGTGGTTGAAGCTCGGCGCGACCTCGCTCCTCTTTGCGTTCGCGACCTTCTGGGGCGGGGAAGCCCTCGGCCTCGCGTGGCCGGCGGGCGACGTGTTCCTGATCCCGCTCTTTGTGGTCGCTCTTCTGCTGGTTCGCGCCGCGCTCGGCCTCGCCCTCGGTGAGCGCTGGGGTCGCACGGCCCGGGCCTAACCCCGCCCGAACGCTCAAGGGGGACTGCGACTCGTCGCGCTCGAGCCCGTATGAAGCTCTATCTCGTGCGCCACGGACCGGCGTATCCCCGAGATCCGGCTCGGTGGCCGGGCGACACGGCCCGACCGCTCTCCCCGCAGGGATCGCGCGAAACGCGCGCGGTCGCTCGCGCGTTCGCGCGGGTGGTCGGAGCGGTCGACTGGATCGGCACGAGCCCCGCGCGCCGAACCACCCGCACCGCCGAGATCTTCGCGGAAGAGCTCGAACCCGCGCCCTCGCTCCGGTCGTGGCCCGAGCTCGGGATCGGCCGGGCTCCGCTCGAGGCGTTCGAGCGGCTGGTGCGGGAGGCTCGCCCGTCGGGGGCGGTCGTGCTCGTGGGGCATGCACCGGGTCTCGCCCAGCTCGTCGGGCTCGCCCTGACCGCCGAGACGGTCCCGATCGCGCACCTCCGCAAGGCCGGGACGGCCGCGATCGAGTTCCCCCGCCGGGTCGCCCCCGGGGCCGGCCGGCTGGAGTGGTTGCTCACTCGGAAGCAGTGGGGGGCCGCCCGCCGCTAGGTCGCTTGGGGCGGGGGCGTTCGCCCCCGTAGAGCGGCGCGACCCAGCGCGCGACATCGGCGTGGACCTGGTCGGGGTGGCGGTTCGCGTCCAGCATGTGGAAGCCATAGGCCCCCTCCATCCACGCGAACTCGCGGCGCAGTCGGGCCTGGTACTCGAGAAAGCTCTGGAATCGGTCCGCGGAGATCGAAAGGTCCATTCCCGACTCCCAGTAGTCGAGGCTCCCATACTTCGAGATCGCGCGGTGCAGGAGGATCTCGGGCCGGGCGTCCAGGAAGATCACGAGGTCCGGTCGCAGCGCAAACCCGTAGAGCTCCTCGGCCCAGCGCCGCGAGGCTCCCCGGGCGATGGCCCGCGCCATCAGCGTGTAGATGTACCGGTCCGCGAGCACGGTGCTCCCGGCGGCGAGCGCGGGGATCATCTTGTTCTCGAGCTGATCCGCGTAGTCGGTCGCGTAGAGCAGCGCCATCGTCGTCGGGGCGAGGGTGTGGCCCCGCTTCGCCTGGTCGATCTGTTCGCTCACGAGCGTGGAACGTCGCAGGCCGGTGTCGACGACGGAGTGGCCGTCGATCTCGAGCGACTCCTTGAGGCGCCCGACCTCGGTCGTGCGACCCGAGCCGTCGGCCCCCTCGATCACGATCAGCCGACCGTTCAGGGGATCCTCCGTCATCCCCGGGAGCCGCGTTCCGTAGGTCCTACCCTTCATGTGCGAGCCTCCCCCTCGTCGGGAATGCCTCGAGCAATCCCCGGAGATCGGCGCGCAGCCCTTGCTGGATCTCCTCTACGGTGCCTCGCGCGTCGAGGACGTGGAAGCCGTCGGTCTTCACCATCCGGTCGTATTCGCGCTTGAGCCGGGACTGGAAGAGCAGGTAGCTGTCGTGCAGACTGTCGGAGAGCCCGAGGTCCATGCCGGCCTCGTAGTAGGAGATCTTGAGGCGGGACGCCGTCTTGCGACGCAACGTGAGCGCGACCGGGACCTGGAAGTAGTACGTGCGGTCCGGCGGCGGAGCGAAGGCGTAGAGGTTGCGCACCCAATCCGGCGCGCAGCCCCGCGCCGCGTCGCGCGCGAACGCCGTGTAAGCATAACGGTCGCAGATGACGAGGTAGCCGGCCCGCAGCGGCGGAAGGATCTGCCGCTCGAAGCGGTCGGCGAAGTCGGTCGCGTGCAACAGGCTGAAGGTCGTCGGCGTGAGCAAACCGCGCTTCTTCCCCCGTCGGATGATCTCGCTCACGAGGTCGGAAGAGTTCCACTCGGTATGGAAGACACGATAGCCGCGAGAACCGAGCCACTTCCCCAGCAGGTGGGCCTGGGTCGACTTCCCGCTCCCGTCGAGGCCCTCGAACACGAGCAGTCGCCCGGGATAGCCGCGGGCCGGCGCCGCAGGATCAGCCATCGCGGAAGCGGACCTCCAGGCCGAGTTCGCGTTCGATGGGCTTCTTGGATTTCTCCACGGCTCGGGGGGGTAGGGTCGTAGCCGGGGGACTTGTAAAGGTCACGGCCAGGGCCTCGCCGCTCGCGCTCAGTGCGAACTTGGGACCGGCGGGGGCCAGGAGCCCGGCGAGCTGAAGGAGTGCGCTGAGCCGTCGCGCGAGCCCGGGGTCGCCCGAGCGGAGGACCGGCTGGAGCCCTTTGCGCAGCCCGCTCGGGAGATCGTCCCCGGCATGGAGCGCGACGATCGTTGCGGCGAGCAGCGTCTCACGGTGGGTGAGGCCCCAGATCGGGTAATTGCGAATGAGGTAGGCCGAGTGGTGCGCGTGGCGCCAGAGGTCGATCGAGACCCCCGCGTCGTGCATCTGGGCGGCGACCCGGAGCGCGAGTCGCTCGCTTGCTCCCCACTCGCGCGCGGGCGCGAGGAGATCGAAGAGCTGGCTCGCGAGGTCGGCGACCTCGCGCCCGCGATCGATCGAGAACGTGAACCGTTCGGCGGCCGCCTCCACCGACCGGTCCGCGAGCGCCTCGGCCGAGGCGGGGAGCGAGGCGTCGATCGCCTCGAGCGCGAGTCCCTCACGGATCCCCGTCCCCGTGACGAGGATCTCGGACGCCTTCGAAACGCGCAGTAGCTCGGTGAGCACGACGAGTCCCGCATCGATCACGTCGGCGCGCTCTTGGCCGATCCCCGGAATCGCCCGTCGCTTTCCCGTCGGAAGTTCGGCGACGAGCCCCCGGAGCGCGTCGAGGTCGTGCTGGCGGATCGCGTAGCCGTGGACCCTCGGGATCGGATACTCGCGCAGCTCGATCGCCGCCCGGGCGACCGCGCGCACGGTTCCGCCCATCGCGAAGACGCGGTACTCCCCCCCCGCGAACGCGGTGAGGGTCGAGTGGATCGACCCTCGCACCTCGTCGCGCAGATCCTCGAGTTCGCGGTCCTTCGGCGGGTCGTGCGCGATGAATCGCTGGGTGAGGCGCAGCCCGCCGAGGGGCAGGCTCACCGAGTTCGCGAGCAGTCCCTTGCGGGTCTCCACGACCTGCAGCGACCCCCCGCCGAGGTCGACGACGAGATCGTTGTGCAACTCCCACGCGCTCGCCACGCCCAGGTAGCCGTAGCGCGCTTCCTCCGCCCCGGTCAGTACCCGGAGCAGGATCCCGGTCGCGCGTTCGGCGGCGCGCACGAACTCCCGGCCGTTCGGCGCGTCGCGCACCGCGCTCGTCGTCACCGCGAGCGTCCGCCGCACCTCGAGACCCCGGAGGGTCTGAGCGAATCGACGCAGCGACTCGACGCCGCGCTCGATCGCCTCGGGCGCGAGCGACCCATCCGCGCTCAGATGCGCCCCGAGCCGAGGGATCTCCTTGGCTTCGAAGATCGGGCGAACGACCCTCGAGCGGCTGGCGTCGAAGACCACGAGCCGGGCGGTGTTCGAACCGACATCGACGACGCCGATCGCGTTTGGTCCGTGCGCGGGGGTGAGATCGAGGGTGCGATCGGCCATTTGGAGTCGGCCCCGAGCCACGAGGACCTCATCGGTCGCCGGGCTAAGAGCCATCGGACCGAACTCTCTGCTCGGAATACTGTTTTGGCCCGCGGCCGCTACGGGTTGGGGGCGGCCGCACGCGAGGATGCCGAGCAACACGGGAGCGCGGTTCGGCCCCTCTACGTCCGCGCTGGCGCTCTACGCTCGTCAAGAGGTCGAACGGGCTCGGGAGGCGACGGATGCCGTGGTCGACCATCTCCACCCGTCCACCGAGGTTCTGCACGAGCTCCACCGCGACCTTCGCCGGCTGCGCACCCTCGTACGTTGGTGGGGACGGGTCGGTCCGGCTCGCCAACGCGAGCGTCTCCGCTCGATCGGCGCCCACCTGCGTCGCCTCTCGCGTCTCGTAGGGTCTGTCCGGGATCTGGATGTCGAGCTCGGGCTGTGGGAGCACGTGCATCGGCCGGCCTCGGACCGCGGGAGCGACCTCGACTCGTTCGGCCTGCGGTTGCGCGAGTCAGCGCGGACCGGTCGCGAGCTCCTGCGCGCCTCCCTGCGCGCGGAGCGGGCGACCGGGCTCTTCCGTGAGCTCGAGAACCACCTCGCCCGCGTCGACGCTCCTCGGAGCCTCGGCGCGCTCCGCGCCGCCCTCGACGGCGAGCGTGGGCGGCTCGCCCGCGCAACCGCGCGGGCCCGTCGCCGCTCGCTCGCCGCCGCGGAGCCGCACCGCATGCACGACCTACGGATCCGGGTCCGCCAGTTGCGATATCTCACCGACCTCGAGGACTCGCTCGCGGGCCGGGAGCGACCATCGTTCCCGACGCGCTACGCCCGCCTACAGCGCCGATTGGGAGAGCTCCATGATCGCGATCTGCTGGCGATGCATCTCATCCGCGTCGCCCCCCAGCACCGTGCGAGCGCCTGGGGGCGCCGACTCCATCAGGGGCGCGAGGAGTTACGGGCGAGCTTGATCGCCGAGATCGCTCAGTTGCACCCGCGCCGCCATCTCGGTCCGGCACGCGTGCGCGGGCGATAGCGAGATAGCCGAAGGGGTCGATGGGCGGTCGTGTCGGCGACCGCCGCGCCCGTCGCGGACCTCCGGATCGCCCTGAACGAATCCGGTGCGCTGGGCGCCACGGTCCGTCAGCTCGCTTCGCGCCTGAGCTCTGCGCCGGTGGCGGTCGAGACTCGGCTCGCGCTCCTCGAATCGCGAGGGGAGGTGCTCCGGATCGGTCGCGGGCTATGGATCCTGCAGTCGTTCGCTGACCTCGAGGAGCGCGGTGACTTCCTCGATCCGGCCAGCTTCCTCGAGCGATTCGCTCGGGAGGACGGGGTCACCCTGGGGCGGTACTCGGGTCCGATCACGTTCCGCTCGAACGACCGACTCCCCGTCCACCGATGGTGGCCGTACGTTCAGGGGTATTCCGCGGAGTTCGTCGCGACGCTTCTCGCGGAGGCCGAAATCGGTCGAGGCACCACGGTGCTCGACCCGTTCGCCGGCAGCGGCACGACCCTCGTCGAGGCTCGACGGGCGGGAGCGCGCGCAATCGGCTTCGAGCTCCTCGCTCCGGCCGCGCTCGCCGCCCGAGTGAAGACCGACCTCGAACTCGACCCGGTCGCGCTCCGAGCACGTTCCCGACGCATGCTCCAACACGCGGCTCGTGGTCCCCCAGCACCGCTCCCGTTCTTGCGAGAGACCCGGCGCCAGTTCTCGTCGGAGGCGCTCGGCGAGCTGCGTCGACTGCGGGCGGCGCTCCCCCGCGCGTCGGGCGATCGGATCGACGAGGCCGTTCGACTCGCCTTCGGGGCGACCCTCGTTCCGTGCAGCCGATTGCGGCGGTCCCCATGCCTCGGCTACGATCCGAATCCGAGCGGCCGTCCTCGGCCCTACGACGAGATCGAGCGGACGATCGCGGCGATGGCCGACGACCTGCAAGCGCTGGCGCCCGAACGCGCGCGCTGGGGACCGCGGGCGGAGGTCGTAGACCGCGACGCCCGCACGATCGCTCTTCCAGCGGAGAGCGTTGACCTCGCTCTGACGAGCCCGCCGTACGTCAATGGTCTAGACTACGTGATGAACTACAAGCTCGACCTCGCTTGGCTCGGCTACGCCGATTCCTACCGCGATCTCGCCGCATTGCGTCACGCCGAGGTCGCCTGCGACAACCTTCCGCGCGACGCGACCGCCCACTACCTCGGCACCGATTCGACCCCCGACCCATGGCTCGGAGATATCCTCCGGCAGATCCGCGAGAACGTTCGGCGCAAGGGGTCGTATCGGCGCAACGATATGCACGGGATCGTCCATCGCTACTTCCACGACCTCGCCCAGGTCCTGCGGTCGGTCCATCGCACGCTCGTCCCCGGGGGAAGGTTCGTCCTCGTCGTGGGCGACTCCCTGCTCGCCGGAACCTACGTCCCGGGCGATCTCCTCCTCGCGCGGATCGGGCGACGGATCGGCTTTGAGATCGAGACGGTCGCGGTCGCCCGGACCCGTCGTTCCGGTCAGCGACGCCGCTTCCGGCTCCGGGAGTCGATCATCACCCTACGCCGACCGGGCCCTGCGAGCTAGGTCGGCCAGGGCCGGCCGCCCGCTCGAGGCAAATGCTTAGGTACGGGTCCCCGGCTCGTAGAGGGCGTCGAGGGGAGCACGATGCCCGTCCGTCAAGCGACGCCGCGATTTCTCGAGCCTCTCCTCGGGGTCGTCTTCGATCTCGATGGGACCCTCGTCGTGTCCCAGCACGATTTTTACCGGATGCGACGCGAAGTGATCCGCCTCGCCGAGCACTACGGCGTGAGCTCGGCGAACTTGACGGTCGAGATGCCGATGCACCGGATCCTCGAGACCGCGCGCGAGTCGATCCGCACGTCCGGCGCCCCGGATACGCTCCTGCTGCGCTTCGAGGCCGAGTTCCATCAGAAGATCGATGGGATCGAGATGCAGGCCCTCGAGCACACCGTCGTGCGCTCGGGGGCGCGCGAGCTCGTCCGTGGGCTCACGGAGCGAGGGTTCCGGGCCGGGATCCTCACGCGGAGTTCCGAAGCGTTCGCGCGGGCCGCGCTCGTGCGCACCGGTCTCGCCGACTTCTTCCCCTACTTGCGCTCGCGCAGCTCCCCGGGTCCCGCGAAACCTTCCCCGGAGGCGCTCTGGCACCTCCTGCAGGAGATGGGAGTCCCGCCCGGCCGCGCCCTCTACGTGGGGGACCATCTGCTCGATGCGGAGTGTGCCACGCGCGCCCAGGTCCGCTTCTACGCGGTCCTGCCGGATCCGGGCGAGACGACGACCGGTTCCATGAGCGTCGATCGATTCCTCGCCGCCGGCGCGGAAGCCGTCGCCCAAGACCTCACGGAGCTCGCACGCCAGCTCGATGTCTATGCTCCGAGCGACGACGCCCACCGACCCGAGCCGCCGGTCCGGGTGGGTTGACGGCTCAGAGGTAGTGGGCCCAGGCGTGGATGATCGCCCGCTCGGCCGTCGCCCAGGCCTCGGGGATCTGATTCCATCCGTTCCGTAGGTCTCCGACGCAGTACAGCCCCGGGATCGCCGCGCCGTCGGACGCCGCGAGGACCCGGCAGTCCTCGTCGGTGACGACGAACCCCTCCTCGTCGAGCTTCGCTCCGAGCGAGAGCGGGATCGTCGAATGCAGATCGTACCACCCTAGTCCGCTGAATCCCTTGTCGTAGCGGCGCACCGATCCATCCGCGAACTTGACGTGGAATTCCTTCTCGCGGATCCCATTGTAGCCCGCGATCTCCGCGTCGAAGTGCGAGATCCCGGCCGCGGCGAGGGCCCGTTCGAGCTCGGAGCGCTCGGCGCGGTCGACCCCCTCGAAGAGCGGGCGACCGTGGGTCAGGATCTCGAGGGCGCTCGGGCGAAAGTGAACGAGGTCGAGCGCCGTGCGCGCCGCGAAGGCATCGTGACCGAGCACCGCGACGCGCTTACCGGGCAGAGTGTGACCATCGCAGATGATGCAGAAATCGACGAGCCCTTGATTGGCCCATGGGAAGATCGCGTCGATCTTGCCCCCGACGACCGGCATCCGATCGACGACGCCGAGCGCAAGGACCGCGGCCCGGCCGGCGACCGCCCGGCTCTGTCGGAGCCAGTCGAAGCGAACCTCGTAGCCGGTGCCTTTGCGGCCAAGCGAGACGACCGTCGCCGGGGTGACGTAGGTGACGGCGGGCTCGACGCGCTGGAGCGCTGCGATCTGATGGTCGAGGAGCTTGTGCCCCGAGATCCCATCCGGGAATCCCGGGATGTTGTCCATCGTGGGGGCGTAGTACGAGCGCCCGTACTTTGGCCCACGATCGACGAGGAGCGCCGAGTAGCCCATGAGGCCGACCTTGAGCGCGGCCGCGAGACCGGCGTGGCCCCCGCCGAGCACGAGCACGTCGTACTCCTCGCGGACCTTGGGGAAGCCGGGCATGCTCGAGGGAGCGAGGCGGCGTATTTCGCCCCTCGTGTCGACCGCACGGTCCGCGGCGGGCGGCTTCGGCCGTCGCGTATCGCAAGACTTATCCTTCGCGACCTTCCTCCGTGCCCCTGGGTTCCCGCGCTGTGACCAACGCACCCGAGAAGGCCGCTCTCGGGGGGACGCTATTTCTCGAGGACGGGACGCGATTCGATGGGATCGGCTTCGGCCGGGCGACCCGACGGATCGGCGAGGTCGTCTTCACGACCGGAATGGCCGGGTACCCGGAGTCGCTTACCGATCCCTCCTTCCGCGGACAGATCCTCTCCTTCACCTACCCGCTGCTGGGCAACTACGGCGTGCCGGATCCGAAGGCGCGCGACGCCCACCAGCTCCCGCTCGGCCGAGAGTCGGAGGAGGTGCAGGTCCGGGCGATGATCGCGCGGGGTCTCACCGCGCCGCACCACTGGCGCAGTGAGCGCTCGCTCGAGGAGTGGCTCGACTCGGAGGGCGTACCGGGCGTCCGAGGGATCGACACGCGCCGCCTCACCGAGCACCTGCGCGACGAGGGCGTCGTGCGCGGGATCGTCGACGTCGGCCCGGCCGACGCCCGGCCGACCGATGCCGAGCTCTTGGCCGCGATCGCGGCGGCTCCGCCGTACGCCGATGAGGAGTACATGGCCCAGGTCGCCCCCATCGGCCCGACGGTCCTCGGACCTCGCCGCGCCCCGCTCGTCGCCGTCCTCGACTGCGGGGTCAAGGTGAGCATCCTGCGCGCACTGCTCGACCGAGGGCTCGGGGTGCTTCGGCTCCCCTACGATGCGGCGGTCCCCGCACGCTTCGAAGGGCGCCGGGTCGCCGGACTGCTGGTGGGGAATGGCCCCGGCGATCCCGAGCACCTCACCCGGACCATCGAGGAGCTGCGACGCCCGAGCGTTCGGACGCTCCCGACCCTCGGGATCTGCCTCGGCATCCAGTTGCTCGCGTTGAGCCGCGGCGCGCGCACCTTCAAGCTCAAGTTCGGCCACCGTGGGCAGAACAAGACCGTCGTATTGCCGGACGGGCGGGCGCTCATCGTCAGCGAGAACCACGGCTACGCCGTCGACGCGGCGAGCCTCGAAGGGACCGGGCTCAAAGTCTGGGCGACGAACCCGGACGATGGGACCATCGAGGGGCTCCGGGACTCGGGCGGCCGACTCCTGGCGCTGCAGGGTCATCCCGAAGGTCACCCCGGCCCCCAGGAGGCCGGGTTCGTGTTCGATCTCTTCGCGGGGAAGGTGCGACGGCGCGCATGACGCTCGTGCTCCCCCGCAAGGTCGTGCTGCTCGGCTCTGGTGCGCTCAAGATCGGCGAGGCCGGCGAGTTCGACTACTCCGGCTCTCAGTGCCTCAAGGCGCTCGAGGAGGAGGGGATCTACACCGTCGTCGTCAACCCGAACATCGCGACCCTGCAGACCGACGCGCCGCACTATGGCCGGGTGTACTTCCAACCGCTGACCCCGGAGTTCGTCGAGCCGATCCTCGAGGCCGAGCACCCGGACGGCATCCTCCTCTCGTTCGGCGGGCAGACCGCGCTCAATTGCGGTATCGGGCTCTCCGATCGCGGAGCGCTCCACGCGAACCGAACGCGCGTCCTGGGGACGCCGCTCGCGGCGATCCGCTCGACGGAGGACCGGGCGAAGTTCGTTCGGGCCATGGGCCGGGCCGGGGTGCCGACCCTGCCGAGTCGGGCGGTCTACACGGTCGAAGAGGCCGAGCGCGCCGCGAAGGAGATCGGCTACCCCGTCATGGTCCGCGTCGCCTACACGCTCGGGGGCAAGGGGGGTGGCATCGCGCGCACCCCGGCGCAGCTCGTCGACGTCGTCGGCCGAGGCTTGCGCGCGAGCCCGGTCGGTCAAGCGCTCCTCGAGCGCTACGTCGGCGAGTTCAAGCAGCTCGAGTACGAGGTCGTCCGCGACCGGCTCGGCAACAAGCTCACCGTATGCAACATGGAGAACGTCCTGAGCATGCGCGTGCACACCGGTGACAACATCGTCATCGCGCCGAGCCAGACCCTGGACGACACCGAGTACCAGATGCTCCGCCAGGCGGCGCTGCGGGCGGTCGAGACCGTGGGGATCGTCGGCGAGTGCAACATCCAGTTCTGCCTGAACCCGAACAGCCTCGAGTACTATGCGATCGAGATCAACGCCCGCCTTTCGCGGTCGAGCGCGCTCGCGTCCAAGGCGACGGGCTACCCGCTCGCCTACGTCGCCGCGAAGCTCGCGCTCGGCTACACGCTCCCCGAGCTCAAGAATCGCGTCACCGGGGTCACGAGCGCCGCGTTCGAGCCGGCGCTCGACTACGTCGTCGTGAAGCATCCGCGCTGGGACCTCGACAAGTTCGCTCGGGCCGATCGGCGGCTCGGCCCGTCGATGAAATCGGTCGGCGAGGTGATGGGCATCGGCGCCTCGTTCCCCGAAGCACTCGAGAAGGCCGTGCGCATGCTCGACCCTCGGGCCGACCTCCTTCCCCCGGGGACGGTGCGTCCGCGCGAGGAGATCCTCGCCGATCTCTCGGCGCCGACCCCCGAGATCCTCTACCGCGTGCTCGAGGCGCTGCGCGCGGGCATCGAGCTCGAGACGATCGCACGGACGACCTACATCGATCCGTGGTTCATCGGGGAGCTCCAGGAGATCGAGCGCGGACATCGAGAACTCGAAGGGGTCGCCGGCGCGATCCCGGCGACCGCGCTCCTGCGACGTGCCAAGGAGCTCGGCCTCTCCGATCGGGCGATCGCGCGGGCGCTGCGCCTCGATGAGGAGGCGCTCCGGGCCGCACGCATCGCGGCGGGGATCCGGCCGTACGCCCGCATGATCGACACGCTCGCCGGCGAGTGGCCGAGCCGGACGAACTACCTCTACATGACCTACCGTGCCGACGCCCACGACGTAGCGCCGGTCTCGCCCGGCTCGGTGCTCGTCCTAGGCGCGGGCCCGTACCGGATCGGGTCGAGCGTGGAGTTCGATTGGTCGACGATGAACCTCGCCGACGGCCTCAAGGCGGAAGGTGTGCCGGCGGTCGCCGTCCTCAACTCGAACCCCGAGACCGTTTCGACCGACTACGACCGCTCCGATCGCTTGTACTTCGAGGAGATCACCCTCGAGCGGGTACGCGACATCCAGGAGTTCGAAGGATTCCGCGGCATCGTGACGTGCGTCGGCAGCCAACTCGCCCAGAATCTCACGCCGCTCCTGAACGCCTGCGGCCTCCCGATCCTCGGCACGTCGAGCGACTCGATCGACATGGCCGAGGACCGCGCGCGCTTCTCCGCTCTGCTCGAGGCGAAGCAGATCCCGCAGCCGGCCTGGCGCGCGTTCACGACCGTGGAGGCCGCGAGCGAGTTCGCCGACGACGTGGGCTACCCCGTCCTCGTGCGGCCCTCCTATGTGCTGAGCGGCCAGGCGATGCGGGTGATCTCGGGCCGGCACGACCTCGCGGTCTTCCTTTCGGAGGCCTCGCGGGTCTCGCCAGAGCACCCGGTCGTGATCACGAAGTTCGTTGAGGGAGCCGATGAGGTCGAGCTCGATGCGATCTCCGACGGGGAACGCCTGCTCGTCGGAGGGATCCTCGAGCACGTCGAGCGCGCGGGCGTCCACTCGGGCGACGCGATCTTCTGTCTGCCCCCCCGGCACACCCCGCACGCGGTGCAACGCGATCTCGTCGACGCGGCCCGCACCCTCGCGAAGGAGCTCTCGATCCGGGGCCCGTTCAACATCCAATTCCTGGTGAAGGACGGGGCGTACCAGATCATCGAGCTCAACTTGCGGGCGAGCCGATCGCTCCCGTTCCTAGCGAAGGCGACCGGGGTCCCGCTGATGGTCGACGCGGCTCGAGCGCTCCTCGGTCGCCCGATCTCCCGAGATGGGGTCGCACCGCTCCCGCCCGGGCGCTGGGGCGTGAAGGTCCCCCAGTTCTCCTTCGTGCAACTGAGCGGGTCGGATCCGCTGCTCGGGGTCGAGATGCAGTCGACCGGCGAGGTCGCGTGCTTCGGGCCGACGTTCAGCGACGCGCTCGTCAAGGCGCTCCTCGCGACCGGCGTCCGCCTCGTGCCGAAGGGTGGGACGGCGTTCGTGAGCGTCGGGGGACCGGAGCCGAAGGAACGCCTCCTGCCGGTCGCTCGCCGACTCGCCGAGCTCGGTCTGCGCATCGCTGCGACCGAGGACACCGCCGGCTACCTCACGGAGCACGGCGTGCGCAACGTCAAGGTCCTCTACAAGGTCAGCGAGCCCAAGCGCCGTCCGAACCTGCTCGAGTCGCTCGATGCCGGCAAGGTCGACCTGGTGCTCAACGTCCCGAGCTCGCTCACCCAGGAGAAGCTCGAGCGCATGCTCGAGGACGAGTACGTCCTGCGCCGTCGGGCGGTCGAGCTCGGCGTCCCCGTCTTCACGAGCCTCGAAACGTTCGCCGCCTACGTCGAAGGGATCGCGTGGCTCGCCGAGCACGCGCTCACGGTCGACGCGCTCTACGGGAGTCCGGAGCCGGCGAGCGTCGAGCCGGCCCGCGCTCCGCGGGCGGTCCGGCCCAAGACCGCGCGTCGCCGCCGACGCCGAGCTCCGCGCCGATCGAGCTAGCGGATCAGTAGGGGTACTTCGTGATCGTGTACTCGGGCACGACCGTCGAGGTGTCCACGATATCGGGGAGGGCGCGGAGTCGCTCGGTCACGAAGTCGAGGACCTCGCGCTTGCGCCCCGAGCCCGGCGGAAACTCGAGGACAACGAAGATGTCCCAGTCCCCCGTCAGGAAGTGCATTTCCTTCACTTGGGCGAAGGTTACGAGCGATTCGCGCAGCGCGTCGAAGTTCCCGCCCTTGACCTTGAGGTAGGTGAACGCGCGGACGTTCTTGAGGTCGCACGGCATCAATTCGCAGATCCGCTCCTCCGTGAACTCCTCGACGCCTTCGATGCGGGCCTCCCCGTCGCTCACGAGGGCCGGCAGCTTGGCGATCCCTTTGAGACGCTCCGTGACGAGGCGCTCGAGGCGTCCCGACTTCGCGATGTCGACGACCTTGATCATGTAGCCGCGGCGTTTTCCGAGATCCTCGGCAAGAGCGACGCAGCGCGCCTGATCGTCGGAAAGGAAGTAGACGGGCTCATCGGTGACCGAAGTCCCCGAGCTGATGCTGCGGGTCTCTCCCTGAGCGACCGGGGCGGTGCCGATCGCCGGCGACGTGGGGGTGACCGTGCCGACTTGGCGATAGAAGTTTCGGATCGTCTTGCGAGATTCAACGTAGATCGTGAGCTCGTGCGGGCTGGGGTCGGTCATGGACAATGCGCAATGACCGTGTCAGGGTATTTAATCCTCGGCGGGGAAGAGGGGCCCCCGCCCCATCGGGGCGGGGGAAGGAAAGGGTTGTGCGCGCCGCGGCCCTTCGGGGCTTAGTAGCGCTTGTAGGAGTCGGAGCGGTCCCGGCCGCCACTGCCGCCGCCGCCGCCACCGCCGCCAGACCCGCCACCATAGCGGGATCCGCCGCCGTAGCCGCCGCCGCCACCACCGCCGCCGCCACCGCCGCGGTAGCCTCCGCCACCGCCGCCGTAGCTTCGGCGCTCGCTCTCGAACTCTTGCTGGCTCATGTCAAGCGTCTGGTTGACCTCAGCGATCGCTTCCGTCGACTTCGTGAGGTTACCGTATCGCCCGACGTTGAGGCGCATGTGGCCCCGGACGAGGCTCACATAGCCGTTGTCGATCAGGACGACCTCGTCCTTCGCGATCGATCCGATCTGCTCGTTCCAGAGGGAGAGGATGATCGTCGCGGTCTCGTCGCCGACGACCGCTTCCGCCACCTTCCTCGGGTCGCCGAACTTGCCCATCACTTCTTTGGCTTCTCCGACGTTGACCACCTTGGCCATCACGTTCACTTGCTTCGAGCTCGGCGTTAGGTCTCGCACTTTTGTCAGGGTCTTCTCCATGTCGTTTGCCTCTTCGCTTTCTTTCGCGTTTGGGTGAGGGTTCCGTGGGCCCGGACCCACTCTCGCGAACGACCAGATCCAAAAATAGGACGGGCGGGACGCTTGAAGTCGGCCTCAGGCTTGGGTTCTCTCGAACGGAGCACCCTGCGTCGACTATAAAAGTCCTCCGCCGACGGCGAGCTCCGTCAGTCGGCCTTCGGAGGATCGCGGATGATCAACGGATCGATCTCGCCGCGGAGCTTCTCGCGCGCGTCCGCGTGGTTTCGATAGAACGCGTGGACCCTCTCGAGGATCTCCCCTTTGCAGTCGCCGCAAAGCAACGCCCCGGAGCGACAGTCCCTCGTGATCTGCTCGAACTTGGCATCGGTATCGGCGAAGCGGGTCCTCCACATCGCCCAGATCGAGCAGATCTCGGGCGTGGCGCCGAGTCGACGCTGTTCCTCGACGGTCGTGCGACCACCGGTAAAGGCCCGGCGGATCTTTCGTTCGACCTCCTTGGGTGGGTCGTTGAGGAAAAGGGCGTTGTCCACCGCGTTCCCCGTCGTCGACATCACCCCCTCCTGGAGGCCGGGGATCATTTGGGAGTGGAGGAGGGCGGGCTTTGGGTAGCCGAGCGACTCCGCGATGTCCCGGGTGAGCCGAAAGTGCGGGTCCTGATCGATCCCGCAAGGGATCAGGCACGGGACGCTGCGCCCGGACTCCCAGGAGGGGTAGAAGCACGGGACCGTCTGAAGGGCGGTGTAGAAGATCAAGCCGATGTTCGTGCTGGGCACGAAGCCGAAGACGGCCTTGACGTTCGAGAAGGTGATCTTCCGCGCCACCCGGATCGCGAGCGGGTAGAGGGCGGCGATCGAGCGCGAGTCGAAGAAGATGTGCGTCTGCGTCCGATCGAAGCCGAGCGCGAGGATGTCCAGCAGGTTCTCGTAACCCCAGCGGACGGTCTCCTCTCGATCGAGCTGGCTCCGTGCCCAGAACTTCTCGTCGTCGGTGATCTGGATGTACATCGGCACGTCGAGCTTCGCTTGGAGCCAGCGGCACAGCTCGAACTGAGCGAGGTGGGAGAGGTGGAGGGGTCCGGAGGGACCCCGCCCGGAGTAGAGGAAGAAACGGTTCCCCTTGCGGTATTCGCTGAGGAGGTGCTCGAGGTCCCGGTGCGAATAGTAGATCCCGCGCGCGAGCAGCGGGTGGACCTCCCCGCCTGTCAGCGCCTTCAGCTCTTCGAGGAGCTTGGGGCTCACCTCTTGGGTGCCGAACTGCTCGCGGAGCTTCGCGTAGTCGATCCGCCCCTTCACCTCGTAGGGAGTGACCGTGAATTCGTCGTGTTCCGCCACGATGACCGACTCCGCCACCACCTCCTCCCCTAAAGCCCGCGCCCTCCCCGCCCCGTCAGCAGGGCGCTCGCAGACCGGCCCCCGGCCACCGTTAAGTAGGGGTCTCTAATCCGCGCGGGGCCGTGTCGCGAATGCACTCGAGCCGCAAGGGTCGTGCCGGGTCGCACCGGCCCTATCCCCTCGTCAAGCCGGCATGGGTCACGGCGACCCGAGAAGAGGTCGTCGAACAGGCGGTCCAGCTTTCGAAGACTGGACTCTCCTCGGCGCAGGTCGGCCAGCGGCTGCGCGACTCCTACGGCGTGCCGTCCTCGCGGGCGGTCACCGGCGAGCGCCTCACCGACCTCCTTCGGGAGCACGGCGTGAAGTCGGACCTTCCGGAGGACCTTCAAGCGCTTCTCAAGCGGGTCGTGCACCTGCAGCACCACCTTCAGACCCACCCCAAGGACCACTCGAATCGACGGGGCCTCAACCTCATCGAGGCGAGGATCCGACGGCTCGCTCGCTACTACCGCCACCACAAGGTCCTTCCGGAGACCTGGCGGTACTCGGCCGCAGGGGCCGCGCTCCAGGTGGGGTGATGCCCCCGGGGCCGGACGGATTCGTTTCCGATCCGCGTTACACCGAAGAGTTCGAACGCGCCGTTGAGCTCCTGCGGTCGACACCGGCCCGTTGGCGGGTCATCTACCACTACGACGGAGACGGGATCGCGAGCGCTTCGAGCGCGCTGCGAGCGCTCGCCCGTCTCGGCTACCCCGCTCAGGCGACGCCGCTTCTCGCCGTAGAGCGGGAGCGGATGGCCGACCTCCTGCGGTCGACGAACGGCCCCGCGCTGATCGTCGACACCGGGTCGAGCTGGCTCGACCTCTACGCAGCGCACGCTCACCCCGTGATCGTGCTCGACCACCACCGCTACACCCCGTCCATCCCGCTCCCCGAACGGGTCGCGCTCGTGAACCCGCTCGACTGGGGCGTCGACGGGATGGACGAGATGTGCGCAGCGACGCTCACCTGGCTCTACACGATCTTCCTTGACCCGCGCAACTGGGACAACGCTCCCTGGGGGCTCTCGGGCGCGATCGCCGACCGCCAGCACATAGGGGGTTTCCACGGGCTCAATGCGAAGCTGGTCGACGAGGCGATCGAGCGCTCCTTCGTCCAGCGACATCCCGGGCTCGCCCTCCATGGCGCGACCGTGCTCGAGGCGATCGCCTCCAGTATCGATCCGTTCTTCCAGGGGCTCTCCGGCCGGCCGGAGCCCGTGCGGGCCTTTCTCTCGGCGCACAACCTTCCCCCCGACCGCACGCCCGCGTCCTTGACCCCGGAAGAGACCGAGCGGCTCGTCACCATCCTTTCCGACCGGCTCGAAGCGGCTCACGTCCTGCCGGAGTTCGTCCAGGTCCTGCGCCAAGATCGCTACGAGCTCCCCGCGCTCGGCCTCGATGCGGAAGGGCTCTCCAACCGCCAGAACGCGTGCGGCCGGGCGGGGATACCGGGCGTCGGCGTCGCGATCGCCCTCGGGGACCCGCGGGCGCTCGAGGAGGGCCGTGCGGCCGAGGCGACTTGGCGGCAGGGGATCCTCGCCGGGCTCCGTCGGGTCGAGGAGGGGGGGCTAAATTCGATGAGCGCTCTACAATGGTTCGAGAGCCCCGACACCACGCTCGCGGGCACTCAGGCGGGCCTCGCAATGAACTACCTCGTCGATCCGGAGCGGCCGCTCTTCGTCTTCTCCCCGCCCGGCACCGGCCCCCTCAAGGTCAGCGCGCGAGGGACGCTACGCCTGGTCGGGCGCGGGCTCGACCTCGCGAGCGCGCTGCGCATCGCTGGGACGGAGGTCGGGGGAGAGGGCGGGGGCCACCGGGTCGCGAGCGGGGCGACGATCCCGGAGGGACGACGGGACGCCTTTCTCGCGATCTGCGATCGGGAGATCGCGGGTCAGCTCGCGGCCCACGCCGCGGGATCGGGGCCTCCATGAGCGAGCGTCCCCGACCTCGGCTCGAAACGGAGGAGGCTCCGGCTGATCGGACGCGCGACCAGCCGCTCGAGCGCGAGATGCACACCTCCTACATCGATTACGCGATGAGCGTCATCATCGGCCGGGCGCTCCCGCTCGGTCGGGACGGTCTCAAGCCGGTACAACGCCGGATCCTTTGGTCGATGTGGGAATCGGGAGCGACCCACGACCGGGCGTACCGCAAGAGCGCGCGCACGGTCGGGGAGGTCCTCGGGAAGTACCACCCCCACGGAGACCTCTCCGTCTACGATGCGCTCGTTCGGATGGCCCAGCCGTTCAGCCTGCGCTACCCGCTCGTCGATGGCCAAGGGAACTTCGGATCGATCGACGGGGACTCGCCGGCCGCGATGCGCTACACCGAGGCGAGGTTGAGCGCGCTCGCGGAGGAGCTCCTCACGGACATCGAGAGCGAGACGGTCGAGTGGGCCGACAACTTCGATGGCTCGCTCAAAGAACCGCTCTACCTCCCGACGAAGCTCCCGAACCTGCTCGTGAACGGCTCCGCGGGGATCGCGGTCGGGATGGCGACGAACATGCCGCCGCACAACCTGGGCGAGGTCATCGACGCCCTCTTGCTGCTGCTCCGCCACCCCGGAGCGTCGCTCGAGGAGGTCATGAAGGTCCTGCCGGGACCCGACTTCCCGACGGGGGGAGCGCTCTCTCAAGAGGGGATCCGCGAGGCCTACGAGACCGGTCGCGGAATGCTCCACCTGCGTGGCACCGCCGAGCCGCGGGAGCGCGACGGGCGCGACGAGGTCGTGATCACGGAGATCCCGTACGAGGTCAACAAGACGAGCCTGCTCCAACTCATCGCCGACCTCGTGAAAGGGAAGCGGATCGATGGGATCACCGATCTGCGCGACGAATCCGACCACGCGGGAACGAGCGTGGTGCTCGAGCTCCGCCGGGACGTCCCCGCGGAGATCGTGCTCAACCGGATCTACGAGCACACCCCGCTCGAGACGAGCTTCGGCGTGATCAACTTGTGCATCGTCGACGGCCAACCCCGGGTCCTGCCGCTGCGCGAGCTCCTGCACCACCACATCGCTCAGCGGCGCGAGGTCCTCACACGGCGCACGCGCTTTGAGCTCCGCAAGGCCGAGGAGCGACTCCACCTGCTCGAAGGGTTCCTCACGGCGATCGACCACATCGACGAGGTCATCAAGATCATCCGGCGCTCGAAGGACGTTGCCGCCGCCGAGGCGTCGCTCATGGGCAAGTTCCTGCTCTCGAGCGAGCAGGCGAAGGCGATCCTCGACATGCGACTCGCTCGCCTGACGGCGCTCGAGCGCGAGGCGGTCCTGAAGGAGAAAGCGGAGAAGGAGGCGCTGATCCGACGCCTCCAAGCGATCCTCGCAGCTCCCGCGGAGCTCGATCAGCTCATCGTCACGGAGCTGACCGACCTCAAGCAGAAGTTCGGCGACGCACGGCGCACGCGGATCGTGCCGGGGTTCACGGCGCGCACGCTCGAGGACCTCATCCCCGATGCAGAGGTCGTCGTCCTCGTCACGCGCGACGGCTACATCAAGCGCCTCCCGCTCGACCAGTACCGCCGGCAGCGCCGTGGCGGACGCGGCCTCGTCCAGATGGAGACGAAGGAGGAGGACTTCGTCATCCGGACGTTCGTCACGCGCACGCACGACGACGTCCTGTTCTTCACGAACCTCGGGCGCGTCTACACCCTCAAGGCCTACGAGCTCCCCGAAGGGAGCCGGCACTCGAAGGGGAAGGCCGTCATCAACCTCCTTCCACGTCTCAAGGACGGCGAACGCGTTCAGACCCTGCTGCCCGTGCACGACCTTTCGACCGAGGGGTGGCTCCTCTTCGCGACGCGCCGGGGCTACGTGAAGCGCACCGGGCTCGGTCAATTCCAGAACATCCGCACGAGCGGCATCCAAGCGATCCTCCTCGACCAGGACGAGCTCGTCGACGTCGCCTTCATCGACGAGGAGTCGGTCGAGATCATCCTCGCGACGCGCGCCGGCCAGCTCGTGCGCTGTGCGCTCTCGGACGTTCGCCCGATGGGGCGCGCGACCTACGGGGTCATCGGCGTGCGCCTAGGCGACGAGAAGGATGACCAGGTCGTCGCGATGGCCCCCGTGAGCCCGAAGTTTCCCTTCCTCCTCTCGCTCACGAGCCAGGGATACGGCAAGCGCACCCCGGTCGAGGACTATCGCAAGACGCAGCGCGGTGCCAAGGGCGTGCGCACGATCGCGACGGGGGGACGCAACGGCGCCGTGGTCGCCGTGCTGCCGACCGCCGAGGACTCGGAGGTCCTCGTCACCACGCAGGGCGGGATCACGATCCGCGCACCGGTCCGCGGGATCCGCTCGCAGGGCCGCAGCACGATGGGCGTCCGGGTGATCCGACTGGACGAGAAGGACGAGGTCCGCGACGCGATCGTCCTCCCCGGGCCTGCCGGCCCCGAGCGCGAGGACGGGGAGGCCTCCCCGAAACCAGACGATGAGGACGGGGCGCCCGAAGCGACCGACGTAGAACTCACGCCGACGGGCGAGGAGGCGGAGGACGATGCGCCATCAGCGAAGTCGAGATCCGAGTGAGGTCACGCTGCTCTGCCCGCAGTGTCGGTCGGCAAAGATCGTCTTCGAAGCGGGGCTCATCACCGGCCAGGTCTACCATTGCCAGAACTGCGACTACGTCGGCTCGCTGATCCTCGAGATCGACACGCCGAAGCCGGGCGACCCCCTGCCGGAGTGATCCGAACGCGCTAATCGCTGCCGGCGAGCGGGTCGTCGAGGCCGCGGTCGGTCTCGCCGAGCCGGCGCACGAGCGCGAGCGCCCGCACCGTCGGGGCGACCTCGTGCGCTCGGATGATCTCCACTCCCTGGAGCGCCGCGAGGACCGCGGCTGCGATCCCGGCCTCGGAGCGCCCCTCGAGCGGCGCGCCGCCGGTCGCCCAGCCGAGCATCGATTTTCGCGAGGCGCCGAGCACGACCGGGCAACCGAGGCTGCGGAGCTCTCCCGCGTGGGCGAGCAGGTCGAGGCTCTGTTCGTGGGTCTTGCCGAAGCCGAGCCCGGGATCGACGAGGAGGTGCTCGATTCCGATCCCGTCATCCTGGGCACGATCGATGGCCCGCGCGAGTTCGCGATAGACCTCCGAGCGCAGGTCGGCGTAGTGGGTATCGGACTGCATCGTGATCGGAGAGCCACGCATGTGCATCACGATCGCCGCCGCTCCCGCGTCGCGGACCACCCGTCGCATCTCGGGGTCGGAGAGCCCGCTGACATCGTTGATGAGGTCGGCCCCGCGGGCGAGCGCCCGGCGGGCGACCTCGGCGTGTCGCGTGTCGACGCTCACCGGCACGGAGGAACTCGCACCGAGGTGCTCGAGGACCGGAGCGATCCTCCGCCACTCTTCCTCCGGGTCGACGGGCGACGCGCCCGGCCGCGTCGACTCGCCGCCGATGTCGATGAGGTCGGCTCCGTCGGCGATGAGCGTCTGCGCGTGGGCGATCGCGGCGATCGGGTCGAGGAACGACCCACCGTCGCTGAACGAGTCCGGCGTCACGTTGACGACCCCCATCACCCGGGGTCGGTCGCCGACCGCGAACGAGCGGTGGGCGCCGCGGACGGTCCGCGGCGCGCGACGTGCCCACTGACGCAGCGCCGCTTCGAGCTCGTCGGCGAGCGGATGGAGGCCGAACGGCTGGCGCCGCAACTTCGGCAGGAGACGTTGGTACTGCCCCCAGGTCGCGACGAGGACCACAGCGCTCTCCGCGACCGAGTGATCCGCGACCCCTCGGGCGTGCGCCGCATCGGCCCCGACCGCGAGCGCCTCCTGCTTGAGGAGCGGCGAGGCGCGCAGCGAGACGTGCTCGAGCCAGACCGGCAGGATCCGTCCCTTGCGGGTGATGATGCCGACGCCCTCGGGATCGGAATCGGTCCGGGCGATCTCGTGAGCGAGGTCGGATGCCGAGCGGGTCTCGAGGACGCGGGCCCCGAAGCGATGGCGATCGACGGGGACCTCCGCCACGGGCGACCGAGCGTCCCGACCCCCCATAAGGGCGCGGGAGCTCCCCCTAGGCCCAGTGGCCGCCGTTCGCACCCCCCTCCGCACCCCGCGCGGCACGATCCTTGCGATCGAGGGCGCATCGGGCGCCGGAAAGACCGCGATCGCCCGAGCGCTTGCACTCGCCGAGGGATCCGTCCGCCTCGCCGAGGCGCTCCACTACGGAGCGCCCCTGTCGATCCGCTTCACGACCGACGCGCAGCTCAAACGGATCGAGGAGCGCCTCGTTCGTCGGGAGATCCACCGATGGGCGCTGGCCGAGCGCCTCGCTCGCTCGGGACGGTCCGTGGTCCTCGACACGGCGCCGTGGGGCCCACTTTCCTACACCTATGGCCTGGTGCGCTCCGGTCGCGCGGGGCCGGGGACGCTGCGCTACGTGGCGCGGCTACTGCGGGCGGCGATGAGCGACGGTCGCCTCGGGTCCCCGGACCTCGTCCTGTACCTGGATGTCCCGGTGGCGGAGCGGCGCCGGCGCGCCGCACGCGACCGGCTTCGCCACCCTCCGATGCTCTTCGAACGGCACCTCGCCGCGAGCCGGGGAGAGCGCGAGCTCTGGCTCGGCCGCTGGTCTCGGATCGTGCCGGTCCGACGCCTTCGAGTTCGCTCGGGAGAGTCGGCCCCGTCGGTCGTCGGCCGAGCGTTGCGGGCCTGGAGGGCGAGCCCGCTCCGGGAACCGCGGGCTCGTGCATCGACTCAACGGCTCGAGCCCGATCTCCGAGTGGGGGCGCGACGGGTCCGGCGGGACGGGGCGCTCGCTACATCGCAACGCGCGGCCCGAACGGTCGCGCGGGGCCCGGGGCAACGTTAAGAACCGAACGGTCCGTGGGCGGGCTCCCGACGATGAAGCCCGCGGAAGTCCTCCAGGAGCGCCTTCACCAGAAGGTCCTCGTGGAGATGAAGGGAGGCCGCGCCTATCGCGGCACGCTCGATGCCTTCGACCAGCACCTGAACCTCGTGCTCTCCGGCGTCGAGGAGGTCGGGGTGACGCCGAGCGCGCCGAGTTCTGGCCCCACCCTGCTGCGCGGAGACTCGATCGTCTACATCGCTCCGTAGGATGAGGACGGGAAGAGGACGCACATGGGGAAAGGAACACCATCACGCCGCGGAGGAAAGATCGTTCACGTCATGTGCCGTAGGTGTGGCCGCCATTCCTACCACCGCCAGAAGGCGGTCTGCGCGTCGTGCGGATTTGGCGCGACGGCGCGTCGCCGCAGCTACGACTGGGCGAAGCTGAAGTAAACCTTCGAGCCGCGCGCGTCGGCCGCGGCGAGGAGAGGAACGGGGAATCGATCACCGCGAAGCGGAGCGGTCGATCGCGCGCGTTCGAGACGCCCACGCGCGGTCCGACCCAGACTGCGAACCCTCGCTCGGGAGCGGCCCGCACGCCCACTCGACGGCCCCGGACGGCGTCCGCACCATCGTCCTCGATCGTGATGCCCAAGGTCCGGCACAGGCGCCCGGGACCGTGGGTCGGCCCGTGGAGGTGGCCGATCGGTTCGCCGGAACGGATCAACACGGCCTGTCCG
Source organism: Thermoplasmata archaeon (assembly GCA_050749765.1). Taxonomy (GTDB): domain Archaea; phylum Thermoplasmatota; class Thermoplasmata; order Lutacidiplasmatales; family UBA184; genus Lutacidiplasma. Next base: position 6,517 of record JBOGRR010000002.1, on the reverse strand, counting down.
GGCCGCGTGACGAGGTTCGCGCAGACGACTTGGTGGATCCGGTAGACGTAGAGGGTCCCGGGCGGACCGAACATCGAACGGTTGCGGCGTGTCATGCCGAGATTCGCATGGTTCGCCTCGTCCCGGGCAATGTACGCCTCGGTCTCCACGATGCGTATCGACCGGCGCCGAGCGCCCTGAGCGACCCAGAGTTCGGCGCCCAGGAGCTCGCGCGCCACGCGCGTCGTGCGTCGGTCGAAGAACCCTGGGCCGAGGCGAACCCCTCGACCCGGTCTCGTGGAGCGCGGCATCGGAGTTCGTGGGGTCGCTCACTCGTTCGGAGGCGCGCGGACCCCCAGGATGAGGAAGGCGACCACCGCCGCGACGACCGCGCCGATCGTCCCGAGCGTCGCGGAGGAGAGCGCCGGGACCCCGGCGTAGTACGACATCTCGAAGATGGCGTAGGCGCTCGCGAGGATCATCGCGTAACCGAAGATGGCGAACGGGCTCGCCCAGACCGACCCGCTCGGCTCGGGAGGCGGGCGCGCATCGATCATCCGCTCACCCACAGAACACCCCACAGGCCCATCACGTAGCCCGTCTGACTCCCCGTCGTGATCCCGGACTGCCCGTCCGGGTCGTAGGAATAGTCGATCGGGGCCGTGATCCCGTAGAGATAGGCGCCGCCGGGGAGCGTCGCGCTCGCCGTGACGTCCGAGTTGATGACGAGCGGCGCCGCCTCGACCGGAACCAGCCCGACGGTCGGATCGATCTGCCAGATCCCGAAGAGATACGGGAGGGTGTAGTTCTGGTCGATCACGTACTGTTGCTGCTGGTTGGGATCGTTGGACGTCACGTTGACGAGGTAGTTGTCGATGCCGATCGAGGAGAGCGGCACGGTCCAGCGGAACGAGACCGGTCCGGCGCTCGCCGTCAGCGTCGGCCCGGGAGCGGAGGAGTTGAACACGCCCTCCTGGTTGCCGACGAGCTCCGTTCCGGCCGACGGCACGACCGGGGGGTTGTAGATGTCGCCGGCGCCCCCGCTCGACACGAACTGGTCGAGCGTCGGGTACGCTCCGCCGGCCGGGATCACGACGAGGGCGGCGACGTCCTGGCCGAACCACGGCCCGTTGAACTCCCCGTTCGGGACCGCGTACACGCCCGGGACCGTGGGCGCGGTGAAGAGCGTGTACGAGGTCGATCCGGGGACGACCTGGATGCTGACGACCGGCTGACTTCTAAGAGGGATGTAGAGGTCTTGCGTCGCGCCGCTCGCCGTCGCGTTGATGCTCACCGCCTGGCCGGCCTGGGCGACGATCACGTTGTCGAACGACCCCACGACGGCGCCGCTCTCGTTCACGCTCCAGTAGTACTGCAGGCCGTTCATCGTCACGAATTCGGTCCCGGCCGGGTACGCGCCCGGGGTCCCGATCGCGTTCGAGGTACCGAAGGCGGCCGGGGTATACGCGACCAGGACGAGCGCGACGAGGATGGCGACCGTAGAGACCCAGATCTTCTCGGTGCGTTCGCGACGCGAGCGGGGCAGGCGCCGCACAAAGGGGAGATTCCCGACGGGAACCCGGTGGCCCCGCCTCGGGACCGTTCCTTGGGCGGCCTTGCGCACCGCCTCGTCGAACGAGAGTCCGGCGCTCGAGAAGAGCGCGCCACGGAAGACAGTGAGGACGCCGTTCGCGACGAAGAGGAGCTGGCCGACGCACAGGATGATGATCGCGGCGTAGAGGAGGAGCTCCCCCAGGATGACCGGTGGGAGCGGAGGGACCATGAACGCGCGACGCAGGATCCCCAGATTCCCGAGGTCGTCGAACGAGACCACGAGCGCGACGCCGCCGATCGCCGTAAGCGCGAAGTGCGCTCGCGCCAGCCACGCCGAGAACCACGCGCGCCCGGAGAGGATCGGAAAGAACGCGTAGACGAATGCGTAGCCACCGGCCACGATCGCGAGGATCGTGAGCGCGTGGAAGTGGCTGAGCACGAAGAGCGAGTTGTGGAGATCGACGTTCCAGGGAACGGTCGCGACGGCCGGACCCGATAGCCCACCGAGGATCGAGCCCGCGAAGGCGAGGAGTGAAAAGAGCGCGACCGCGTTCCACTCCCACTGCGAAGGGCGGACCCCCTTGAGCGTCATCCAGAGCGAGAAGAAGGTGATCGCGCTCGGGATGATGATCAGGAACGAGATGACCATCGTGAGCCAGACTAACCACGACGGAAGCGGGGCGAGGAAGAGGTGGTGGACCCCGAGGAGCGGGGTCAACAGCACGAAGAGGACCGCTGCGACGAACGCCCATCGGTAGGAGTAGACCGGCCGACGGGCGAGGATCGGCAGGAGCAGGTAGAGGCCGGTCACCGGGATGAGGAACAGCACGTAGACGACGCCGTGGCCGAACAGCCAGAAGATGACCTGGTTGACGAGCGGGTCGATCGGCCAGTTCCCGAAGTAGGTCCCGAGGTCCCAGACGGTCGAGACGACGAGCGGAATGTAGCTGACGAGGATGAGGGCGATCGTCGCGAGGATGAACAGGAGGAAGACCGGGAACCGCTCGCCGGGATGACCGACGCTCCGCTGGCGCCACCACGCCCAGAAGTGGCTGAGCATCCACCACGACCAGAGGAAGACCGACGCGCAGAGGGCGAGCCAGCCGAGGAACCAGAGCGGCGAAGCGACGTAGAGGCTCTGGCCGTTGACGCCGAGCGGGGAGAGGAAGTACCACCCGAGCGACGGGAAGTAGTTGTCGTTGAACGGCGCGAGGTAGATCGGACCTTGAATGAGGATGATCGAGAGATTGATCAGCGCGACCGAGGCGTATAGGCGCCACTTGTAGCGCGGAACGATCCCGAGCGCGTTGATCACCAGGAGCCCGAAGATCGCCATCTCGAGCTGTTGGGCGAAGCCAAAGAGCATTCGGATGCCGTGCAGCGTGACGGAGGAGTAGATCTCCTGGTTCGAGAGGTGGAGTTGCTCGACCTCGACCCACGCGACGACCTGACTCTGGAAGCCGAAGGCGTCGAACGCCCCGACCGCCCCCCAGAACAGGGCGAGGACGATCATGAGCATCGTGATCCGGGTCATCCAGTCGCGATGCAACAGGAAGACCCGGTCGAAGATGCGCAGCTTCGCGAGGCGAGCGCGGATCGCCTCCTCGGTCTGGTCGAGGTACTGGGTGAGCGCGGGCGGCTTCTCGAAGATGTCGGCCGCGACGCCGTCGCCGCCGGAGATCGACGGGCGATCGGGTCCGAGCGTCATGGGTGGGCCAGCTCCCCCTCCGACGACCGCACCGAGGTGAGATTGAAGCCCCGACCGTACGTACCGCACGGCGCGGCCGACCCGGGCTATCGACTGGGAGGGGGTCGCCCCGCTCGGAGCGCTCGGACCACGTCCGGGCTCGGTGCCGTCGTCGCGGCGAAGGAGCGTGCGATCGACACCAGGAGGCGACCCGCATCTGAGGCTCGTGAAGGGAACCCCTGCGTCCAGGGCCCGGACGGCCACCGTCCCCAGCCCCCGGCCCTCCGCGACGCTCGACGAACGACCGATGCGATCCGACGCCCGCGCGCGAAGTCGCGAAGATCGCGCTGCACGTCCTTAGGGAACGGCGCGACCGCGAGCATCCGATCGAGCTTCTCCGGTCGGTGGCGGTGGGTCGAAGCTCCCGTGCCGAGGATCCCGTTGAAGTAGAGGAACGGCCCACCGAGACCGATCGCTTCGAGCAGCGTTCGGCTCCCCGTGACGATCCTCAGGTCTGCCGCTGCGAGCGCGCGGTGCCACCGCACCGGCACGTCGGTGGCGGTCGATACTGTTCCGTCCTCGGCCCGAAGGTCGAGCGCCCACCTCCGCGGTACGCGGACGATCAACTGTGGGCGCCCGGGGGCCCGGGCGAGGCCCTCGAGAACACGCGGTGCGATCCGCTCGGCGCTCGAAGGGCTCGCGTACCACATCCACTGCGTGCGCGAGCGCCCTCGCCGGGCGGGGCGGGACCGCGCCCGACGCCCGTGGATCGGCCACAGCGGACCGCACTGGATCGCTTCCGGGTACTCGCGCGCGAACGCGATCGAGGGCTGGAACGTCGCGTAGAGGTGCACGACATTCTCTCGATCGAACGCGCGAAAGCGTCGGTAGGCCCGTCGGTAGGCGGCGGCTTCTCTCGAGAACTCCGGGCGTCGGGTCCATGCACGGATCTCCTGCGCGGTTCGACCTCCTTCGCGCCAGCGCTCGGCCGACTCCTGCCGGCTGGTCAGGGTCCGAGCGAACTCCTCGAGGCTCACGTGCAGCGTGCGATCGGAGCCGTAGCGGCGTTCGATGTCGCTCGCTTCCGGCTCCCACGGTCCGCCGCGACCGAACGGTTCATCGCGCGACGGCGCGGCGCTCACGCCCCAACACGGCGTCACCGTGAGCGCTCGGCTCGCGTTCGGCCGCAGCGCCGAGATCCGCCGGTGGCGCGGCCAATCCCACGGCCCATCGACCTCGCGCGGGAGCGGACGGCCGGCCCGTCGGTAGACCATCGGTTCGAAGCCCGCCCGTCGAAGATAGTGGCCGGCGACGAGGACCTCATCGATGTCCCCGCGCCCACCGCCCACGACCGCGGGCATCAAGTAGACGTCGAGCGGGGGGGTCATCCCGACCCCTACCTCACGGAGCAGTAGAGCGTGTACAATCGATGGGCCAGCGTGAGTCCCGCGCCTTCGAGGGCCGCTACCGCTCGCCGGTTCTCGAGAGGGGTCTGCGCGACAACCCGCACGGCGCCGTGGCGCCCGGCCCAGTCGATCGCTTCGCGGACGAGGTCCGCGGCCGTTTCCGCGGGGACGCTCGGCCCGACGAGGGGCGTCGAGAGGACCGCCGCTTCCATCGTGTCCGAGACGGAGACCGCGACCCATGCGATCGGTGCCGTCGGGCCGTCGAGCACGAAGCTCATCGACTCCCCGGAAAGGATCCGGTCGACGAGATCGGATCCCCCGATCGCCGCGCGCCGCGGTGGCAGCACCTCGGCGACCCGGGCCGGAGTCGCCTCGAGAGCGAGGGCGAAGAGCGGGTCGCGATCGCTCGAGCGGAACCTCCGGTACCCGCTCGGGGCTCGCGCCGTCGGTGGGCTGGCGGCGGGGTCGAGGGATCGGGCGAAAAGCCCGGATTCGCGCAGCGTCTCGTAGCCCATCCCCCGGTAGAGGGCGATCGCTGGTGCGTTCTCCTCGAAGACGTCCAGCGCGACGTAGCGCTTGCCGGCCGCCCGGGCGACCTCATGGCTCCGCTCGAGGAGCCGGCGCGCGTAGCCGCGACGCCGGTACGGGGAGTCGACCATCACCATGCTCACGTAGCCGGCCCGTTCGCTGAACGAGAGGATCGTCGTGGCGGCAAGCCGCCCATCCGCCTCGATCGTGAAGAAACGGAAGATCGGGCGCCGCACCATGCGAAAGAGCCCGAGGATGAGGCGCGTGTCCCATCGATAGATCCGGCGCACGATGCGCCCCCAGGATTCGGGGCGCATCCCGTACAGCCGTTCTTCGACGGGGAAGTTAGCGACGAGGAGATCAAAGAGCCGCGTCGCCTGGGTGGGCCGAAAATCGCGGATCATCCGGCCTCGCTCGGGTCGCCCCCCGCCGGGAGCGCGTGATCGAAGAGCTCGCGCAAGGTCGTGCCGGCGTCTTCCCCCCGCCCCTCGGTGGCCGGGAGCCGGGCGCCGCGGTCGAGCTCCTCGTCGGTGAAGCGGGCGCGCGCGACGGAGAGCGCCTCCTCGATGAACGGATCTTCGGCGTGACGCAGGCGCCCGAGGGCCTGGACGACGGTGTCGAAGATTCGCGCGTCGGCGTCGGAGGCGAGACGGATCGCCCCGTCGCCCTCCGCATAGAGGGTCGTGGGGGACGACGCGTCGCACGGATCGACGTCGAGCAAGCGCACGAGATCGGCGCGCGCACCGTCGTCGCGCAAGCGTCCGAGCGTCCAGATCGCGGCCAGCCGCACGTCGGCGACCGGATGGCCGAGCTCCTCGCGGACCCGCGGGAGCGCTTCGACCATTCCGAGGCGGCCGATCGCGTAGACCGCCGCGCTGCGCGGCCAGGGATGGGGATCCTCGAGGAGCTCGAGCAGGGTCGGTAGATCGCCCGGCGTGCCCACCTCCCCCAGGCAGATCACGGCGGCACCACGGACGGCCCACGCGGGATCGTGGACGTGCTCGAGCGACGCGCGGCGAGCCCCCGGCGCGCGCATCTCTCCGAGCGCGTGCAGCCCGCAGACCCGGATGTAATGGGCCGGATCCCTCGCCGCGCGCTCGAGGGCGTCCTGCGCGCGGAGATCGCCGATCCGACCGAGCGCCACCAGCACCGACGGGCGCTCCCACCGGTCCGGCCCATCGGCGCGCTCGAGAAGGATCGGCACGCTCGCCGCGTCGCGTCGCCGCCCCATCACGACGGCCGTCGCGTTGCGCACACGGCGCGCCGAGTCGTGAAACATCGGTCGGATCCGCTCCGAAGCGTCGGGCTCCTCCGACTCCCCCAGCGCGAGGACCGCCGCACGCCGCACGCGGTCACTTGGATC
>JBOGRR010000001.1:0-53292 GCA_050749765.1 Thermoplasmata archaeon | reverse complement strand
GATCGGCGGCGGACCGTACGCCGGGGCCCCCGCCCTCGCTGCGATCGCCGCGCTGAGATCGGGCGCGGAGCGCGCGACCGTCATCGCTCCCTATCCCGCGGCGATCTCCATCCAGTCGTTCAGCCCGAACCTCGTGGTCCGGGCGATCGGCGAGCGCGTGTTCCGCCCAGGGGACGCCTCAGCGATCCTGTCGTTGGTGCACGAGGCGAACCCCCGCGCGGTGGTCACCGGAATGGGTGCGGGACGCGAGCCGGAGACGGTCGCGGCCCTCGCGGAGGTGATCCGGGGGCTTCCGTCGGACCTCCCGATCGTCGTCGACGCGGACGCTCTCGGCGCCCTCCCACCGACCGTCCCTTCCGGGCGGACCGTCGTTGCGACCCCGAACGCGGGAGAGTACGCCCGAGCGTTCGGCGGCGTCCCCGGTGCACTGCTATCGGACGAAGCGACGGAGGTGAGAGAGATCGCCCGCCAGCGCGGCGTGCTCCTTGTGGTGAAGGGCGAGCCGGATGTGATCAGTGACGGCGAAGTCCTCTTCCAGAACTACCACCATCACGTCGCCCAGACGGTGTCGGGCGTCGGGGACATCCTCGCGGGAACGATCGCGAGCCTCCTCGCGCAGGGTCTACGCCCGGTCCACGCCGCTCGGCTCGCGACGTTCTGGGTCGGCGACGCGGGCATCCGAGGCGCCGGCCGCCGAGGCTCCGGTCTCGTCGCGACGGACCTGCTCGAAGAATTGCCGACCGCCCTCGTCGCCGGGCTCGATCGGATCGCCCGGCTCCTCTAGGCGTAGCGCATTCGTCCGCGGATCGCGCGGGCGCGGGTGCGAACCGCGCTGTGACCTTCGGGGTTCCCTTCGGCGTAGCCCGCGTGGAACCGCTCGATCATCGCCTCGCCCTGGGCCGAGAGCGCTCGCAGATCCTCTTCGACCAAGTGGAGGTCGATCCCGAGCTCCTCGACGCCCGCGCTGCGGCTCCCCATCGAGAGATCGATGAGGGCCGCGGCTCCGTCGGCGCCCTCAGGGAAGAGCACGTTCGAACTCGTGAGGTCGCCGTGCGCGATCCCGCCGGCATGGAGGCGTCCCAGGGCGACGCCGAGCCCGTGCGCTCGCGCCTGGTTCGCCTCCGCCGGAGCGCTCGGGTCCTCGATCGCTTGACGGAAGGTCGGTCCGGGGAGCTCTTCGAGGATCAGCCGGTGATGCGCGAGGTCGACATCGTAGACGATCGGCGTCCGCACCCCGAGACGTCGCGCCTCGACGAGCAGGCGCACCTCGGCCCGGGTACGCTCGTTCCGGAGCCGGTCGTCCAGTACTTTAGGCCGGTAGCCCTTGGTCTCGCGCTCCTTCGCGATCGCCGGGAAGCCCATCCACTCGACGCGGCGCAGCGTAGCTTCGGCCCCTCGGGAGACCTGCGGGTCCCTGAGAGGGGCCGGTTTCGCCATGGCACTCGCCCCTCGGAGAACCTGGGGCGAGTATAGCCCTGCCGGGACGTCACCCGCGTTCGCCGGGTCCGGTCGGAGGGTCCGAGCGGCCCGCCTCGACCCGAAGAACGCGGCGAAGGACTTTCTGGACTCCGCTGCGGGGCAAGGCGTCGCGGAACTCGACCTCCCTCGGGACCTTGTAGTGGGCGAGGTGGTTTCGCACGAACGCGGTCAGCTCCTGCGAGGTCACCGAGGCGTCGGCGTTCCGTACGACATACGCCCGCACGGCCTCGCCGGACCGAGGATCCGGGACTCCGACGACGGCGGCGTCCAGGACCGCGGGGTGCCGGAAGAGGACCTCCTCAACCTCGCGGGGCCACACTTTGAGGCCGCCGACATTGATCATGTCCTTCTTCCGGTCGACGATGTAGGCGAACCCGTCCGCGTCCAGGCGAGCGACGTCCCCGGTCCGCAACCACCCCTCGTGAAGCGCGCGGGCGGTCTCCTCCGGTTGACCGAAGTAGCCGAGCATGACCTGGGGGCCGCGGACCTCAAGCTCCCCGATCGCCCCGACCGGAAGGGTACGGCTCCCGGTCTCGAGATCGACGATCCGCTCTTCGGTCCCCGGGAGCGGAAGTCCGATCGACCCTTCGCGTCGCTCACCGACCCGGGGGTTCGCGTGCGTCGCGGGAGAGCTCTCGCTCAGCCCATAGCCCTCGATGAGCCGGGCCCCGGTCTCCTCCTCGAAGCGGCGCTGGAGTTCGACCGACAACGGTGCCGATCCCGATAGGCAGTACCGGATCGAGCGGAGATCGTAACGACGGACCTCGGGGTGGCGGAGCAGTCCCTGGTAGAGCGCGGGGACGCCCGGGAACTGGGTCGGCCGGTATGTCTGAACGAGCTCGAGCAGTTCTCCAACGTCGGGCGCCGACTGGAGCACGATCGCGTCCCCTTCGATGAGGCCCACGAGCAGGCCGACCGTGAGCCCGTAGATGTGGAAGAGGGGGATCGACGTGAGGAGGACCTCCTCGCCGGGGACTCGCAGGAAATTCCACGCGTTGAGCTGCGTCGCGTTCGCGAGCAGGTTGCGATGGGTCAACATCGCACCCTTGGGGGTTCCGGTCGTACCGCCGGTGTACTGCAGCAGCGCGACCGACGTCGCGGAGCCCCGGAGGCTCGGGGTCGGTGGGCCGGACGTTCGGCCCGAGATCTCCCTCCAGCGGAGCACTCCGACTTCGCTCGGGGGTTGAGCCGGAGGCCGGACCGCTCTCGGTGGCCGCATCCACCGCGGAGGTTGCGCCGGCAGGAAGTCGGCGAGGGAGGCGAGGACGTAGCGCTCGGCCGCATGAGCGGATCGAGCGCGATCGAGCGGAGGGTAGAGGTGGTCCAACGTCACGACGGCGCGCGGGCGCGCATCGCGTAGTACCGCGAGCAGGTCGTCCCCGACGAGGAGCGGGGAGATCTGCGCGATCGTCGCGCCGAGGCGCCAGGCGGCCAGCAGCGCGATCGGGTAGAGTGGGCAGTTGGGCAAGACGACGGCGACCCGGTCTTCCGGACCGACTCCCTCCGCGCCGAGCGCCGTCGCGAGACGCCCGCTCTCCTCCCAGAGCTCTTCGTAGCGGAGGTCGCGTCCGTAGAATCGGATCGCGACCCGTTGGGGCCCCGATCGAACGGCGGCACCGACCACGTCGTCCACGCGGCCGTCCGGCGGGTCGATCTCGGAGGGGACCCCCTCGGGATAACGAGCGAGCCACGGACGTTCCCGACCCGGATCTCTCGCGATCGGCACTCGATCCTCCCTCGGGCCCGACGTCGTGCGTCCTTCACTCCTCGCTGGGCGCGCGGGAGCGGGAGGAGAGGGCGGTCCACAATTCGTCGACCATCCGCCGGGCGACTTCGGGATCGCGGGTCTTCAGAAGGAGGCGCCCGTTCTGGCTGATGGTGAGCTCCGGATCGGAGTGGACGAGGAGCATCACTCGCGCGTCGACCACGTCTAGGCCACGCCCGACGAGCCGGCGCGCCGCCTCTTCGAGGTCGAGATGGACGGGCTCCTCCGGGATCGCCTCGTAGGCGCCCTTGCCCGAGCACAGGCGCACCGCGCCGTATCGCGGACGTCGGAGCGCCGATGCCGTGAGAGAAGATCGCCCCGTCATGGGATCGGGGGTGGCGCCGGCGCGCGCGGCTCCTTCCGCTCCCACGAGGGCGTCCACGACAAGGTCAGCACCCCACCCCCGATCGCGAGGAGGAACCCGACGAAGAGACCGCCGGCCGCGACGATCAGGCTCACGATGGCGAAGAGGACGATCAGCCCGCCCCACATTGCGTAGCGACGCGGGCGGATCCAAAGACCGACGCCGCACGCGGCGAGCGCGATGCCGGTGACGATGCCGCCGGCTCCGAGCAAAGTCCCCCATACGGAGGGTAGCGAGCTCGCGGCGGAGCCGAGGGCCGCGAACGAGGTCGCGATCAGCCCACCGATGAGGGCGATGAAGATTCCGCCGGCGAGCGTCAGGGCTACGGCCGTCCCCGGAAACTCCCGCGCGGGACCCGCGACGCTCAGAGCCGCCATCGTCACGGCATAGCCGGAGAGTATAGTGGCATCGGGGTCGGTCGCGGCGGCCGGCCCCGTGCGGCGGGGAATCGGTTACGTCGCCTTGGTGAGCGCGGGACCGAGCTTCCCGGAGATCGCGAGGATCCCACCGACGAGCGTCAAAAGGAAGCCGATCACGAACCCCCCAAACTCGAATCCGAGGCTCACGAGCGCGAGAACGACGATCAGCGCACCCCAGAAGAGGCCGAGCTCGGGTTGGCGCCGCAACAGCACCGCGAACACGATCGTCAGGACGCCGACCACGACGAGTCCCGCGACCTCTCCGGCGACGGGGAACGGCGAGGTGAATCCAGCGAGGAACCCCACGGCACCGACGATCGCTACGACGGCCCCCACGAGCAAATAGACGAGGCCCCCGAGGATCGAGAGCCCGACCGCCGTGACGGGATAGGTTTCGCCGCGAGCTGCCATCGAACTCGAGAGCCGGGGTCCCCGTATATGGACCATGGTCCCAGATGCTTGGCGCGCGCTCGGACGATCCGACTACATCACGACCGCGTTGCGCACGCAGTCGTCGAGGATCTGCTCGACATCGATGAGCGTTTCCTCGCGCGCGATCTGGATGAGGTTGCTCTTCGTCGCCGGTCGATCGGGGACCGCCTGGCAGCAGACCCCCGGCCGGATCGAGATCTCGTAGGTCCCGATCTCCCGCGCGACCCGCTCCGTTTCCGCCTTGTCGAACCCGATGAGCGGACGCACGATCGGCAAGTGCACCACGGCCGTCGCGGTGCGCATGTTGCTCAACGTCTGCGACGCGACCTGCCCGAGGGACTCCCCGGTCGCGAGGAAGCGTGCGTTCTCCTTGACGGCAATGCGCTCGGCCGACCGCCACATGAACCTGCGGCACATCACGCAGCCGACGTGACGATCGGTGTTGCGCATGAGCGTAATCTGCGTCGGTCCGTGCGGGAGGACGTAGAGCGGCAGGGGCTGCTGGAATCGCTCGCGCAGCACGCGGAGATGGTCGAGGATCTTCTCGAGAGGAGAGTCGTCCGTGAACGGCCGGTTGTCAAGGTGGACGCAGACCATCTCGTGGCCCTGGCGCAGCAGGTAGTACAGGGAGACCGGAGAGTCGATCCCTCCGCTCATGAGCATCACCCCCCGCGTCATCGACCCTGCATGCTCGGTCCGGATATATAGCGGAACGGCTGCCCCGTCGACACCCCCGGGCCTCGTTCGCGATGGGGGTAAATATGGGGTCCCGGTCGCGCGCGCGTGCCCGAGGCCGCCCCGTCCTCCGTCGAGCTTTTCGCGCGCGAAGTTGGTCGAGGTCCCACCATCCTCCTCCTCCATGGCCTCGGTGGGGACCACTCGATCTGGAACGGGGTGATCCCGCTGTTGGAGCGAGAGTTTCGGGTGGTGGCACCTGATCTCCGTGGGCACGGTCGGACCCCCGCTCCGCCCGGGGCGACCTACGCACTCCTCGAGTTCGAGGCGGACGTCCTTCGGCTGTTGACCGAGAGGAGCCCCCAACCCGTGCACCTGGTCGGACTGAGCGCGGGCGCGTTCGTTGCCCTCGACCTCGCGTACCGTCACCCGGGTCGCGCGAAGAGCCTCACGCTCGTCAACGGTTCGGCCTATTGCGACCGGCACACTCGGGAGATCGTCGTCCGTTGGCAGGAGACGTTCCGGGACGGCGGCTCGGAGGCCCTCCTCGTGCGTCTCGTCAAGGACCTCTACGACGCCGACTGGACCGAAGAGCACTTTGAGATCGTCGAGCGGATGCGCCACCAGCTCTCGGGGCCTCAGCTCGGGGTCGTCGGCCGGTGGGCCGAGCAGCTCGCGACCTTCGATCTCCGCGGTCAGCTCTCCCGCCTTAAAGTGCCGACCCTCATCCTACAGGCGATGAGCGACTCCGTCGTCGATTCCACTCACGGGCGCTTCCTCCGCCAGTCGATCCCCGGTGCGGAGCTCAAGCTCTACCGAGCTACCGGTCACATGATGCCGGTCGAGCGGCCCGAGGAGACGGCGACCGCGATCCGCGAGTTTGTGAATCGGGTCGAGAGCTCTCCAGGCTCCGCCGCGCCTCCGGTCGTCTAAGGAGGAGTTATGTCGGGGGCCGGCCGTACCACGCCGATGGCATCATCGACCCCGGCGAAGGCCGACTCCCTCGAGTCCCGCATCGCCCAGCTCGAGAGTCAGATCGCGATGCTCAAAGAGCACGTCACGACGCTCGAGAAGTGGGTCGCGGCCCAGCCCGAGCACACCGTCGATCGACGGCTCACGCGATCGAAGGTCGCCTACGACTGGCAGTCGTGAGCGCAGGCAAAGCGATCTCTGACGTGCTCGCTCGGCTTTCGCTCGGCGACACCGTTCCGCGCGAAGCCGCGAAAGCGGCCGCGATCGCGGTGTTGCGCGAACGCGACGGCGAGGTCGAGGTGCTGCTCATCCAGCGGACGGAGCGGGTCGACGACCCGGCGTCCGGTCACATCGCGCTTCCCGGGGGTCGGGTCGATCCGGGCGATGCGACCCTTCTCGCTACCGCGCTGCGCGAGTGTGAGGAGGAGGTCGGTCTCCGTCGCTCGGATCTCGTAGGGACTCCCCGATTTGCCGGCATCGGTGGCGCGTTCCAGAGCCGACTACCGGTCGGGGTCTTCGCGGCGCGACTGGGAGAGGGCGCCCGCCTTGCGCACGCGGCGAGCCCCGAGGAGGTCGCTGGGGTATTCTGGCTCCCTCGCTCCACGCTGCTGCCGGCCCGATCGGTGCCCCGTAGAACGAGCGACGGAGTGCGTCCGGTCGAGGCGACCGTCTACGATGGTCGGGTCCTTTGGGGGTTCACGCGTAGAGCCCTGCTCGACCTCTTCGAGCTCGAGCCGTCGGGACCGTACAGCCTTGTGCCCGCAGCTCAGAGCTGAAATATCTCGCGCGACCCAACCGAGGGATATGGGGAACGTCCTCCTCCAGTGCCCGGAGTGTGGACGGTCGTTCGACTACGAGTACACGCTCGACGCCTCCGCGAGCGTGCCCCCGCCGGGCGGCTCGCGCGACGTCGCATGCCCGCTCTGCGGGAGTCACTCGACGTTCTCTCCGCGATTCCACCCCCGTGACGGTGCCGAGACCGAACCGATCGCTCCCACGTTCTCCGGTATCCACATTCCGAAGGGCCGCATTCCGTGGCTCATCGTGCCGATCGCGGTCGGGCTCATCGCGCTCATCTGGGACCCAACGTACCCGACCGTGGTGTTCGGGATCGAGGTCCTCGCGTTGATCGCGTTCGTAGTGCTCGCGATCACGCTCGTGCGTACGAGCCGTCCCGCGCTCCCACCTCCAGCCCGTCCGCGAGGTTGAATGGCCCCACGTGCCGATCCCAGGTCTGGTCCCGGACTCTCGCGTTCCTCCTCAGAAAATCGTGAAAATGGCGTAAGCGTGTTTAAATACTCGTTTAAATACCTACCGCGCGAGCTGCGATGGTGAGGATTCGCATCGAGAACGTCGTCGCATCAACGTCCCTGGGAGATCAGCTCGACCTGCAGTCCATCGCTCTCGGGCTCGACGGCGCGGAGTACGAACCCGAGCAGTTCCCGGGGCTCATCTATCGCCTCAAGCAACCGAAGACCGCGATCCTCCTCTTCCGAAGCGGCAAGGTCGTCTGCACCGGCGCGAAGAGCATGAAGGAGGTCGAGGACTCGATCGCGACGGTCTCCCAACAGATCCGCAAGGGGGGCCAGAAGATCCACCTGCACCCGAAGATCGAGGTTCAGAACATCGTCGCGAGCTCCGATCTCGAGAGCGAGATCAACCTCAACGCGATCGCCGTGACGCTCGGACTCGATCGCGTCGAGTACGAGCCGGAGCAGTTTCCTGGGCTCGTCTGCCGCATCGAGGAGCCCCGCGTCGTCATCCTGCTCTTCGGCAGCGGCAAGCTTGTCTGCACGGGGGCCCGGAAGCCCTCGGACGTCGAGGTCGCCGTGAAGAAGATCACCAAGGAGCTCCAAGGCGCCGGCCTCCTTCGCTGACACGACGGGTGGGGCTGCGCGTGCCGCTCCCGTCGGACCTCCCCATCGTGGACCACCATTGCCACCTCTCGCCGCACGGGGATTCGGTCGTCGCCGCCGAGCGGTTCCGAGCCGCGGGCGGAACCCATCTCTTCCTCTCTACCCAAAACTACGAGACGACCGTTCCCTCGGAGTTGACCGCCTACGAGCGCCAGTTCGAGACGACCGAGGCGCTCGCGCGCCGGGTCACCGAGGCGACCGGCGTCGTCGTGTACGTCGTGGTGGCCCCCTATCCGATCGACCTCGTTCGCCTCGCGCCGCACGCCGGCGTTTCCGTCGCTGCGGCGCTCCATCGCACCGCGCTCGATCTCGCGGCGAAGTGGGTCCGCGAGCGACGGGCCGTCGCGCTCGGGGAGGTCGGCCGGCCCCACTTCGCCGTCGACGACGCCGCCCTCCGTGCTGCCGGCGAGGAGCTCTTCGACTATGCCCTCGTCCTCGCCAAAGAGTCGGACTGCCCGGCGATCGTGCACTGCGAGGACCTCGGCCCGCAGGCGCTCTCCCAGCTCACCGAGCGGGCCCGGCGCGCGGGGCTCGCGCCGTCCCGCCTCGTGAAACACTACGCGCGTCAGCGCCTCAGCGCGGGGGGCCCTTCGACGGCCTCAAAGTCCTACCTCGCGCGCCGGGAGCTCTTCACCGAGGTGCTCGGCGACCCGGGCCCGTGGTTCCTTGAGACCGACTACCTGGACGACCCGGGACGCCCCGGGGCCGTCCTCGATCTCGCGACCGTACCTCGCCGCGCCGCGTGGCTCGCCGCGCAACACCCGGAGTCGGTCGAGCGGCTGCGCGTTCCCTTTGAGGAGTCGATCCATGCCGTTTACGGGTGGCGGCCGGAGGTGCGAACGTGAACGCTCGATCGATGGCGGTCGCTCGTCGTTCCCCTCGCCGAGCCCTCTATGTCGCCTTCGAAGGGCTCGACGGCGCCGGGAAGTCGACGTTGGTCCCGCTCGTCGCGCGGAGACTGCGCCGGGCGGGGTACTCGGTGCGCGTGCGCCGAGAGCCGGGCTCGCTGGAACTCAAGCGGTACGCGCAGGCGCTCGGTGCGGTGGACCCGTGGGCCGGCGCGATCTACTTCACGATCGATCGCTACCTTCAGCGACCGGCGCTCGAGCGGGACCTGACTCGGGCCGACGTCGTGCTCGGCGACCGATCGTTCTGGTCGACGATCGCCTATCAAGGAAGCGCCCTTCCCGCCCGGCAGCGGCGCCGTCTAAAGGAGCTGCAGCGTAGAGCCACGATCCCGCCCGAGCTCATCGTCCTCCTCGAGATCCCGGTCCCGGACGCGCTCGCACGAGTGGGGCGCCGGCGCCAGGGCCGCTCTCCGCTCGAGCGACGGCGTACCCTGAACCGAGTCGCCGCCGCGTATGATCGCCTGGCCGAGGAAGGCCGCTGGATCCGCGTCGACGGGCGACGTCGCGCCACCGAGAGCGCCGATCGGGTGGTGGCGACGCTCCCGGCCGGTCTCGCGCGACGCCGGCGGGCGAGGAGTTGATATCCCAAGCGCCCGTGGGCGACCCCCGGGGCACACCATGGCACGAATTCTCCTGAAGGAGGAGACGCTCGAACCGAACTACCTGCCCTCAAAGCTCGTCCATCGCGACGAGGAGCTCGCCCGACTTACTCGCCGGTTTCGGGATTCGCTCGGCCGAGCGGTCCCCTTTCACATCCAGATCACCGGGGGCATCGGTAGCGGAAAGACCGCCCTCGCTCGCCGGCTCGGGACCGACCTCGAGCGGGCCGGCCACCTCGGCCCCGCCCCGGTCAAGATGGTCTACATCAACGCGTGGCGCCGTGCGAGCGATCGGACCGTGGCGCTCGACCTCCTGCACGCGGTGGATGTCTCCCTCCCCGACCGTGGCTACTCGCTCGCGGAGATGCTCGACGTCTTCGAGCAGGGAGTTCGGCGGCACCCCCGCCACTACCTAGTGATCCTCGACGAAGCCGGAGCGCTGGTCCGGCAGGGAACGAAGCTCGTCTACCTCTTGTCGCGCGCCGCCGAGGTCGGCCTCGGCTCGATCTCCCTGGTGCTGATCGCCCCGGACGATCTCCTGCCCTTGATCGACCCCGCGAGCCGATCGAGCTTCGGGATCACGCATCGCCTCACACTGCCACCGTACTCCCGCGAGCAGCTCGCCGAGATCCTGCTCTCGCGCGCGGAGCTCGCGTTGCGACCCGGGAGCTACGACCTGCCGGTGCTCGAGCAGATCGCGCGCATCGCCGCCCCGAACGGCGACGCTCGCTTCGCACTCGAGCTCCTCGCCGGTGCGGCGCACACCGCCGAAGAGGCCGACCGGCCAACGATCGGCTCCGAGGACGTCCGCGCCGCCAAGGGCTCGATCTATCCCACCGTCACGGAGAGCCAGCTCGAGGGCCTGTCGACCCACGCGCTCACGGCGCTGCTCGCCCTCGCGCGATCGCTCAAACGTCGCGGGTCGACGATCTCCAGCCAGAAGCTGCGTACCGTGCACGCGGCCCTCCTCGAAGAGCTCGCCGAGAAGCCCGTGAGCCGTACGACCTTCTGGCGAACCCTCCAGGAGCTCGACCGCTCCGGGCTCGTCTCTCTCGAAACGAGCGGCTCGGGGAGTTCCGCCGAGATCGGGATGGACGAGCTGCCCGCCAGCTACCTCGCGACGCTCATCGAAGAGCGGATCGGCCGGACCGCGCGGGGGACGGATCGATCGACGCGAGCCCGCGGTAAAGGCTAAACGGTCCATCTCGGTCGAGACGCCGTGTCGTCGGTGGCGGTGAGCGCCTCGAGCCGGCCCGATCCGACCTCGTTGCCTGCGTGGATCCGCACGCGACCACCGCACGGAGCGAAGTACCTCGACCTTCGCTCGACCCTCGAACGCCTCGAGCTCGGCACCGTCTGTCGGGAGGCTCGATGCCCGAATCTCGCGGAGTGCTGGTCCGCGGGCACGGCGACGATCATGCTCCTCGGGACCGAGTGCACCCGTCGGTGCGGGTTCTGCGCCGTTCACACGCACTGGCCGAAGGGCTGGGTCGATCGGACCGAACCGGTGCGGGTCGCCGCGGCCATCGTCGCGAGCGGGTTGCGCTACGTGGTCCTGACCCAGGTCTGCCGGGACGACCTGCCGGATGGGGGCGCGGGCCATCTCGTCGAGACGGTGGAGCGGATCCACGCGGGCGCCCCCGCGACCCGCATCGAGCTTCTCATCGGCGACCTCGCCGGCTCGGCGGACGCGATCGGCGCGGTGGCCGCCGCGCCGATTCAAGTACTCGCCCACAACCTCGAGACGGTCCGCTCGTGCTCTCCGCGCCTCCGCGACCCGCGCGCGAGCTATGACCGCTCACTTGAGGTCCTCCGGCGCTCCAAGGAACTCGGGCCGTCGGGACTCGTGACGAAGAGCTCGATCATGCTCGGGGTCGGCGAGCGCGACGACGAGGTACGGGCCGCGATGCGCGAGTTGCGCGGGGCGGACGTCGACCTTTTGACGTTCGGACAGTACCTGCGCCCGAGCGCCAAGCACCTACCCGTCGAGCGGTACGTCTCCCTGGAGGAGTTCGAGCGGTGGCGCGCCGAGGGTCTCGCGCTCGGCTTCGCCGGCGTCGAGTCGGGCCCGCTCGTGCGCAGTTCCTACCACGCCGACGAACTCTTTGAGCGCGCCTTTATCACCCGGTCCAGGTAGGCCGCACGATCATGGCGAAGAAGGTCCGTCAGGTCGACGACGAGGTAGAGAAAGAACCCTCGTTCGACTTTCCCGTCTTCGACGAGCACGCCTACGTCGCCAAGGAGTACGAGGTCAGCTTCGGAATGGTCCTCGCCGGCCTCATGGCGCTCGGGGTGGGCGCCCTCTCCTGGGTCGCGACCTCCAGCGGGGTCACGTGGGCGGTCGGTGTCGTCCTCGGGTTCATGGGGATGATCGGCGTCGTCCCCGCGGTCCAGGCGGTCCACCCGCGCTCCCACGTCTACACGAAGGGCGATTGGGCGACGATGATCGCGGTCGTCTTCTTCGGTTGGCTCGCCGTCTGGTTCCTGCTGAGCGATCTCGCCCACACCCTCGTGTAGCACCGCCCTCGGCCCGAACCGACTCGGACTCACCCGGATGCGGGGCGCCGCCACGGCAGGTGCTTTTCGAAGAGATCGGTGAGGGCCGTGGAGAGCTCGGGCGACTCCGGCTGATCGGCGAGCGTTCGGACCGGGGTCGTCGCCGTCGGGTTCGGCGTGAGGTTCTTGCCGAGGGACATTCGGGGGAGGAGCTCGCGGACGATCGGTAGGATTCGGCGCTCCGGTCGTCGAACCTCGACCGCGAGTCGCCCGACCTCATCGACATAGGGCCCTTGGAGCGTCGGAGCATTCTGGGAGGTCCACTTGCCGAGGAAGTTCCCGACACGATCGAGCCCTACCGGCGGGCCGTCCTGGACCCGGACCGCCGGCAAGCGGCCCGAGGCGACCTCGACGACGAGAACCACCGAGCGCTCCCCCGCTGCGCTCGAGGAACCGAGGACCTGGAATCCGGCGCGCTCAATCTCTTCGGCGGCGGTCCGCTCGGCCTTGCGCACCTGCGGGTAGAGGGTATCGTCGACCAGCGACGGTCGTGGGAGGTCGATCACGAGGACCTCGGTCCCCCGCTCGGCCATCCGCGCGAGGGCCTCAGTGCGGGACATGGGGCTCACGGGGTGTACTCGGAACCACCGCTCGGACGGGTCGCCAAGATAGGCGTCGGCCGCAAGGACCACGAGGGCGAGGTTGCGCCGAGAGAGAGCGCTCGCGACGTTGCGGTTCGGATCGACCGGGTCGGCCAAGATGAGCGCGACCTCCTCGGGCAGTCGGGGCGGGTCCTCCGCGGCCGGTCGAATGCGTACGGGAATCCTCCACGCTCGGGCCGCTTCTAGCAGGCGGGCGAACCCCCCCGCGTGCAGGACGAGCAGCTCGACGAGATAACCGGAGAACCCCTGGGTCCTCGCCTCGGAGCCGTAGACGCCGAGGGAGCGGAGGAACTGCTTCGCGAGGCGGACCTCGCCGACGAGCGCGGGGTTCTCGCGGGTGCGCAGGTACTCGTCGTGGAACGGCGTGCGGTCGACCGGCGAGAGCGGTTTGGACGGGTCGCTGACCGCGAAGCCCGGCACTGCGTCGATCGTGAACCCGTGAAAGCTCCCGCGCAGGTACGGGTGGTCGGCGTAACGCCGCTGGGGATTCTCCAGCACCGCTTCCGCGAGCGCGAGGCCGTGCTTCGCGAGGTCGTCCCGGGAGATCTCGGGCGGGAACAGGAGGAACAGATCGACGTCGAGACGGTCCTTGAGGAAGGTCCCGCGCGCTGCGCTTCCGGCGACGAGCGCCCGGACGAGAGGCAGCTTGCGGTCGACCGCGGTTTGAACGACGCGCCGAACGAGGTCGGCGCGGACCTCTGCGAGCCGGGCGAGGAGTTCGGGCTCCGGCTCGAGGCGCGCCCGGATGCGCGCTTCGAGCTTCTCTCGTTCCCGCGACGGGCCCGTCGCCTCCGTGCGGCCGCCCATCGGACCGGGGGAGGGTCCACGGCTATTGAAGGTTGGGTCTCGCGTCGGGCTGTTCGGCACCGTTATCTCTCGCCGACCGCCCTGTACGGGCGATGAGCGCGAGCCACCCTGCGAGCCTCTATACCGCGCTCCCCGGCTCGAAGGTCCGATGTACGGCGTGTGCACGCTACTGCGTGGTGCCGGACGGATCGCACGGTTTCTGCTTCGTCCGCAAGAACGAAGGCGGCCGATTGACCTTGCTCTCGTATGGGAAGGCCGCGGCGGTCCAGGTCGATCCGATCGAGAAAAAGCCGCTCTCCCACTTCCACCCGGGCGCCCGCGTGTACTCGATCGGCACGGTCGGGTGCAACTGGCGGTGCCAGTACTGTCAGAATGCGGAGATCTCGCAGGAGCGCGAGGTGGTCGGTCGCTCGCTCTCCCCCGAGCGCGCCGTGAGCGAAGCGATCTCCTACGGTTGTTCGGGCGTCACATTCACCTACAACGAGCCCACGATCTTCATCGAGTACGCGCTCGACGTCATGCGCGAAGCGCGGCGCCGTGGCCTCTTCGCGAACTTCGTGACCAATGGCTACATGACGAGCGAGGCGGTCGGCGCGCTCGCGGGCCACCTGGACGCGATCAGCGTCGACTTCAAGGGGAGCGGCGAGGCCGGATTCCTGCGGAAGTACGTCGCGGCCAAGGATGACCTGCCGATCCTCAGAACCATGGAGGAGCTCGCCCGAGCCCGCGTCCACGTCGAAGTGACGGACCTGATCGTCCCCCGGGTCGGTGACTCGCCGGACGCGATGCGGGCCCTCGCCCGAGAGGTACGGGATCGGTTGGGTCGCGACACGCCGTTTCACCTGTTGCGCTGGCACCCCGACTACCGTATGCTCGACCTGCCGGTCACCCCGACCGAGACCCTCGAACGTCTCCACCAGATCGCGCGCGAGGAGGGCCTACGCTACGTCTACCTCGGCAACGTCTGGGGCCATCCGCTCGAGCACACGTACTGCGCGGAGTGCGGCGCCCTCGCGGTCCGCCGCTACGGATTCACGATCCAGTCCTGGAACCTCGATCGGGAGAATCGCTGTCGGACCTGCGGAGCGTCGATCCCGATCGTGGGCCGGCCGGCACAGGAGTATCGGCCGACGACCGCGACGCCCGTCGGGCCGGTATCCTCGCGAACCTAGTGGTCCGCAGTGCGGGGAGCCGGCCCTGCCCGGCTCGAGGGCCAAAGCACGAGGCTGACCCCCGCGAGGACGATCACGAACCCGCCGATCTCCCAGGCGGTGACCGGCTCACCGAAGATCCCGCTGCCGATCGCGATCCCGATCAACGGCAGGAGGTAGGTGACCAAGTTCGCTCGCAACGGCCCGATGCGGTGGTGGAGCGTGAAATAGATGTAGTATCCGACGACGGAGGAGAAGACCACGAGGGCGATGAGCGCGGCCCAGAAGTCGCCGGTCGCGGGCAACGACTCCGGGTACGGAAGGACCAGGGCGGCCGCGCCGAGGAGCAGCGCCGCGACAACGAACTGGGTCCCGATCTGCCAGAGCCCTTGCGATCCTCCACCGAACCGACGGAGCAACACCGTCCCGAGCGCCGTAGACACGAACGCGGCGAGGATGAAGAGCGGCCCCTGCGCGGGGCCGCCCGACCCCAGGGCAAGGTCCGGGAAAACGAGCACGACGGTGCCCACAATCCCGAGCGCGATCCCCCCGAGCGCTACGGCACTGAACCGCTCGGCTGGCAGGAGCGAGTACGCGAAGGCGACCGTGAGGATCGGGGCCGTCGCGGAGAGGGCCGAGGCGAATCCGCCCGTGGTGTACTGCTCGCCCCAGAACAAAAGGCCCCCGTAGAGGCCGATGATGAAGATCCCGCCGACGCTCGCGGAGACGAGAAGGGCGCGACGGGGAGGAAACGACTCTCGGTGGGCCCACGCGATCCCCCCAAAGATCACCGCCGTGATCGCGTAGCGGATCGCAGCGAAGAGAAGCGGGGAGGCCCCGAGAACTATCCCCTCCCGGATGAAGATGTAGGCGGAGCCCCAGACGACCGCGAGCACGACGAGCAGCGAGACATCGAGCGACTGGATCTTCGGTGGCCCCGACGGCGAGGCCGAGTCTCCGAGAGCGGGCGGGTCGCTCGTCAAGGCGTGAGCGAGCGACCCGGTTCGCATAAGGTTGGCAAGGCGGGCTCGCTGCTTCGCGAGGGCGTACCGGCGGAGTCACTCGGCTCCTTCTCCCGGCCGTGGCGAAGGATGCGCGATGACGAGGCAACGCTCCGAACGGGACGTTCGATGTGAGCGGCGACGGACCGTGCACGCCTCTCGACCCCCGCGAAGACGAACAGTGCCCGGTATTCGTTCGAGGACTCACCGCTCGGCGGGCGAGTGCTCCTCGACGCGGCGGACCCTTGGACGGCTCCGATCGCTCCGAGCGACAGGGCGGTGCCGTGGCGGGGTCACTGAGAACACCCGTCGCACACCGGGTTCAAATGCCGGGGCCAGGATTCGACAAAAAGTTCCGATTCTTGCCGTGCATGAAACAGGAAGCCGGGAGATCCCCAAAGGACAAACTCTCCACCGGGAGCGTTTATATCCCAACGTTATCTCAAGTTACTCCAGAATATGCCGAAGGCGGTCGTGGAGCTGTCGGAGCATGCAAATCGCATCGTCAATGTAGTGAAGGCTCGGGACGGACTCAAGGGTAAGTCCGAGGCCCTCGAGAGCATCGTCGAAGCCTATGAGAACGAGATTCTAGATCCTGCTCTGCGACCCGATTTCGCCAGGGATCTGCAACGCATCCGGGAGGGTAAGTTCCGGAAGATTCGATCATTGGACCAAGCCCTGGGTGATTCGCGGTGACCTGGGACCTGGAGGTGTCGCCCGAGTTCGAGCGGGATTACCGGAAGCATTGCGCTCGGAACGCTGCGTTGAGACACGCGGTCGACACTAAAGTAACCCAGCTGCTCGAGAATCCTCTTCATTACAAGCCCCTTCGCGCTCCCCTTCAAGGAGTGTGGCGAGTTCACGTGGGTGGCTCGTATGTGCTCCTGTTCGAGCCGATGCTCGGGCAGCAAGTGGTGCGCCTCCTCCGGCTCGCTCACCACGACGAAGCCTACGGGATCTAGAAAACGGCTGTCCCGGATTGCCGAGATCTGGAAGTCGCTGACGGTGCTGGACCGACGCGACCCCGCAGTGAGCCGTTATCGAAGGTTCAGCTGCCGGGGCCAGGATTTGAACCTGGGAACTCCTGCGAGAGCAGATCTTGAGTCTGCCGCCTTTGGCCACTCGGCCACCCCGGCCCAGACGCAGCGAGGGGTCGGCGCTTATTCCGTTTCCGACCCGCGTCGGGGCGACACTAAGCTCATGAGGGCCGGGTCGGCCGACTCACCGACTCGGCGCCGGACGGGGGGAGACGCGAGTCCAGCCGATCGTCGCGCAGTGAGCGTCCGGCGAATGCGTCCACACCGCAAACAGGTCTGTACTCGTCGCCGCGCCCTCAGGCGAGTGCGCACCGTCCGGCCCTCGACCCAGAAGCAGGAACAGCCCCGGCAGTAGAGGTCCCGGAATTCGTGCAGCAGACGTACGTTGTAGCGCGCCCCGACCGCGCGGGCCAGCCGGGTGTATCGGTCGGCGAGCTCGAACTCCCCGCGGAGCGCCTCGCGCTCGGCGAGTCCGAAGAGGTCGATCACCCGCGTCCGCGCGATCCGGACCATCCCCGCGGTCCGCCGACCGCGTCGGCCGGATCTTACGGCCCCTGTGGACTCTGACATACGGGGCAGTAGACGGCGCCGGGGGCGATCGGGGTGTGACACCGGATGCAGGGCTTGGCCGATAGCGCGAATCCCGCCAGGGGCGAGGGGGCGACGGGCATCGCAGGGGCGGAGGAGTAGGGGGTCACCGGCGAGGCACCGGACGGAGCCCGAACGGGGGGTCGAGGGACGATGGGCGCCGCCATGTCCTGACCTTGTGGCAACGTCCATCCGCACTTGGTGCAGAACAGCGCGCCCGGCTCCGCGAGCTCACCGCAATGTAGGCAGACCGTCACGGTGGAGACGCAAGGTATATGCCGTATATCACCGTCCAGGTACCCATTGGCTCCTCGGTGCGTGGCGCTGATCACTCGCGACCCCTCGCTCTACGGCGATATCGCGGGCGCCCTTCGAGAGCGACGGATCCCGTGCGTGAGTTTGCTCCCTGGGCAGCGGGTGCCGGACCGAGTGGCCGCCGTCATCACCTCGCCGGGTGAGGCGCGTGAGCTCGCGCACCCTCGGATCCTGACCGTCCCGGAGGATGGCGATCGCGACGCGCTCTGGGCCGCGGTCGGAGAGGCCCTCCTCGCTCGACCGTCCTCGAAGGAGATCGTCGTCGGAATTGATCCCGGACCTCGCCCGGGGTACTCCGTCCTTTCCGGAACTTCGGTCGTCGGCGAGGGAGTGCTTGAAACGCCGGAGGCGAGCGTTCGCTTCGCGGAGCATCTTCGTCACCGATTCCCTTCCCGCACGATCCGGTTCCGGGTCGGCAGCGGAGACCCGGTCTCTCGCAATCGCATCGTGAATGGACTCCTCGCGCATCGGCGGCACGTCGAACTCGTGAACGAGCGAGGGACGACCCCGCGGGGACATCGCCGCCCCCGCGACATGCTCGCGGCACGACGGATCGCCGAGACCCTTGGGCGAGAGGTTCGCGAACCCCTCGTCACCCCCGTCACGGAAGGGGAGGTCTCGAACCTCCAACGGCTGAGCCGTATCGGAAGCGAGGGACGTATCACGATCCCGCGCTCGGTCGCGCACCGTATCCTCGAGGGAGAGTTGACCCTCACGGAAGCCCTCTCGACCTCGGTCGACCCGGGGGCTCGTGTTCGAGTGGGACCGGCCCCTGCGCGCGAACTCCTTTAACGGAGTCTCCGCTCCGCCTCGCTCGTGGCACTCTCTTCGCAAGTCCTCGACCGGATGCGTCGGGCGGCGCTCGAGAACTCGATCGCCCACGCCGACGCCCCACGCCCCGGGCCGGTCGTGGCGAGGATCCTCAGCTCCGATGCCGCGCTTCGCCCGCTCGCGAACGAAGTTCGCGCGGAGGCCGAACGTCTCGTCGCCGAGATCGCGGGGCTCAGCCCGGAGGCGCGGGCCATGGAACTGGAGCGTCTCGGTGGCCCCGAACCCGAGACCCGTAGTTCGGCGAGCTCCTCCCGAGCGGAGATGCCCGAGCTCCCCGGAGCGGTCCCGGGATCGGTCGTCCTGCGGATGGCCCCGTTCCCGAGCGGGACCCTGCACATCGGCAACGCGCGGATGCTGTACGTGAACCAGTTCTATCGCGAAAAGTACCGCGGGCGGCTGCTCTTCGTCTTCGACGACACCATCGGCTCGGAAGAGAAACGATCCGAGCCGGAGCTCTTCGACCTCATTCTCGGCGACCTCGAGCTCGCGGGGGTCAAGCCGGACGCCGTCTACTACAAATCGGACCGGATCCCGTCGTTCTATCCATGGGCCCGGCGAGTCATCGAGGCGGCCGGAGCCTACGTGTGCCACTGTCCGGCCGAAACGCTCCGGGAGAATCGGGCGCGCGGGGTCGCGTGTCCGGAGCGCTCCCAGACCATCGTCGAGACGCTCGAGGGGTGGGAGAGGATGCTCGGAGGCTCCTACGCGGTGGGCGCCGCGGTACTCCGGTTGCGAGCGGACATTCGAGATCCCGATCCCGCGTTCCGGGACCGAGTTCTCTTCCGGTTGAGCGACGTCGATCACCCTCGGGTTGGCCGTCGATACCGCGTGTGGCCGATGCTCGAGTTCTCCTGGGCGGTCGACGACATCGAACTCGGGATCACGCACGTCCTTCGAGGGAAGGACCTCGTGATCGAAGATCGAATGCAGGAGCATCTGTGGAAGCTGCTCGGGATCCACGGGCCCCCCTTCATCCATTGGGGACTCCTGCGCGTGCGGGAGGCGAAGATCTCTAAGAGCAAGTCCTACACGGAGGTGAAGAGCGGTCTCTACGACGGATGGGATGACCCGCGCACCTGGTCGCTGCGCTCGCTCGATCGCCGCGGCATCACCATGGCCGCACTGCGAGAGTTCACCCTCTCCTTCGGACTCTCCCTATCCGACATCGAGGTCCCGGCCGAGACGCTCTACGCCGAAAATCGCCAGCTCATCGATGCGACGACGGAACGTCGCTCGTTCATCGCCGACGCCCAGCGCGTGGACGTGGCGGGCTGGCCGGGCGGCATCGACCGAGTCGATCTCGCGAACCACCCGGACCGCCCCGAACTCGGTGTGCGCAGCGTCGGGACCGGCCCCTCGTTCTTCCTTTCCCGAGCCGATCTGGTCGGACACGCCGGCGAAGAAGTACGCCTCAAGGATCTCGCGAACATCCGACTGCCGGAGCACGTCCCACTGGGCGAGAGCGCGGTACCCACGATCTTCACCTCGCGGGAGAACAAGCGCGTGCCTCGCTTTCAGTGGGTGAGCGTCGCCGAGGCGATCCCCGTCGACCTCTTGCGGAACGATGGGACTCACGTCTCCGGGATCGGCGAGAGGTCGATCGCCTCCGCGTCGGAACGGGCGCGCTTTCAATTCGAGCGGGTCGGCTTCGTTCGACTCGACCGTGGTTGGTCGAAGGGCGAGCAACCGGTGCGTGCGGTCTTCGGCCACCCGTGAGTCGCCCGCACCATTAAGGGCCGGCCCCACCTCCCTCGGCCGGCCATGCGGTACTCGCACACCTCGATCACCGTCCGGTCGATCGACGAGAGCCTTCGGTTCTACACGGAGGTGCTCGAACTCGAGCTCGTGAGCCGCCGACGCATCGCGGAGAACGGCGCCGAGATCGCGTTCGTGCGCGACCCGTCCACCGGGGCACGAATCGAGCTGACCCATTGGGACGGCAAAGATTCCTTTGAGGTCGGCGAACAGCTCGACCACATCGCCTTCGACGTCGACGATCTGGACGCGAGCATGGCCCGGGCGAGTGCGAAAGGAGCGCGGATCGGCAAGCCCCCGTACCGTTTGCAGGGCAGCACGAGCCGAATCGCCTTCCTGATCGACCCCAACGAGGTCTGGATCGAGCTCATCCAGCGCGACGCCCCTCCGAGCTAACACCCCCGTGAGCGCGACCCCATCGACCGCGCCGCCCGAGACCGAGCCCGCGGATCTCCCCGCGGTGCTCGGGGCCACGTTCCTCGTGCGGTTCGCATTCGGGATCAGCATCGCCGTGTTCGCGAGCTACCTCGAGGGTCACATGGTCGGTCTTGCGCCGGGGGAGTTCGGCACGGTCGGACTGGTGAGCTCAACCGCGTCGATCGCGGAGTTCTCGACGGTGCTGCTCTCGGGGATCGCCGCCGACCGCTACGGGCGCTGGCGAATCCTCGGGATCGGGATGGGTGTCGCGGCGGTGATGACCCTGCTGTTCACCGTCACGCGATCGCCGGTCCCGATCGCGTCGATCAACTTTGTGTTTGGCATCGCCAGCGGCGCGATCCTCGCGGCGAGCCTCGCGCTCGTAGCGGACGAGGCCCCTCGCGCACGACGCGGGTACGACATGGGCCGCTTCGACGCGGTGAACCTCGCCGGTTGGATCGTAGGATACGCCGCCGGCTTGATCGCGCTCGGAACCCTGCCGAACTCCTGGCTCGCCGGGATATTCCCCGTGGGCACGCTCGCCCTCCTCGTCGGGCTCCTCTATGCCTATCACTTGAGGCGCCGCCAGGTTCCGGTAGGGAGGGTAGTGCGGGCACGCCGAATCCCGCTCGGCGATATCGTTCAGCGGCGGGTCGTCATCGTCGTCGCGCCGTGGCTCGTGATCTACACGTTGATCGGAACGGCGCTCGTCTTCCTCGGTACGGCGGCGGACGGCGTCGGTATATCGCCGATCTATCTCGGGATCGCGATTGGCATCGGCGGCCTCCTCCTCACTCTGACCCAGCCGGCGTTCGGGACGCTCGCCGACCGGTTCGGGACGACCCGGCTCATGATGATCGGTACCGGTGGATTCGTTGTCGTGCTGATCGGAGCGATCTTGATCGCCTCCTACGGCGCGCCACCGTTCTTGATCGCGATTGTGGCGGTCGGCGTGGTCGGTGCGCTCGCCTACGGCCCGGCGGCACTGAGCGCCCTCGCCGAGCTCTCCCGATCGATCTCTCGTGCGACCACCATGGCGGTCTACACGCTGTGCATCTCGCTCGGGATGACCATCGGGCTCTTGGCCTCGACCCAGCTCTGGGCGAATTTCGGGGTCCCGGGGATCGACGCGTTCTTCGCCGTGCTGGCGGGGCTGCTTGTGGTGCTCGCGGTACTCCGCTACTGGGACGACTCGGTCGCGACCGCCACGCTCACGACTCCGGCTCAATGATGATGTGACGGATCCGCGGGAACTGCACCCGCAACGCGGCCGCGAGTAGGTCGATCTCCATCTCGATGTTATCGGTCGTGAGGCCGTCGACGAAGTTCACGCGCAGCGCGAGGAGCGCATCGTCCGGGCCGAGCAACATCGATTGCATGCTGCGCACCCCTCGGATGCGGGGATCTCGCTCGATGAACCCGAGGATCTCTCGCGCCCACACCGGAGGGATTGACTTGCCGATCAGCAGATCGCGGCTCTCCGCGGTGACCACGAAGCTCGTCGCGATGAGCAACGCTCCGACCACCGACGCGGCGATCCCGTCCGCGACCTCCCAGCCGGCGAGCGCGACGAGCGCGATCCCCACGAAAGCGACCACGCTCGCCGCGACCGAGACTACGTCTTGGTAGAAGATCGTCTTGACGCCGAGGTGAGAGGACTCGATCAGCGAGGCGACCGTCTGCTTGGAGTGCCGTAGCTCGTAGAGGGCGACCGAGATCCCCGCGACGCTCGCGCCGAGGGAAAGGCCTAGGACCACGATCCCCGCGGTCAGTTCGCCGACGGGGGCCGGGGCATAGATCCGCTCGAGCCCGGTGACGAGGACGGCCAACCCGGCGATCGTGAACGTGACGAACGACGCGATGAATGCCCAGAAAAAGCGCTCCTTTCCGAAGCCGAACGGATGTTCGGGGGTCGGTCGCCGCTGGGAGGCGAAGAATCCCCACAGCAGTAAGCTCGCCGCCACGAGGTCGCTGAGCGAGTAGATCGCCTGGGAGAGGACGGCACGGCTACCACCGGGCAGAGCGACTGCGAGGTTCGCGACGAACATCACCGCGTTCAGGATGAGCGTCGCGACGATCACAACCTGCGGTCGCATCGAACGGATCTCGCCCCTCGGTCGGCGTAGAGATACGTCCGGCCCGCCTTATCTATGCGGGCCGGCGGGGTTAGTGCGCCCGGCGCGACGGGGCTGGACCAACCGTTAAATCGCGTCGGCCCGTCCGCTCGAGAGGTCGAAGACGATGCCCGAAGCGACCCCGATACCGAGCGCGAAGCTAAGCCCCCGGGCGCACCTGCGCCCCCGATTGTCCGAGATGGGACTCTCCCTCGGAAAGCGAGCTCGCCTCAAGCGGATGCTCTACGCGCACGGTCCCGGCGGGGGGACGCTTCTCGTGCTCCCGATCGACCAGGGGCTCGAGCACGGCCCGGCGGACTTCTTCGCGAATCCCGCATCCCAGGACCCGAACTACCAGTTCGAACTCGCGCGCGACGGTCGATTCAGCGCGATCGCGCTTCACGCGGGTCTCGCGCAGAAGTACTTTTCCGAGTACGCGGGCGAGGTACCCCTCATTCTCAAGATCAACGGAAAGACCAACATCCCGCCGGACACCGAGGCGTTCAGCCCCTTGACGGCGACCGTCGAGGACGCCGTCCGGCTCGGTGCGGACGCGATCGGCTACACGATCTATGTCGGGTCGCCTGCCCAGGAGCGGGACTTTGCTCAGTTCCGTGCAGTTCGCGCCGATGCCGACCGCTTCGGCATGCCGGTCATCGTCTGGGCCTACCCGCGCGGCGAAGTGATCGCGAAGAGGGGCGGCAAGGAGAGCCTCTACGCGATCGACTATGCTGCGCGGGTCGCCCTCGAGCTCGGGGCGGATGTCGTGAAGGTGAACTACCCGGTGCGATCGGCGAAGGACCAGGATTCCCCCCCGCCGTACCCCGGACTCAACCTCGACGCCGACGCCGCGTTCCGTAAGGTCGTGGAGAGCGCAGGACGGGCGCTCGTGCTCGTCTCGGGAGGGGAAAAGATCGCCGACGCCGAGCTTCTGCACAAAGTACGGGCCTCGATGGAGGCCGGAGCGACCGGGGTCATCTTCGGTCGGAACATGTGGCAGCGCCCCCGATCGGATGCGCTGGTCCTAACTCGAGAGCTCCATGCGATCTTCCGGGACTACGCTCAGCCCCCGTGAATCCG
This sequence comes from Thermoplasmata archaeon, assembly GCA_050749765.1. Lineage (GTDB taxonomy): Archaea > Thermoplasmatota > Thermoplasmata > Lutacidiplasmatales > UBA184 > Lutacidiplasma. The sequence continues at coordinate 29,509 of JBOGRR010000001.1, read as the reverse complement.
GGCCGATCCGTTTGCGGTTGCTCGTCCGAGGCGACGATCACCCGAAGGCCTGCACCGGGCGCCGGCTGCTCGCCCAGGGGCTCGCACGCGCGGCGCGGCGCTCGGACGAGGCGCGGGGTCTCCACCTCGACCCGTACGCCTCCGATGCCCTCTCGGGCGGAGATCGGGCGACCGCGCTGCACTCGGGGCTCGTCGTCCTCGATTGCTCCTGGAATCGGCTCAGCGAGCGCATGCGTCGCGCTCCGACCTCGGAATCCGGCACCGCGAGGATCCGACGCCGCCTGCCCTACCTGATGGCGACGAATCCACAGCACTACGGTCGGTGGAGTCAGCTCAACACGGTGGAGGCGTTCGCGGCGGCGCTCGCGATCCTGGGCGAGGAGGCTGAGGCGAGCGAACTCCTTGCGGGCTTTCATGGCGGGAAGGCGTTCCTGTCCGTGAACGCGGAGCGGCTCGCCCGCTATCGGGCGTGCGGATCCTCGGAAGAGGTCCGCCAAGCCGAGCGCGAGTTGCTCGGGGGCCCGACCGGGAGACCTGGCCCCGCGGGGGTCGGTAGCGGAGCAGCGACGTACGGAGACAAACATAGTCATATGGAGTAAACTATAGATTTTAGTGAATTGCTATATATTCACCCTGCGCCGTCCCTCGATCGATGATCGCAGCTCAAAGCACGGAACTTCGACCCGCCGCTCCTCCCCTCCACGACCGCACGACCGGGCGTCGGATCGACCTCTCCCCTTCCGCGCGCGCGCAAGAGACCTTTCCCCCGTTCGCGGGATCGCTCGAGAGAGACTCCGTCGACCGACCCCGTTGGAGGGTGGCGGCACTCCGGTGGAGTGAAGAAGTCCTTCGACGCGTCGGCTCGGTCGACGCGATCAGTTCCGCATCCGGCCGCCTTGCCCCGCGAGCCCGGCGGACCTCCGCCGGAGGACCGATGCGATGAGCACGAGTCCCCCCGGGGCTTTCGGACCCCCCAGCGGGGCGGACAACCTGTTCGCGCGCACCAAGCGTCGGCGTAAGGCTCGGCGGATGAGCGGTGCCGGCGTGGCCCTGGTGGTCGCCGTCGCGCTGATCGCCGTCGGAGCGGGTTGGGCCGTGGGGTACTACGGAGCGCCGGGGGTGCGGGGGCAGACAATCACCATCTCGGGTAGCGGCTCCTCGCTCCTTTGGCCGATGCTCCTGAACTGGAGTGCCGACTACACCGAGCAAGTGAACTCGAACATTCACATCAGCGTCGGTTCGACCGGTAGCGGTACCGGTCAAGCCCTCTCGATCTGCGGCAACGTGAACCTCGGGATGACGGACACGTTCATCGTGAACGCCTCCGCCGCGACGTGCTCCACGACCGTGCCGCCCTCGACGCACGCGATGGCGCAGATCCCGACGGCGATCTCCTCCCAGCTCGTCTGCGTCAACCTCCCGGGCCTAACGAGCAGCGAGCTCAACCTCAACGGGACCGTCCTTGGCATGATCTACAACGGGAACATCACGCAGTGGAATGACCCGCTGATCCTCGCGGCGCAAACGCCGGCCGTCCGGGCGATCCTCAACGGCCTCTCCGGTTCGGGCTCCACGATCACCCCGGTCGGCCGATCGGACAGCAGCGGCGACACCGGGCTGTTCACGGGCTACCTGACGATGGCGTGGGCCGGCTGGACGGCGTTCGGACATACCCAGGGGGACGATGCCATCACCGGAACGAAAGGCCAGAATCTCAACCCGAGCTTCGTCGCGGTGGCGCTGAACACCGGAGTTCTACGGGCCGTCGAGACTACGATCGGGGCACTCGGATACGTGGGGATCAGTTATCGGTCCCTCGCCGGGGGAGTAGAGTACGCGAACCTCGGGGACAATCGTGCGATCTCCGCGAGCGGAGGCACGAATCTCTCGAACTACGCGGCCCCGACCCCCACGAACATCGCGGCGGACGTCACGCTCGGGCTCGTAGGGCTCAACTTCACGGCGTATGGGCTCGCGCTCGTCTTGATCCTCGGGGGCAACCCGGCCAACGCCGTCGCCTACTCTCAAGGCACCGGTGGCCGGAGCCCCACGGGGAGCGGTCCGACTCCGTATCCGATCGTGAACTTGGAGTACGTCCTCGTGCGCACGTCGGGGACCCCTACGGTGGATAACCCGGGAGGATACGCAACGGCGATCGCGGTCGTCCAATTCCTTCAGTGGGTCCTCAGCTACGGAAACCAGCCGGCCCTCCTCGAGCCGGTCGGCTTCCTTCCGCTCACCCCAACCGTCGTCGGATACGCCACTCAGATCCTCTCGACGATCCAGGTGAGCGGGTGAGAGAACGATTGGAGGCCGAACACCATTGACCGAGATCCCACGCCCCGCCTCTGGGCCAGGCGACCGCCCCTACCCCTCTTCCGAAGGCGCCGTCTCGTCGGCCTACCCGACGGCAACTTCCGGTGAGATCCGCCCCAGCCGACGATGGCTCGTCGCTCTCGCCCCGGCCGCGGTTCCGATCGCGCTGATAGTTCTCCTCATATGGATCCTCGCGTACTTCTCGAACCTCGGGGCGTTCGACGCATCGAACTTCTTCGGCCCCGAGTGGAACCCCGCCTCCGGGCTCTTCGGAACCCAAACGCTGATCCTCGGCACCATGGTCACCGCGCTACCGGCGCTCGCCATCGCGATGCTCGTCTCGCTCGGGGTCGCGATCGCCTCGGTAGTGTATCTGCCGCGAAGTTTGAGCCGGGTCCTCGATCCGTTCATCGACCTGCTCGCGGGCGTACCCAGCGTGGTGTTCGCGATCTGGGGCGTGCTCTTCCTTGCGCCGATCTACGCGACGTCGATCGAGCCATGGATGGTTCAGAACCTGGGCTGGATCCCAGGATTCCAAGGACCGATCAGCTCGACGGGCTTCGGGATCCTGCTCGCCGGGACGATCCTGGTCCTCATGGTCCTCCCGATCACGACCGTGCTGATCCGCGACGCCCTACGGACCGTGCCTCGCGATCTGGTGGAGAGCGGGCTCGCGCTAGGGGCAACGCGCTGGGAGGTCACCCGTCGGATCAGCCTTCGCTACGCGGGCCGGGGGGTGTGGGCGGCGGGGCTGCTCGGGTTCGCGCGAGCGATTGGGGAGGCGGTCGCCGTATTCTTCCTGATCGGCACGACCGCGCAATTCCCGGTCAATGCCTACAGCCCCACTTCGACCTTGACGGCGAGCATCCTGCAGGATTTCGACCAGGCGCTGGTCCAGCCGTCGCTGCTGAACGCCCTGGTCGAGATCGCGCTGCTGCTCACGGCGATCACGGTGACGGTGAACCTCCTCGGTCGCTGGTTCACGATGCGCCTCGTCCGGTCGGGCGGAGGGGGGTAGACGGGACGATGTCCGCGGTGCATGCGCTCGCCGTCGCCCCCGCGCCGCCGGGGGCCCAGGACCTCTCGACCGCGCGTCGCCGACTCGTGAAATGGCACCTGGGATTCGACCGGTCGATCGGATGGCTGCTGGCGCTGCTTTTCGGCGTCGCGATCGTTCCGATTGCCGATGTCGTTTACTGGATCGCGACCCAAGCGCTCCCTCACTTCACCCTGAGCGACTTCCAGCCGAGCCCCATCGGCGCGGGGCTGTACGGTCCGATCGTCGGCACCATCGAGCTGATGGTCATCGCGACGGCCTTCGCACTTGCCTTCGGCCTGCTAGGAGGGATCGCCGTCGCCGAGTTCTTGCCGGATCGAGTCGCTTCGTGGATGCGACTCGGAGCCAACACGCTCGCCGGGTTGCCCGCGATCATCCTCGGATTTTTCGGGTATTTCTTCTTCGTCGATTATCTCGGCTGGGGGCAGGGTATCCTAGCCGCAGGCCTCACGACGGCGGTCTTCATGACGCCGTACATCTTCCGGGCCACCGACCTCGCGTTCACGTCCGTCCCCCGCCACATTCGCGAGGCCGCCTACGGGAGTGGCGCTCGGCCGAGCGACTATATCCTGCGCGTCGCCCGGCCCATCGTGCTCCCGCAGATCTTGAACGGGACGTTCATCGCCGTCGCGCTCGGGGTGGGGGAAACAGCGACGCTCATCTTGACGCTCAGCTACTCGGGGTACGCTCCGGCGGGCCTCGCGGGCCCGGCGGGGTTCATCACCGGCACCGTGTTCTACAATCTCACCAGCCCGGTCCCCTCCCTCCTCTATCTCGCCTATGAAGCCGCGTTCCTTCTCATCGTGACCGTGATCGCGCTCAATGTCGTCGTGCGTCTCATCTCCTGGCGCTCCGAGAAGCGCCTCGCGGGTCTGTTCCAGTGAGCGCGATCCCCGAGTCCCCTTCGACACCGATCGACGCGGGTCCCGTGATGACGGTCCGGGACCTCTCGGTAGTGACCCCGACAGGACGCAAGATCCTCGATAGCGTGAACATCGACCTTCCGGCTCGAACGCTCACCGCAGTGATCGGCCCCTCGGGGTGCGGCAAAACCACCTTCGTGAGGACGCTCAACCGGATGGTCGAGATGACCCCGGGCCTGCAGGTACGGGGTACGGTCCTCTACCTCGGGCAGAACATCTACTCTCCCGAGATCAATCCGGTGCTGGTCCGGCGCCGAGTCGGCATGGTCTTCCAACGGCCGACGGTCTTCCCGATGAGCATCTACGAGAACGTCGCCTTTGGACTCCGCCTCGAGCACGAGCCGGAGGACGTCGTCGAACAGCAGGTTGCGGCGTCGCTCGTGCGCGCGGGCCTTTGGGAGGAGGTCAAGGACGATGTCGATCGGCCGGCCCTCTCCCTCTCCGGGGGACAGCAGCAGCGCCTGTGCATCGCCCGTGCGCTCGCCGTGCGACCACGGGTCCTCCTGCTCGACGAGGCGACGTCGAGCCTCGACCCGGTCTCGACCCAGCGCGTCGAGCTCGCGCTCGAAGAGCTCGGCCAGGAGATGACCGTAGTTCTCGTCACTCACTCGGTCAATCAGGCGGCCCGGGTCTCGGACCGAACTGCCTATTTCTACCAAGGGCGCCTCATCGAGGTGGGGAGGACCGAGGACCTCTTCGAGCGCCCGAAGGAGAAGTTGACGGAAGAGTACATCACGGGGAGGTTCGGATGACGGACGAAGAGGCCACACCGGGAGAGACGCCGCGCGGGTACGACCGAGAGGTCACGAGCCTCAAGCTCCACGCGACCGAGATGGGTTATTGGGCCCTCGCGATGGTCCACGACGGTTGGACGGCGTTCCAGCGGTGCGACCTCGAGCTCGCGCAACGCGTGCTCGACCGCGATGAGCGGCTCGCGAAGTTCGAGGTGGATATCGAGCACGAAACGATCTCCTTTCTTCTACTCCGCAAGCCGGCGGGCAAGGACCTCCGTACTGCGGTCGCGATCCTCAAAGCCACGACCTACCTCGACCGGATCGGCCGACTGGGCTTTGATATGGCCCGGATCACGACGCCCGAGAGTCGCCCGGATCTCCCGGAACTGAGGGAGCACCTGCAGAACATGGACATCCTCACGGAGTCGCAGGTCGCCCTCGCGCTCGACGCCCTCGAGCACGACAAGTACGACCTCGCCCGCTCGCTCTTCGACCGGGACAACGAGATCGACCGGATGCACCGGGAGACGAACCGCATCGCCGTGCGGCAACTCCTCTTCGATCCGATGAGTGGCCAGCGCACGAGCAACGAAATCCTCGTCGCGCGCCATTTCGAACGGATCGCGGACAACGCCTGCCGGATCGCCGAGCGCACGATCTACGCGCTTACGGGCCAGCGCCCCCCCGAGTACCTCCCCCACCACCCGTCGGTCCCGTACGTGCTCGAGCGACCGACCGCCCAGGATCCAACATCACCGGTTTCGGGGGAGCGCCCCCCCTAGCGGGGGACTCGCGAGTCGGGAACCTCTTCGATCGGGAGCTCGTCGACCGTCCGCAGGGCTCCAAGGAGCGGCAACCGTGCCGCAATGACCCCACCGTATCGCGCGTAGTACCGGGTCGTGTGTAGGGTGATGCATCGTCCATCGAAGAGGACCTTGCGGGTGATGTCGGGGTCGTGCCCGCGCACGAAGACCGAGAGGTCGGCCTCGGCGAGGAACTCCCGTGTCTCCTCCCCATCGAAGGGCGCGGCCACGCTGCGTCGATTGCGCGAGGCGGAGCAATCCGCCCACGCGATCTCCGCGAGACGAGCCAGGCTCTGCGGATCGACCGCGCGGGTCCAAGGATCCGGTCGCGGCGAGCGCGGGAACCCTCCGTGGGCCAGATAGGCGCCGGACGGGCTCGTCGCGGCCATGGGTCCGCGGTTCAGCAAGCGCACGATGCGTTGCGCGCGCACCTTCGACACGCCCCAGGCACGCTCGATCTCGGGTTCGAGCGATCGAGGCGCGACGGGGATGCGGTCCACCGTTTCGTGATTCCCCCGGATCAGCACGACCCGGGGGGAGTTCGAGGCCGCGACCTGGAGGAGGTAGAGTGCGTTGGCCGCCGAGCCGAGCGGGCAGTCCGCCGGAGTGCGGTCGACGTAGTCTCCGAGGCCGACGAGGGCGAGATTCTCCCCGTCCAGGAACCGGTCGACGACCGAAACGACCGACGGCCAATCTCCGTGAGTGTCGCCCATCACGAGCGCCTCCCGGGCACCGGTCCGGCCTAGATCCGCCCACGCCGGCATCTCGGGAACCGTCGCTTCCAGGCGATCAATCATCCGATCGACCTCTACCGACGAGAGTCGTAGGATCTCTACGGGGGAGAGGATCCCCGCGTCCCGGCTCGGGCTTGCTCCGTTCGGCATCGGCTCACTCGGCGAGATATGCGGGGGGCCGGAGTTTCCGACCGCGGAAGGCGCTCTCCCGACGGCCGTTTGAACCGGCGAATGCCCTGGGCAACAGGGTCCTAAGCCCTGCCTCGGTGGTCCCGGCCGCGGCGCGGTCCGGTTTGGCCGAACTGGAGCACCCCCGCATCGTGAATCCGTGTGGCGCCCGAGAGTAGCCCCGGCAGGAGTTTCGGCCCGCGGACGGGCGCGCGCACGCGGCGTTCGAACCTGCGTCGCGAGATCCAGAGTCTCGCATGCTTGGCCACTACACTACGGGGCTACATCGCCGGGGAGCGGGGGGCCGTTCATAAACGTTGCCTCGGGAAGTCGGCGACCTCGGCCGACGTCGGGCAGCGGAGCGGGTCCGCCGCTCGTCCGACCACTCCGCACAAATAGAGCGAGAGTCGTCGCCGAACCGACGATGGCCGCGAGCGGCTCGCGTGGAGGGGGGTTCGACGATGGGTCCGGATCTAGCCGGCATCGGATCGGCGAGCGACGGCTCCCGCTCCAGCGGGCCGTCGTCGCCTCCTCCGCGCACGGCCCTTCCGACTCCGAGTGAGTGGTCGCGCTCGGCCCGGCGGTCGGCGATCCTCTACCTCGCGATCGTCGTCGCGGCCGTCCCCGCGACCGTCGCGACAATCGGGCTCTCGGGATCGACGCTGCTCTCGAACCTTCCGACCGCCAGCGTCGACCTTCTCTACTCGTTCTGCCGCATGCTCGCCGCCTACGCGGCGAGCCTCGGCTTCGCGCTCGCCTACGGCTATTTCGCCGCGACCCGTCGGACCGGCGAGCGGGTCATGATCCCCGTCCTCGACATTCTGCAGTCGATCCCGATCCTCGGCTTCTTTCCCGTGGCGATCGTGTTCTTCGTCGCCGTCTTCGGCCCGAACGACTGGCTTGGACCAAATGTCGCGAGCGTCTTCCTCATCTTCACCGCGATGACCTGGAACATGGTCTTCGGTGTCTACGAGTCGCTCAAGTCGATGCCCTCGGATCTCCGCGAAGCGGCGGACTCCTTCGGATCCTCCGGCGTCCAACGGATGCGGCGGGTCGTCTTTCCGGCCACCGTCAACCGCCTCGTCTACAACTCGATCCTTTCATGGACCGGCGGCTGGTTCTTCCTCGTCGAGGCGGAGATCTTCACGACCAGCAGTGGCGGCCAGCCGCTCGCGGGGATCGGGAGCTACTTGTCGATCGCCGCCGGTGCGGGGAATGGGGAAGCGTTCCTCGCGGGGCTGATCCCGCTGGTCCTGCTGATCGTCGCGATGGACTTCCTGTTGTGGCGCCCGCTCGGCCACATCGCCGAGCGCTACCGCTACGATACCAGTCCGAGCGGGGAGAACGAGGTCGATGGGGCGGCGCGCCCCACTCGAGTACGGCGGGCCGCGACGATCGCGACGCGCGCCGTACGCGCCGGGGTCGTGGCGATCAGCACGCCGTTCGCCCAGCTCGCCGCCTTTACCTCGCGGGCCCGCCGCCGGGAGCGCCCCCGGGCCCGGACGGCGATCGGGTGGGTGGCGCTCGGCGCGGTCCTCATCTTCGTCTGGCTGATCTTGATCGCCATCGGCGTGGCGGTCTATGGGATCTACACCCAGCCGATCGCGCCGTCGGTGATCGATCAGATGTGGAGCTTGCCGCTCGCGATGGGCGCATCACTCCTGCGCGTCCTCGCCGCGTTCGCGCTGTGCCTCGCGATCGCGCTGCCGCTCGCGATCGCGCTCGCTCGGCCCAGCCGCCACGGCCGGGTCGGCCTCCCCATCATTGAGGTGATCTCCTCGATCCCGGCGACGGCCCTCTTCCCCGTCGTGGTCTTCCAGCTCGTGCCATACATCTCGCCCGAGGGCGCATCGATCGTGATGCTGATGACCGGCATGATCTGGTATCTCTTCTTCAACCTGCTCGCGGGGCTCCGGAGCGTGCCGCCGGACCTCGAGGAGGCGGCCCGTTCGTTCGGGGTCGAAAAACGATCGCTCCTTCGCAAGGTGCTGTTGCCGGGGTCCTTCGCCGCGTTCGTGACCGGCGCGATCACGGCGTTCGGCGGTGGATGGAACACGCTGATCGTGGCCGAGTACCTCAACATCCAGAACGGTCCGACGTTCCACGTGTTCGGGGTCGGCTATCTCCTCGACATCGGCTACAGCGAGCCCAGCGGGGTCAACGGACTGCCGTTGATGGTCGCCGCCCTCTTCACGCTCGTAGCGACGGTCGTCGTGATCAACGAGCTTGTGTGGAAGCCTCTATATCGGCGCGCGACGACGAAGTACCGCTACGACTGAGTACGCAGGGAGGCGGGTGCGATGACGCTCATCGAGGTCGAACACGTCGACAAGAGCTTCGCCGGTCGCCACGGCACCATGTCCATCATGCAGGACATCTCCTTTCAGGTCTCCGACTCCGACTTCGTCGCGATCGTCGGCCCGTCGGGGTGCGGGAAGTCGACCCTGCTCCGGCTCGTCCAAGGGTTGGACCGGCCCACGGGCGGGACGGTGCGATTCCGCGGGCAGGAGGTCCGCTCGGTCTGCCGAGGCATGGCGATGGTCTTCCAGAGCTTCGCGCTCTACCCGTGGCTCACCGTCAAGGAGAACGTCGCCTTCGGCCTGGAGGCCCTCGACCGCACGCCCGACCAGGTTCAGTCGACCGTCGACCGCTACATCTCGGTCACCGGGCTGGTAGGTTTCGAAGAAGCGTACCCGCGCGAGCTCTCCGGTGGAATGCGCCAGCGGGTCGGGCTGGCACGAGCCTTGGCGGTCGAACCGTCGATCCTGCTGATGGACGAGCCGTTCAGCGCCCTCGATCCGCTCACCGCGGAGGGGCTGCGAGAGGAGGTCCTCCAGCTCTGGCGGGATCCGAGCCTGCCGCCCGATGCCGTCATGCTCGTGACCCACAACATCGAAGAGGCCCTGGTGCTCGCGGACCGCGTCCTCGTCCTCTCTCGCCGGCCGGCCCGCGTCCTCGCCGAGGTTCGCGTTGACCTCCCCCGCCCTCGGGACCGAAAGTCGGAGTCGTTCTACGAGCTAACGGACCGCGTGTACTCGCTGATCACCGAGGGCGTGCGGCCGGGCGGGCCCGGGACCGCGCCGAGCCCAACTTCCACCCCTCCGGCCCCGTTGGAGAAGTCTTAAGGGCGGGCTCCCTCCCACTCCCTGCAGCGGTCCTCTATGCCTACCACCTACCCCAAATGCTCGGTCTCGGAACTGACGGGGCTGCTCGTCCTCATGGACAGTCACAAAGGGTCGGACGACGTAGCTCGTCTGGCCGATGACCTCGACCTCGAGATCGATGAGATCCTCCCATCGATCGATTTCTCGGAAGCCCTCGACTTCGTCAAGGTCGATGACGGGCGGGCGAGCCTGACCGAGACCGGACGAAAGTTCCTCACCGGGTCGATCCGAGAGCGCAAGCTCACGGTCCGCGAGCAGCTCAAGCGCACGACCCTCTTCCGCACGCTGATCCGAGCCCTCGACAGCGCGCCCCACCACCGCCTCTCCGACGAGGAGCTCGCACGCCTCGTGGAATTCACCACCGCACCGTCGGACGAGGTCGTCCAGAACATCGTCAACTGGGGCCGGTACGCCGAGCTCTTCCGCTACGATGCCGACGAGCACCAGGTCGTCACCATGCGCAAACCCGCGCCGCCGCGGACTCCCCCGGCGACGAAAGCCGCTGCCGAACCTCCGGCTCCGAAAGCGGAGTCGGCGGCGACGACCGCCCGGCGCACGAGCCCGCCCGATGCCCAGACGCTCCCGCTGGCGCTCAGCCCGGCCTGATCTCGAAGTGTAAGGGTAGGGAGTCCCCCGGGCCGGCGCCGCTCACTTCAAGCGGTAGCTGCGTCGTCGTCGCACCGCTCGTCGATGAGCGGGCTCGGCCAGCTCGACACCGGTCCCCGGGCCGGAGGGTACGGCGAGGGTCCCATCCCGTTCGAGCGCGAACGGTCGGTCGATGATCTCGTCCAGGTAGTACCGGTCGCTCGCGGAAATGTCACCGGGCAGCGTGAACGCTCCGAGCGAAGCGAAATGAACGTTATGCGCCCGCCCGACGCCGCTCTCGAGCATGCCCCCGACCCACGCCACCACCCCGTGACGGACCGCGCGACGGGCGAGTTCTCGGGCGACCAGGGGACCCCCGATCCGCCCGGTTTTCACGTTCACGCTCGTCATGGCTCGGACGTCTAGCGCGTCGTCCAGGCTCTCGGAATCAACGATCGACTCGTCGAGGCACACTCGAAACGGAGCCCGACGGGCTAGCCGGGCGTGAGCGCGCAGGGCTCGCTCCGGAAACGGCTGCTCGACTTGAGCGACTCGGAACTGTCGGGCCCACGCGGCGATTCGCGGGCCGGCCGTGGGAGCGTAGGCTTGGTTGGCATCGACCCAGAGGGTGAGATCCGGGAACGCTCGGCGGACCGCACAGACCGGTTCCGCATCGTACCCGGGACGAACTTTCAACTTGATACGTCGGTAGCCGTCGTCCACATACCGTCCGACGCGCGCGACCAGCCGGCTCGCGGTGGGATGGATGCCGACGCTGACGCCGACGGGGATGTGAGAGCGTCGTCCACCGAGCCAGCGTGCCAGAGGCTGCCTCGCACGGCGGGCGCTCTGATCGACCAGGGCCTGCTGGAGGGCCGACTTCGCCATTCGATTCCCACGGAAGGCGGCGAGAAGGCGGGTGACGCCCTCGAGGTCGGAAGGTGGGGTCTTGCGCCAGCGGGGGACCACGCACTCCGCAAGGAACGACCACGCGCTCGCGACGGTCTCTTCGCTGTAGAGCGGCTCGCGCGAAGCGACGCACTCCCCCCATCCCTCGGTCCCCTGTGCATCCTCCAGATGCACGAGGAGGAAGCGGCGCCTCAGTTCGACGCCGAAGCTGGTCTCGAACGGCTCTACGAGCGCAAGCTCGAGCTCCTCGATGTCGATCCGTACGATGTCCATTCGACGACCGGAGCCGCCGTCCGTATGAGAGGTGAGCGGCGCCTCGGAACCGTTAAGGCCGAGATGCCGTCCGGGGCCCGAGCTGGGCACGTAGATCAGCGGAAGATCGCTGCTTTCGCAAAGCAGAGGTCGGGGGTTCAAATCCCCCCGTGTCCACTCAAGATAGCAATTGGCAAGCGTTCGCGGTGGTGGGTCGGGCCAGCTGCTGCATCCAACCGGGCATCGGCAGGTCGATCGCTCGAACCTCGCGGTCGGGGTGGAGCTGAGCGAGGGCATCCGCCCAGTGGTCGAGCGTTTCGATGACGCGGTAGTAGGCCCGCGCCCGTTCAGGGGCGGCCCCGTCCATGCGAGAGGACGGTAGCGCGTAGAAGAGCAGGAGCCCTACGGCGATCCGCCCCTCGGTACCAGCGACCTCGGTCCGCGCGGGATACAGGATCACCTCGCTCGGGTGGTCACCGGGGCGATTGGCTTCCAACGAGAGCGCGGCGAAATTCGTGAGGTCGATGGAGATCGAGCCGGGAACGAGCTTCCACAACAGAAGTTCGCGCACCTCGGATATGCGTTCCGCGGACTCTCGCCAACGCCATCGGCCCCGTACGGTGTCGAGGAGCGCGGGCCTTCGGTCCCAGACGGTGCTCAGGATCTCGGGTACCGGCGAGCGGTCGGGCGCAGGTATCGAGAGGGCGATCGATTCGGCCATTCCGTGACTCACTTCAACTTCGGCTCCCGACTGATATACCTACGGTTCGAGCGGCCAAGCTCGGTTCGGCGGCCCGGAGAAAGCTCCGCGCCTGCCGATGCAGGCATAGCCGTGCCAACGGATGTCCCGTGGTTCCCGCACATGGAACCTCCAGGGTGGCTCATCCTCACCGTCGGGCCGATCGCGATCGCCGCTGGCTTCTTCGTGATCTTCGAGCTGATCGGGCATGCGCTCAGCCGCCTCGCTCTTCGAGCCGGCGCGCGAAGGGCGACCGCCCACGCGATCCCCGAACGGGGTAGGTTCGTGGCCCTCATCCTCGCGGCGATCGTGATCGTCGCCGATACCGGGCTCGCGTAGATCCTCGCCATACTCACCCTATCGGGATTCTCGCACTGGTCGTCTCGCTAGCCTTCCAATCGACGCTGAGCAACATTGTCGTCGGGGGTTCCTGCTGCGCGACCGCTCGATCCGCTACGGCGACACGATCACCTACGGGGGAATCCGGGGTCGGGGGATCCGAGTCGTCCTCCGGAACACCTGGATCGTGACCGCCGACGGCTAGGTCGCGATCACTAGCAACGGCAGGCTCACGAACAGGCCCCTCGTGAATCACACGACGTCCGCGGGGTTCATCGCCGGGTACGATGAGCCGCCACTGAGCGCCCCGTGACCGGGGCGGCCCTCGCGAGATAGATCCCTCGGCCCGACAGGCCCGAGCTCCGGTGCTCGGCCTGGAGCCCCGCCGCCTCGAAGGCGCGGATCATCTGCGAACGTGTGAACAGGCCCATCTCGTGGCGCTCGTGGAACGATCGAATCCCGTGAGGATCGCTCACGAGATAGCGCATCTCGATCACCGAGGTTCGGCCCTCTCGGCTCCCGAAACTCAACCTTGCGATCTTGAGGTCGGGCTCATCGACGGTGAGGAGATGGGAGTGACCCGACTCGAAGGCGCTCGGCTCGAGCCACGGCTCCACCACCAACAGCCCCCCCTGCGCGAGGTGAGCCGACATGCGTCGGACCGTGGCTCGAAGTGCGCCGAGTGTGCGGACGCAGCCGATCCCGGAGAACAAGCAGGTGATGATGTCGAAGCGACGACCGAGGTCGAAGGTCTCCATCCGCCCGCGGTAGAAGCGGACCCCGGGCAGCTTCGAACGAGCTACACGGAGCATCTCGATGCTCGCGTCGAGCCCGACAACGTCGTAGTGCGGGGCAAGGTGAACGAGATGCTCGGCCGTCCCGCTCCCGACGTCGAGCAGTCGCGCCCCTGGACGAATCCCGTGGAGACGAAGGATCCGCCGAAGCTGGCGCACTTCGTGACCATAGTCCTTGAACGAGTAGACTCGGTCGTAGAGGTCGGCATGCCCTTCGTAGATGGCCAATCGCGCCCGGCGGGCCTTCGTCGCCATGCGTCCCATTCGACGGTCTCCGCGAACTCGACCTTACATCATTCGTCCGCACAAATCCTCATCGCAGTCCGCACGCCATCGAGATGAATCGCCCGGGGGTCGAGACCGAACGTGGCGGCGACGGAGCGGAGCGCACGGGTGACCGAAGGCCTCGCGCTCGTTTCGATCGCGTTGATCTTCGCTGCGGTCACCCTGATCGTGACCTACGGGAACGCGGAGTCGATCTCGTGCGCCCAGTTTCCCGCGTGCCTCGCTGACCCGGGAACCATCGTTGGTACGGTCCACACCTATGCGGCCGGGGTGCTCGTACTGCTCGTCATTGGCCTCACGCTGATCACGTATGTCGCCCGGCGCGCGATGCCGGGCGCGTTCCCCGCCACCGCGTTGGCCCTGCTCGTGCTTCTCGTCGCGGCGAGCTTCGGGGCCCTCTTCGCGACGGGGGTGATACCGGTAGCATGGGCTCCGATCCAATTCCTCTGGTTCGCGATCGTCCTAGCGTTGCTCGGCTACGTGACGATCGTCGCCGACCGGCGACGGCGGCGCCCGGCGACTTCCACCTAGAGTCCGGCGGCCCCACCGGCGACGAATCTGTCCGATCCCGCGATCCGAACGACGGAATCGCCGCGGGGTCGGTTCCTCGCTGAAGAGAGTCCGGGAAGACGCCGGGACCGGCAATGCTCGGCCCCGCTGGGCCCCGTTGGCTCACCACCCTGCGGGCTGCCCTCGGTTCTGCTCATCGAGCCACTTCTGCAGCGGCTGAAAGTACTCGAGGATCCCGCGCCCGCTCATGCTCCGCTCCCCGGTGATCGCATCGAGGGCATCGGGCCACTCCCGCGACGCGCCCATGGACAGCATTTGACCGAGCCGCGCACCGGCCTCGGGGTGGCCGTAGATCGAGACCTGATGGAGCGGACCTTTCGCGCCGATCGAGCGAGCGAGCGCGCGGTGGAACTGGTACTGGAGGATCTGCGCGAGGAAGTAGCGCATGTACGGTACGTTCGCCGGGACATGGTACTTGGCGCCGGGGTCAAACGTACTCTCGGTGCGGGCACCGGGGGGCCGGACTCCTTGGTAGCGTTCGCGCATCTCCCACCAACTCGAAGTGTACCGAGAAGGTTCGATCTCACCGGAAAATACCTTCCACCTCCAGCGGTCGACGGCGAGCCCGAAGGGGAGGAAGGCAATGCTTGTGAGCGCGGTCCGCAGCAGCCGGCCGATGTCGCCTTCGGAGGACGGCAACGCATCGAGTAGCCCGATCTTCACCAGGTACTCGGGCGTGATCGACAGCGCGATCGTGTCTCCGACCGCCTCGTGGAAGCCGTCATGCGCGCTCTCGCGGAACAGGAACGGCTGGCGAGCGTACGCGCGTTGGTAGTAGTTGTGCCCGAGCTCGTGGTGGACCACCTGGAAGTCTTCCGCGGTGATCTCGATGCACATCTTGATCCGTAGATCGTCTACGTAGTCGACATCCCAGGCCGAGGCGTGGCAGACGACCTCCCGATCGGCGGGCCGCGCGAACATGGACCGCTGCCAGAACGTCTCGGGGAGCGGATCGAGCCCGAGCGACACGAAGAATTGTTCGGCGTATCGGACCATATCGAGCGGGCAGGTGTGGCGCGCGGTGAGGATCTTCGTGAGATCGTATCCCGGCTCCGAGCCAGCCGGAGCGATCCAGCTGGATAGGTTGTCCCACGTCTGACCCCACATGTTGCCGAGGAGATGGACCGGGATCGGGCCACGCTCCGGGACGATCGAATCGCCATAGCGCTCGCGCAAACGCCGGCGCACATAGGTGTGCAGCGACACGTAGAGCGGTCGGACCTCACCCCAGAGACGCTCGATCTCGGCCGCGAATGCGTCCGCCTCCATGTCGTAGCGAGATCGCCACATCGCCCCGGTATCCGCGAAGTCGAGCTCTCGCGCACCGCGATTGGTGAGCGCTACGTACTGCGTGAAGTCCCCCTTCATCGTTTCCCCGACCCGGTGCCAAGCGGTCCATGCCTCCTCGAGCTCGGCGGGGCGTGAGCTCAGCGCGAGGATCTGAGAGAGCGCCTCGAGGTTGAGCGGCTCGGGCCGGCCCGTGATCGGAAACTTCCCCTTGGCGTAGTGACCCTGCATCCGTGCGACGAGGGCCGCGAGACGCTCTGCGTCTCCCGGCCCCGACGGTGCGACCAACGATAGAGAGACCCGGAGGAGCCTCGTCTTGCGAGCGACCTCGGGGCCTGCTCCGTCGACCGAACCTCGCGCGAGCTCCTTCGCGTAGGCTACGGTCCGATCCATTAGGCGGGCGTTCGCGCGCGAGGAGAGCGCCTCGGTGTCATCGTTCACGTAGGTCGAGTAGACCCAGTCGGCCCGGCTGGCCTCGACGGCGCACTCGAGTAGCTCGCCTTCGGCGCGCTCGATCACCGCGGAGGGCTCGCCCATCGAGCGGGAAGAAAGTACCTCCCCATATCAAGTCGTGCGACGTCTCGAGCGTGTGAGTTGCGCGTCCACGCGGTGCTTTAAGTAGGGCTCCCGGAGTCGCTCGGAGCGGTGGGATGAACCCGGTGCATAGACCTCGAGGCCTGGGCCGCGGCGGGGCGCGATGAGACTGTCCGGAACGCCTCCTCCGCTCCCAGAATCGATCTCGGCCCCTGGTCCCCTCTTCGCCCTACCGACCACCGATCGGCCTCGCCACCGCCTCACGCTGGAAGCGGCGGCGGCCTATGCGACGCATGTCGATGCCGCCCGCGTGCGGGCCGCGACCGAGGGTCGGACCCTCATCTACACCGTGCGGTGGATCTAGGCCTCATCGGTCGAGAGCGCCGACCGTTTCGAAGCCGAACGTCGAGCCGCGCGGAGCTCGTTCGCGAGCGCGACCTTGCTGAGCTCGTCGGCCCGGAGGTTCTCATCGCGCGGGACCCACTCGAACCGCACCAGCGCGAACTCGCGGACGAGCTGGGAGAGTCGATCGTGGTAGGCCTTCAGGTGCTCGGCGCGCACCTCGTATTCCCCGGTCATCTGGCGGATCACGAGCTGACTGTCCCCGCGCAGGACGACGCGGCCGCGGTAGCCTCCGGCCCGGAGCTCTTCGAGCGCGCAGATCGCCCCCGAGTACTCCGCGACGTTGTTGGTCGCGTGCTCCGTCCCGGGGCGTACGGCGAGCCCGAACCCCTCGGTATGCGCCCCCGGCGCGTCGATCGTGTAGCCGTAGGTGGCGACCCCGCCTCCTTTCGGCGGCTGGCACGCGCCGTCAAAATGCACGACGACCTCCTCGGAGTCACCGAGGAGCGCTGTGCCATGCGGGAGTTCGGAGTCATCGAGCACGCTGGCCCGAGGCGGGAGGGCCGTTAAATCCCTGGGGGCCGCACCCTTCTTCCCGACGCATTCAAGTAACGGGTCGCGCTACTCCGGAAGTGTCGATGCCGCAAGAGCGGGCGTTCGGCGCTGCGCTCATCGCGGTCGTGATCGGGATCGTCGGATTCGTCACGATCGTCTTCGGGGTCATCGTCCTGATCGCATCCGCGATCGGCTGGGGCTTCGGTGCCGCTCCTACCACGGGAACCTTCCTGGGGTTCGTCTCGACCAATGCCGTCATCCTCTCGGTCGCGGTGATCGTCCTCGGCCTGATCTACCTCGCGGTCGCGACCGGACTATGGAACCAGCGCTACTGGGCGCTCATCGTCATGTTCGTTGTCGGGGTCCTCTACATCGTCGGCCAACTGAGCGGCGTCATCTGGGGATTCTTCTACGCGACGCCCGCGTTTTCGCTGACCAACGCCGATGTGGTCGGCACGATCGTCGGAGTGATCGTCGTGGCCGTGGTGCTCGCCTACCTCGCCGCGGTCCGCGACGACTTCATCTAGCCGTGATGCCCGTTCGGTCCGAGGAACCGTCATGGCAAATCCGAACGTGCTCATCCGCACAACGCAAGGCGACATCCGCGCCGAGATCTTCGTCGATCGCGCCCCGAAGACGTCCGAGAACTTCCTCCAGCTCGCGAAGAAGGGGTTCTACAGCGGGCTCACCTTCCACCGCGTGATCCCGGGGTTCATGATCCAGGGCGGCTGCCCCAAAGGCGATGGGACCGGTGGCCCCGGCTACAACATCCCCGACGAGTTCTCCCGCGAGCTGCGGCACGACGGGCCGGGCGTCTTCTCGATGGCCAACGCGGGCCCGAACACGGGCGGGAGCCAGTTCTTCATCACGCTCTCGGCGACCCCGCACCTCGACAACCGCCATGCGGTCTTCGGCAAGGTCCGAAGCGGCCAGGCGGTCGTGGAGAAGATCGCGGGGGTCCCGCGCGACAGCCGGGACGTGCCGCGGACTCCGGTGCGCATCGTCAACGTGAGCGTCGTCGGTTAGCCGACGCCGATCAGCGGACGGGGAAGGTGTACCAGAGCCGCTCGTAGGGGCGACGCATGTCCTCCGCGGTCGTCACCGCGTCCCCCGCGAGGTGGAGCAGTTGGACGATGATCAGGATCAGGATGATCCCTGCGAAGCCGATCGCGAGCGCGATCGACATGCCGTTGGCGCTGCCTCCTCCGTTCTGGGCGAACGAGAGGCTCAACGGCGAGAGTTGGTAGACCAGGACCAGATAGACGATCTCGAGCACGTCGCATCCGATCGCGACCGGCCCATAGGCGCGGGTCGGTCGGACCACGTAGGCGGCGGCACCGACCGCGGCAAGCAGGGTTCCCACGAGGACCATGTTCGGCGACTCGCTCAGGGAGGGAAGACCCGCGCTGTGGAACTGCGTGAAGAGAAACGCCGGCAGGACGACGAGCGTCGAGTAGATCCCGATGAAGATCAGTCCGCCGAGCGCGATCCGGGTCATCCACGGGGACGGGCGAGGGTGCGCCCGGGGATCCGCGAGGCGATAGGGCGCCGGCCCGTACGGGAGGGTCGGATCCTGCGCTTCGGTGCTCATGTGAGTACCACCACCGGTAGCGTGAGCGCATACCCGGGGCCGCTCAGCGTCGACTCCGCAAACGCGGGAGTGCAACCGGCGCTCAGGGCGATCTCCGTGGACCCGGAGAACGAGTGACTCCCGGGCACGTTCACGGCCATCGTTCCCGACCCGCACGCGGCGTCGCTCGCGTCGACGAGCGTCAGTGTGAGCGTCCCCGCGAGCGTCAGATCGAGCCCGTTGGTAAACTCGAGCGTGGCGTCGGCGAGGAGTCCGGCGATCGTCGCTCCCACTCGGTAGTCCGCGAACGGAGCGTGCCAGGAGGTGCCGTTGCCGCCCGTGAACCCGACGGAGGCGCTGACGAGGTAGCCGAGGGTCGCATTGACCCACCCTTCGATCTCGAGGGTCGCGTTCTGAGTGAGGAGCATCTGCCCGGGGTATCCCGGAGCGACGTTAACGTCGACCTGGAGGGGGATCTGCATCCGGGCTCCGGCACCGATCGTCGTGGATTGGCCCGCGTAGCCCCCGACGACCGGCCCGCCGGCAAGGTAACTCACGACGCTCACCGAGAATCCGGTGATCGAGTAGAACCCACCGTTTGTGAGGTTGATCTCGGTCGAATAGCTGACGCGGTTCGGGCCGAGGCTCTGGCCCCCCAGTGAACCAAACCCTCCGTTCGGTGTCTGCACGGAAACGTGGGCCGCCGAGTAGGCAATCGAGCCGACGTAGACGAGGAGCACGACGGTGACGATCGCCGCGACGCGATGGAGCCAGTTCGAGGTCCGCAACAGTGGAGGAGACTTCGGCCACCCGCGCTTTCGCGCTCGTGCCTCGGGGGCGGGGGCCTCGCTCGACACGGACGCGCAACGGTGGCTCCCGCCATGTAAAGCATTCGGTGGGGACGTTGGCGAGCCACTGGAGGGACTTGAACCCCCGACCTGCTGATTACGAATCAGCCGCTCTGCCAACTGAGCTACAGTGGCGTCGCCGGCCCGACGAATGGGCGGGGCCTATAATGCTGGCGGCCGAACGCGCGCTCATCATCCGCCGGGAGCCTCGGGGTCCTCTTCCATCTCGGTGGAACGGAGCATTCTCAAGCGCGCGCTCGCATGGTGGGCCTCGAGCCACGCCCCGACCGCAGGAGGGACCCGATCGGCGACCGATTCCCCCCGCGCCAGCGCGGCACGGATCCCGCGTCCGACCAGGCGCTCGCGATCGACGAGCGGCGGGGACTCCACCCGGTGTCCGCTGTCCTCGAACAGGGACCGCGTGAGCGGGTTATTCGTGTAGACCGGTCCGAACCGTGGCAGGATCGACTCGAGATAGGCGACCCACAACGCGTGCCGGTGGATGTCGGCGATCGGCACCGGCGCGACCCCGTCGAGGTGGGCCTCCGAGAGCGCGTGGGCGATCATCTCGAACCGCTCGCCGGCCGTGAATGGGTTCTCCCACGTGTAGGATTCCTGGGCGCTTCCGATCCCGACCAGGATCTGCTCGTTCGGTCGCTGGCGCCGCAGGGCGCGCAGCACGTCGAGGTGGCCCCGGTGGAACGGCTGGAAGCGGCCCACGAACAGGCCGTAGGTCGGGTGTGCGTTCATTCCGGGCCGAGCTCGTCGACGTCGTCGAGGAACTCGTCGATCTCCGGGCACCGCGGGGTCAGGTAGTGTCGGCAGTGCACGCAGCGGCGGTCGTTCGAGCTCGTCGTGAGGCGCCCGTTGAACTCGTAGCACGGACGATTGACGAACGGGTCCTCGTCGGGCTCCTCCCCGAACGGCTCGAGGAGCGGAACGGCCGCTCGCGCGGCGGAGATGGGGCGGTGGGCCGGCGGCTGGAACGTACCTTTCATGACCCCGTCGGGCGCGCGGGCGGCGGCGGAGTTCCGGGAGCTGGGGTCGACTCGGTGGTGCTCATGCGGGCCGTTGCGTGGACCATCGCGCTGAGGCGTTCCAATAGGCTCTCCTTCTGAGTCCCCTGCCCGACGAGGGCGTACTTCAGCACATCCCGCAGGGTCCGCACGGGAATGACCTCGATCTGGCCCTGATAGCGCGACTCGAGCACCATGTCGTCGAGGTTGTCCTCGGGGATGAGCACTCGCTTGATCCCAGAATCTGCGGCGGCCTCGACCTTCGCCGTGACGCCGCCGACGGGAAGGACCGTGCCGCGCACGCTCAACGAACCCGTCATGGCGACCGACTGGTCGACCGGCACGCCCTCGAGGGCGCTGATGACGGCCGTCGCGATCGACACGCTCGCAGAGTCCCCCTCGACTCCGTCCGATGCCCCGACGAACTGGATGTGAATATCGTAGCGCGAGATGTCCGCGCCTGTGTACTTCTTGATGAGGGCGTTCACGTTCTGCACCGCCTCTCGGGCGATCTCTCCGAGCTTACCGGTCGCGACGACGACGCCACCGTCTCGCGTCTGGGCGGGGGTCACTTCCGCGGCGATCGGGAGCACGATCCCCGAGAACTCGGACATCCCGCTTTGAGCGTTGATCGCCGCGAGACCATTGACGACCCCGACGGTCGCCCCTTCGACGGAGAACATCCGATACTCCTTGCGGCGCTCGATGTAGCGGTCGGCGATCTGCTGCTCGAGCGATCGGCTCGCACGCTTCGCTTTGACGACGTGCTCCGCTCGGACGCTCGCGCTCCCCTCGGAGATCGCGATATCGCCCGCGACGCGGATGAGGCCCCCGAGCTCGCGCAATCTCAGGGTCAGCTGCCCGGAGCGGCCGGCGCGCCGCTGCGCCTCCCGGATCACTTCCGTGACCGCGGCCATGTCGAAGTGGGAGATCTTCTTGTCCTTGGTGACTTCTTGCGCGACGAACCGAACGAGCTTCATCCGGTTCTCGTAGGTATCGGCCATCGTCGCTTTGACGTAGAGCTCGTAGCCATAGCCGCGGATCCGCGAGCGCAGCGCAGGGTGCATCGACTGGATCGAGTCGATGTTCCCGGCGGCCACGAGGACGAAGTCGGCCGGCACCGCTTCCGTCTTGACCATGGCGCCCGCCGAGCGCTCCGACTGGCCGACGATCGGGAACTTGCGCTCCTGCAGCGCCGTGAGCAGCGAGTGCTGGCTCTCGATCTTGAGCAGGTTGATCTCGTCGACGAAGAGCACGCCGCCGTTCGCCTTGTGGATCGCGCCGATCTCGACGCGCTCATGGGGGGGTGTCTCGAGTCCGCCGGATTGGAACGGGTCGTGCTTGACATCCCCGAGCAGCGCGCCCGCGTGGGCACCGGTCGCGTCGATGAACGGCGGCTTCTCCTCCGGGGTGTGCGCGACGAGGAGTTTCGCGACCGTACTGTTCGGGTCGGAGCGGCTCCCCGAGAAGCGGAGCATGAAGTAGAGGACGACCACGATGATGAAGCCGAGAAGGATCGCCGTGATGTCGTGGTAGAGGTAGGCGTAGTAGAAGCACGCCCCGAGGATCACGATCGAGACGAGGACGAGGAGGATCGTGCGCTGCTCCTTCTTCTGCGCCGCCTCGAGCTTCTGCGCGGCGACGATCTCCTTGCCTTTTCCCGCTGGGACGACTCGGATCTTCGGTTCGTTCGGGTCTTCGGCGTTCGGGTAGGCGAGGATGTCCTGGAGTTGCTCCTTCGGGAGGCAGTCGACCATGGCCCGGGCGATCATGCTCTTGCCGGTGCCGGGCTCGCCGATGAGGATCATATGGCGGCGTTGCGTTGCGGCCTTCTTGGCGACCTCGACCGCATCGTCCTGCCCGATGACCTGGTCGAGGAGCCGCGAAGGGATCTCGACTTGAGAGGTATTGGCGAACGGGAGCTTGCGACCCCACTCGTCGAGATCGCTGGGGGTCGGGGTAGAGGGTTCATCCCCTCCACTCTCCGTCACCGGTGTTCCCGTAAATCCCCCTGGGGGAGTGCCGCGGAACGATCCGCAGCTCTTCCGTCAGAAATCAAGTGTGGCGCGCTATAAATGGCTTA
The DNA here is from genome assembly GCA_050749765.1 of Thermoplasmata archaeon. GTDB lineage: Archaea > Thermoplasmatota > Thermoplasmata > Lutacidiplasmatales > UBA184 > Lutacidiplasma. Next base: position 6,902 of record JBOGRR010000001.1, on the reverse strand, counting down.
CCGCGTTACGAGGGTCTCCCGGCGAGCCTGCGGCGCGACTCCGCGCGAGGCTCCGTTATCTAAGGCGCCCGGCTCTCACGCCGGTCGATGGTCACGCCCACGCGCCGGCTCGACGGCCGCCCGATCGCCGAACTGCTCCACGCGGAGACCCGCCAACGCATCGAAGCGGCACCGAACGCCGCTCGACGCCCGGTCCTGGCGAGCGTCCACCGCCCGGTCGACGGTCCATTCGAGGTGTACCGTCGGCGCCAAGCGAAGATCGCCGAATCCCTCGGGGTCCAATTCCGGGATGAGTCGCTCGCTCCGAACGACACTGCGAAGGAGCTCGCCGAACGCGTGCGACAGCTCGCCGCCGACCCGGGCGTGCACGCGGTCCTCGTCGAGCACCCGCTCCCCGCGGAGTTCAGCTTTCCGGCGGCGGTCGACCAACTTCCGTTGGAGAAGGATGTCGATGGCGTCTCCGCGCACAGCCTCGGGAGATTGGCGACCCACCGCGCCCTCCACGTTCCCGCGGTCGCTCGGGCGGCCGTTCGTATCGCACGACACTACGGAGTGCTCGCCCCGGGCGAACCGGCCCTCGTGCTCGGGCGGAGCGAGACCGTGGGCCTTCCGCTCGCCCTGCTGCTGCTCGAGCGCGGGGTCGACGCCACCGTGACGGTCGCGCACTCAAAGTCATCCGATCTGCGTCGTGCGCTCCAGAGCGCGCGGACGATCTACTCGTGCGTCGGACGCGCCGGACTTCTCGATCGCTCGAACGTTCCAGAGGGCGCGACGGTGATCGACGTGGGGCTTTCGACCGGGCCGGACCCCGCTCGCCCGGGCAGTATGCGCTCGGTCGGGGACGCCGCACCCACGCTCGAGGGTTGGGCCGGCGCGCTCACCCCGGTTCCGGGCGGTGTAGGGCCGGTCACGGTCGCGGAGCTCATGCACTCGGTCGTCGCCGCCTGGGGGCGGCTCGAACGGATCCCATGACCGCACCGTCCGCGCCCGACCCGACGCCGCATCGTCTGTGGTGCCTCGAGTGCCCGATGTGGTACGGCGCGGAGGACGAGGGATGGGGACCGTGTTCGATCAAGCATCGGCGCGGGGACTCTCGCTACCTCACGTGGGGCGGCCACGAGTGTGACGAGGGTTACGTCCCACCGAAGCCGGGGAACGCGGCCCGATTGAGCGGCTCGCGTTCGACCTCGAGGGCGTCCGCGGTGGGGTACTCCTCGACGCAGAACGCCGGCGACTCGACCCGAGGCGCGACCCGGCGCAGCGCACGGGCCCCGAGCTCGACGCGCCGACGCTCGAAATTGAGGCGGTAGGCTTCCGGTTCGAGCTCGGCCAGGGCGGCGAGCTTGGCCGCGAGGCGCTGAAGGTTCGTGCGTCCGTGGGCCTCGACGACCCCGAAGACGATCGTCCCGTCCTCCGTCTGCTGGGCGAACGGCGGCGCCGTCCGCTCGGCGCGGCGGCGAAGGCGCTGCCGGAGCTGAACGGAGTCTTTGAATCGGGAGGAGCAGTAGTGCACCGGTATCCTCAGGCCCGCCGTACGCACGACCCGCTGGGCCACGGCCCGGCTTCCGTGGACCCCCCAGCCGTTGCGCGGATCTAGCCGATACCCGCGTTCATGCAACTGGTCCTCGTTCGTCTCGGAGAATTCGAGCTCGTTGAGGTTCACGAAATCGACGCCGATCCGATCCAGGGCCCGCAACAGCCGAACGAGCTCGGTCTCCTTCTCGGGAAGCACCGGGATCTCGACCCCGCGTCGGATCCCCCACGCCGGTGCCGCTTCAAGGACGTGGCGGTAGGCGGCCCCGGCCCCCTCGAGGTTCCCCCAGAGGTAGTGGGGGATGTGCAGCCGGAACTCGTCGAGTCCCGCGCGCGCGAGGCGCTCGAGCTTCTCCGCGTTCGGCTCGTGCGTGTAGAGGTGGATGTTGTGCTCGGGGCCGAACTCGGATTTGAGCAGACGCACGTAGTGCTCGACGCGATCGATGAACCCGAGCGGGTCTCCCCCCGTGATCCCGGTTCCGCTCGCCCCGATCGAACGCGCTTCGTCGAGCACGTCCGCGTCGCAGCGCACCGGGCGCTCGTTCGCGAAGGTGAGGTCCTTCTGGTTCCGCGTCGGCGAGACCGGGCAGTAAAAGCAACGGAATCGGCAGAGCCCGCTCACGAAGAGCACCATCTTGCGGCCCTCCGCGCACTGGACGCACGCCGGGCTCAGATCACCGCGATGGCTCGACGCCATCGGCAGTAGGACGATCGGTTCCGCCTCCATCGCGGCCGCCGAGCGCGGTCGGGGGTAAAGGGTTGCGCCCTCGCGGAAGGACGGAGGAACCGCCGTCCCGGGGCCCGGCGCAACGAGGTGGCGTTCGGTTCACGGCTCACAGTAGCCTCAAATCCCCCACCGGACTCCCTCGGGTCGATTCTCGGGAGTGAACCTCGATGGAGATGCAACCGGGCCAGATGGCGTACGATCGGGCGAGCACCGTCTTTTCCCCCGACGGGCGCCTCTTCCAGGTCGAGTACGCGCTTCAAGCGATCCAGATGGGCGGGACCGCGGTGGCGGTCACCTACACCGGCGGGATCGTCTTCGTCGCGTTCCGCAACCTGCCCGTGACGACCCTCGCCGAGGCAGGCTCGATCGAGAAGAGCTTTGCGATCGACTCGGGGCTCGGGTGCGTGACGGCCGGTCTCATCGCGGACTCCCGCGTCCTCGTCGAGCACCTGCGCGTCGAGGCTCAGCGCCACCGCATCATGTACGGGGAGATCGCGCCGTACTCGCTCCTCGGGAACGGCCTCGGCACGCTCCTCCAACAGTTCACCCAGTTCGGCGGAACACGTCCGTTCGCCGTGTCGCTGCTCCTCGGCGGGTTCACGAACGGGGTCCCGGGCCTCATCGAGCTCGACCCGAGCGGGGCCACGATCGGCTGGAAGGCCTACGCGATCGGTCGGAACCGGCGCGCCGTTGCCGACTACCTCGAAGAGAAGATCTCCGAGCCGCGCAACGAGGAACAGGCGTTCCAGCTCGCCGTCCAATCGGTCGCCGAAGGCTCGCCGACCCCGTTCCCGCCCGAGGCGCTGGACATCGCGATCCTCGAGCCGGAGACGGAGCTGCGCCGGCTCCCCCCCGCCGAGGTCGCTCGGCGCGTCAACGGGCTACCCTTCATCGGCACCCCCGATCGCAAAGCGAACGGGAAGTAGACGGGCGAGCTCTCGATCTCGGAGGGCGTGAGCACCGATGCGCGGGACCCGGGCGTCGAACTCGATCGTGCTCCGCCCGGATCAGGTGCGCACGGTCTGTCGATACAACCAGCGGCTGTTCGAGCGCTATCTGCGAGTCCTCGCCCGTCGGTCCCACCGCGAGGGAGCGCGAGACCGAGGCACCGCCCACGGGAGCTGGATCCGTACCCTGAGCCACGTCCTGAACGTCCAGGAAGCGTGGTTGGTCTACATCGTCCGGGATCGGCTCGACGAGCTCGCGTCGATCCGTTCGATGCCCTACCGCTCTCCGAAGACCTGGGCCGGGGTCCGCGCCTACTCCCGCCGCGTCTGGGGAGAGATCGGTGCGTGGACCCGGACCGTTGCTCCGGCGGATCTGCGTCATCGGGTCCGGGCCCCATGGATGCCGCGCGATTGCACGGTGAGCGACGGAGTGATGCAGGCGACGTTGGAAGAGGCGCATCACCTCGGCGAGGTGATCGGGACCCTTTGGCAGGTGGATCTCGAGCCTCCGGAGATGACCTGGATCATGCTCGGTTGATCCGCCCGTCGGGACCGGCTCGAGGGGCCGATCTCCCGCGGCGGCCGGATCGACAGCGTCGGACCGACCGCTGCGCTGACCGCTTCCAGGGGTTGTGCAGCCCCGGTTCGCCGCGGATCAGACCTCGGTCTCGGTCGCAGGGCGCCGGGCGGGCGGCCGACGCGCCGCGTCCATCTCTTCGCGGTTGCGCATCCGCCGTCGGGTGCGGTGATAGGTGATCGCGAAGCGGTGCGCCTCGTCGCGGACCGCGCGCAAGAGCAGCATCGGGGCGGAGTTTGGGTTCGGCTTGCGAGGCTCGCGCGACTCCACGGTGTAGACCTCCTCCTCACGTTTCGCGAGTCCGATCGTCGGAAAGCGATCGGCGAGCCCGAGCGCCGCGAGGCTCGAGAGCGCGCTCGAGAGCTGTCCCGGCCCTCCATCGATCAACAGGAGGTCGGGGAGGATCTCCTCCTCCGCCAGCCGACGGAGGTAGCGGCGGCGGACGACCTCCGCGATCATCGCGAAGTCGTTCGTCCCCTCCACGGTGCGGATGCGGAAGCGACGGTACTCGGAGCGTTTCGGCTGGCCGCCCTCGAAGACCACCAGCGATCCGACCGCCTCGTGCCCCTGGAAGATCGAGATGTCGATCCCCTCGATCCGTCGGGGCAGCGTCGGGAGCGCGAGGAGGTTCTGTAGCGCGACGAGGACCTCGCGCGGCGGGGCTCTTGCCGGGACCGGCAGGAGGCTCGCGCGCGCGAAGCGACCGGCGAGGCGGGCGAGCGAGGCGTAGCGGCCGGCCGGCCGGAACGCGACCTCTACGCCGCGGGCGCCGAACAGTTCGTCGAGCGTCGCGTCGAGACCCTGAGGGCGCGCTCCTTCGATGTAGATCCGCTCGGGGAGATCGAGCTGAGTGCCGTAGTACTGGGCGAGGAAGTGGCGGAGGACCTCCCCCGGGTCCGGGAGATCGTCGGCCGGGATCGCGAGCAGGTGAGGCTCGGTGCGCACGACCTCCCCCTCCTCGACCCGAAGCAGGCCGACAGCGACGCGCAGCGTCGATGGCTCGTCGGGGTAGGCGAGGGCGAGGACGTCGACGCGCCCGGAGCCCCGACCGATCACGTGCTGGTGTTCGAGGAGAGCGCGCAAGCCCGTGAGGGCGTCGCGCAGCTGACCGGCCCGCTCGAACTCCTGGCGCGAGGCGGCCAGGCGCATCTCGGCCTCGACGGTCGGCCGGATCTCGGCGCCGTGACCGCGCAGGACCTCGCCCGCATTCTCCGCGCTCTTGCGATAGTCGGCATCGGAGATCAGGTGGACGCACGGGGCGCTGCAGACGCCGAGGTGGTAGTACAAGCACGTCTCCTTCGGGAGCTTCACGCATCGGCGTAGTCGAAACGTGTCGACGAGCAGCTTCTCCACGACATGCGCGTCGCGCGCGCTCGTGTACGGACCGAAGAGCAGCGTCCCGGCCCCTCGACGTGGGCGGCGCACGACGAGGAGTCGCGGGTACTGTTCGCCGAGGGTGAGCGCGAGGTACGGGTAGCTACGGTCGTCCTTCAAGAGAGTGTTGAGGGGGGGCTGGTACTGCTTGATCAGGCTCGCCTCGAGCAGGAGCGCCTCGCGCTCGGAGGTCGTGGGCACGAACTCGACGCTCGCACTCTGCGCGAGGATCGAGCCGTCCTTTTCGACGCGCGCGCGCAGATGGTCGAGCACCCGCCGCCGAAGGCTCAGCGCTTTGCCGACGTAGACGACCGCACCGGTCGGTGACTTGAACAAGTAGACCCCGGCGGAGTCCGGTCCGCGTCGGAACCCCTCGCCCGACTCGGCGGCGAGCTGGCTCGCGGGGACGAAGCTCGGAAGCTCGGGGCGCGGCGCCTCTTCGCTCATCGTGCGGCGAGCCGACGGAGCGCCGTCGGTTTGGGCAATAGCTGCGCGAGGAAGCGAGCGGTGTGCGATGCGGGCGACCGAGCGATCGTCTCCGGGGGCCCGGTCGCGAGGACCTTGCCTCCCGCGGCGCCCCCCTCCGGGCCGAGGTCGATCACCCAGTCCGCCGACTTGAGGACATCGAGATTGTGCTCGATGACGACGACGGTGTTTCCCCCCTCGCGCAGCCGGAACAGGACCCCGAGCAGCCGCTCGACGTCGGCGAAGTGTAGGCCCGTGGTCGGCTCGTCGAGGAGGTAGAGGGTTCGTCCGGTCGGCACCTTGCCGAGCTCAAAGGCGATCTTGATCCGCTGGGCCTCCCCGCCCGAGAGCGTCGTCGCGCTCTGCCCGAGTTGGACGTAGCCGAGCCCGACCTCGCTCAGGAGGCGGAGCCGAGAGGCGATGCGTCGGTGGTTCTCGAAGAAGAGGAGCGCGTCATCGACGGTCATCGCGAGGACGTCCGCGATCGACTTCTCCTTGAACCGGACCTCGAGGGTCTCCGCGTTGAACCGACGGCCCTTGCACTCCTCACAGGCGACGTAGACATCGGGCAGGAAGTGCATCTCGTAGCGGATCACCCCGTCGCCCTCACATGCCTCGCAGCGTCCGCCCTTGACGTTGAAGCTGAAGCGACCGGGGGCGAACCCGCGCGCCTTGGCCTCGGGGAGGCTCGCGTAGAGTTCACGGATCGGCGTCATGAGACCAGTGTAGGTCGCCGGATTGCTGCGGGGCGTGCGACCGATCGGGGACTGGTCGATGAGCAGGACCCGATCGATCTGGTCGATCCCCTCGATGTAGTCGTGCTTTCCCGGGGCCTCTCGGCCGAGGCCGAGGTGCCGCCGCACCGCCTTGTACAGGATCTCCTGCATCAATGTCGACTTCCCGCTCCCCGAGACCCCCGAGAGCGCGACGAAGAGACCGAGCGGGACCTCGACGTCCTCCCCTTGGAGGTTGTTCTCCCGCGGCCCGTGGATCACGATCGAGCGCTCCCCCGGCGTGCGTCGGCGGGCGGGCACCGGGATCGAGCGTCGACCGCTGAGGAAATCCCCGGTCAGCGATCGGGGGGCTGCGGCGATCTCTGCGGGGGTCCCCGCGTAGAGGATCTCCCCGCCGTGGACCCCGGCCCCCGGGCCGAGGTCGACGAGCCAGTCGGCCTCGCGCATCGTCATCTCGTCGTGTTCGACCACGAGGAGCGTGTTGCCGAGGTCGCGGAGTGCCTTGAGCGTCGCGAGCAGACGAGCGTGGTCGCGAGGATGCGGGC